>CAVAIA010000054.1:0-75549 GCA_963588595.1 bacterium | reverse complement strand
TAGGCTTATCCACGGCTCTATCTTCTTTAGGTATTGAAGCCGAAATGGGTGGCACAGCAATTTCAACAATCATGTCAAACATTGACAAGGCGGTCGCACTTAATAACAATAATTTGCAAACATGGGCACAGACCGCTGGAATGAGTGCGGAGCAATTTGCTGAAGCATGGAAAAATGACCCCGTGACCGCTCTAAACTCCGTATTAACAGGTATGCAGGACGCAACTGAAACAGGCGGTAACATGAGCGTCATGCTCGATGATTTGGGCATAGTTTCACTACGTCAAACAGACGTAATGAAACGCCTCGCAGGTGGTGGAGAAACGCTTGCAAACGCAATTAGCACGGCTAACACAGCATGGGAACAAAACTCTGCTCTCGATAATGAAGTTGCAAACAGAAACGATAGTTTAGCAGCGAAATTTGAAATGCTTAAAAATCGCGTTGTTGCAGTCGCGGAACAAATTGGCAGACCACTGGCGGACGCTATGCTTGAAGCAATTGACGCGGCGCAACCATTATTTACAGCAATTGAAAACGGTGCTAAGGCATTTAGTGAAATGTCAACCGAAGAACAACAAACAATTTTAGGTTTTGCAGGAATGGCGGTCGCGCTCGGTCCCGTCTTAAGTGTAATGAGTAAAACTTCAAGTGCGTTTTCTCTTGTTGGTTCAATGCTAACAAAAGTATCAACTGACATGGCAAGCCTTAACGTGGAAGCCGTGAAGCAATCTTCAACATGGACTTCTTATGGTCCAAACATCCAAACAGCGACAGCCTCAATGAAGGCTCACACCGTCGCAACAAAGGCTGGCACGGTTGCAACTAAGGCATTTAGCACGGCTCTAAAGGCTACAGTGGCAGGGCTTGTTGTTGCTGGTATATCTTCATTAGTTAGTGCTATTAGTAACCTTGTTGACGCTCAAGAAAAGGCAAAGACACGCTCTGATAATCTCAAAAACTCTCAAGATAAACTATTAAGTTCAGTAGACGCGGTGGCAGGTGCAACAGAAACGCAATCTACTTCAGTTTCGGCTTATGCGAAATCTTTTGAAGAAGTCAGAGATAGCGTCGATGAGTGTATTCAAAAGCAATCTGACTTTGCAAACTCACAAACTGAAACATGGGGACAATTGAATGCTAATACTGGTTATGTTACCAACTTGGCAAAGGAAATTAAAGAACTTGCAGATAAAGAAACGCTGACAGCCGATGAGCAATCAAAATTAACATCTAAAGTTCAAGAATATAACAATATAACAGGCGTCAGCGTAAGCGTTATAGACGCAACAACTGGCAAATTATCGGTTTCAACAGATGAACTTGTAAAAAATACAGACGCATGGAAAAGAAACGCGGAAGCACAGGCTCTGCAAGAAAGATACAGCGAAACTTATAAATTAAGGCTAGAAGCAGTTGAAAAGTTAAAAGACGCAGAAGACAAACTTGCTGAAGCACAAAAAACGTTGGACAATTGGAATTCGTCAAATCACGGATGGGATCCAATGACGACACAGGCACTTGAAGAGTCGGTCAAAAAAGCGACAGACGCGGTCGAACAGCAAAAGAGCGTTATCTCTGAATACGACGTAACTCTTAATCAGACGGCTCAAGACCAGCAAACACTCACCAACCAAACATTTCAAGCCTCGGACACGTTCAAACAACTCTCTGAACAACTTGGAATGTCAACTGAAGATTTAAAAAATCTATGTAATCAATATGGTATTACAGGCGAGGACGCAACTAAAAAATTTGTTGAAGGCTTGCAAGCAGGGGAAGAAGCGGTTGTTGTTGCAGGTGCTCTGACGGCTGGCAAAAGCCTAGACGAATTTAAAAATCTAAAAGACCAGTATGGCATAACAGGCACTGACAGCGTCACGGCGTTTGCGAATGCTCTAAGTAGCGGAGCAGAACCAGCGGTTGCTGCCGCCTCGGTCACGGCTAATATGAGCGTGGATGAGTTCAAAAAGAAATGCTCGGAATATGGAATTAGTGGCACAGACGATATGAACGCTTTTGCTAATTCTGTTAGAAACGGGCAGGGCGAAGTTATCGCACAGAGTGCAAACGTGGCAGGAATGAGCGTTTCGCAATTCCAAGCGTTATGCTCGCAATATGGCATTACTGGCTCGGAAGACATACAGCGTTTCGCTCAAGGTATCCGCGACAATGGAGGCAATGCAGCAAGCGCAGCGTGGGATGTTGCAAACAATTCAAAAAACCAGTTGAACGTTGATACTAATAGCGCTGGTAGTAATTTCTCGCAAGGTTTCGCTTCTGGGATTGGTGCATGGGCGTCGAGTGCGATAGAACAAGCAAAAAATTTAGCAAGGAATGCGCTACAAGCAATTAAAGACACGTTAAACATCAATTCCCCGTCAAAAGAGACCGCAAGATTTGGTGAATATTTTACACTCGGTTTTGCTGAAGGTATTGAAGATAAGCAAAAAGAGGCAGTGAAAGCGTCAGCAAATTTAGCAAAAGCAACGCTTAACACGCTAAATACTAGTATGTCTGACAAAGCAGTAAAAGCGATGGTAAACCAGAATGTTAACATTCCAAGTGCGGTTTTATCTGCAACTAACAATTCTAAAGACTTAACGCGCTGGTTAGATGCTAACCTTGGCGACATAATCAACCAAAACGCCCCGCAAACAATCATAGACAACGACGCAGGAGCTCTTATTGTTGATAATCGATTAACCGAACTACAACGAAAGGCAGGGATGAATCGTGGCAATTAAAGACGACTTGCCCGAGGGCTTATATGTTCTTCGCAATCTTGTGGACTCTGACCTCGTTCTGGACGCCCAAGATAAAGGTGGAGCTAACGGCACTAATCTTATGGTTTGCCAGCTTAATTATGGCTCAAATCAAGTATTTCAACTACTTTATAACGATGACGGCACCGCTTATCTAATATGCAAATGGAACGGCAAGTGTGCAGATGTTCAAGGAGGAGCCCCAACTAAAGGCGCAAACGTGCATTGCTGGGATTACCTCTCACTAAGAAACCAAATATGGACAATCGAACAAGGAACGCAGACAAAGACGATTGGCGATAAGACGCTTCAGTCATATTACTTGCAGATGGGAACTGATACTGGTTATTACATGGAAGTTGAGGGCGACGATAAGCCCATCTCTGGCTCTAATGTTCAAATATGGACGAAAGACAGCGGACTTGACCAACAATGGCTCTTCGACCCGCTAGACGTTATCCATGAGGGCGGTGTATACGAGATTAGGACAATGTCGAACACGAATAATAACCTTGAGAATGGCGGAGGTGCCGATTATAACGGCAAAGGCAAGCTCACTTATGCTCATAACGACACCAACAATCAAAAATGGGTTCTTATTAAGGATGGCGATAATTGGAAGCTGAGAGTTGGCTCATCAACCTCTTCTGCTATTTATTATCTTGACGCTGGCACAGGAACGCCTGCAAGTGGCGATTATGTAACAAGCTGGACAGAAGATACAACGCGCAATCAGACATGGACGTTAGAGACGGTCTCAACTACAGTTATCGAAGGGCAAAGTCTGCCAGTTGTTCGTATACATCCATCAGCCAACACGGATATTGCATTAGATAACATCGGCAATAATCCCGCTTCTTATAATTGGGTTCGCTTATTCACTAACCACGATAACGACAACGCGCTAAGATGGGCTCTCTTGCCGACAACGCTAACCGACGAGTTAATGCCAGTTCCGAATATTCAAGGCTGGACATCGGCAATTGGAGAGAACTCAAACACTAGCCTACAAGCCTCACATTCCGACGGAGAAGTCTATTTATGCGGAACTTGTCCTCAATCTTGGACAACTAAAAACGGCAACTCATATAGGCTTAGATGGCGCACGCGAACGTTTACACCGAAAGGTGTTTGGAGTGATTGGTCGGATTATGAAGCATGGCAAACGCCACTCATGCGACAAATAACTCCTAATTGGTGGTATTCACGAGCATTTAACGAGTCTGACATGGACGCGACAAAGGCACTTCGCAAACAATACCAATTCGAGATATGCACTCAAGGAACAGACGAGTATAGCAACGTTAAGTCGTCAATCGGAACTAATAACTTATACTTCGATTATTTGCCGACGATAACACTAACAGGAGCGACGCTGACTACTAAGGGTTTGAGGTTCATATTTGACAGCGATTATCCTTTGCCTCTTTCGTTCTATGTTTCAAGCATAACTTGCGACGGCAAAGAGGTTCTTATCGAGCCAATAACGGCTCTAGAGGATGAAGACAATAGCACGTTTGATGTCGTATTCGACAATATGAAATCAATACCAGCTGACGGAAGCACGCTGTCGGTTCAATTCAATATAGGCACGGACTTCGCGGGCAAGTTCAACACGGAGCTCACGCAGTCGGTTCCTGTTACTTATGGTGCTGGCAATGTGGATAAATACCCTCTCACGCTTAAAGATTCAAATATTGCGGGCAATCAGCAGAAGTGGTATTTTGCGCCGTCAAATGACACCCTCACGCTTATTACAAGCGCGGGTAAAAGATACCCTCTCACGAAGTCGGAAGATGGTAATTGGCTCATTCCTGTTTGCAACGAGGACATGACGCTAATAGGTCTGTGGGAGAACGAGGACGCGTCGGAGTGGTGCGCTCGTGCAGATGTCATTAAGGCGAATGCAGAGCCTTTCCACGGCTTCACATGGGGCGAGGAGGACGGCGTTGTTGTATGGCTTAATAAAGACGACGTGCTCACCGAAGAGCGCAACATTAGCGCGGAAGCCGAAGAGCACACACTTCTTGGTCGCGCTCATCCTTATGTTTCATATCTTGCTAATCAGCAAGACGGCAAGAATTACACAAAGGTTAGCGCAAGCGTCAAAGGCTACATCGTGCCAGACCGCCTTGAAGATTACGGAACAACGCCGGCGAGCGTCGAACGTATGCTTGAGGTTGGACATTGTCTTTATCGCTCACCTAAGGGACGCATTGCGCCTGTTGCGGTTACGGAAGCGTCGCTTACCTTCGAGCATGACTTAATCGAGATATCGATTAGCTATGTGGAGGAATCATTATGAACGTAGAGATTAACGGCTACGATTGGAGCGATTTAAAACACACTTGGGAACTTCAATTCTTGCAACTTGCACCCGCAAACGCAACTGACGTATTAGGCGAACTTGAAGGTGTGGACTTATCGAGCGCGTCAATTACAGAGGGTTATTACACCGACACGCGAGTGCAAGCGAAGCTAGATTATTACGACGCAACGAGATATCGACAAGCCTTTATCCAAGTTCGAGCAAGCGTGCCAGAATGGAACTACTCAACGATACTCGGAACATTCATGCCAACCGACGACGACGTCTCGCTTAGTGGAGGCTCAGTCAAGACCTCTCTTAGTCTTGAGAGTATGTTGTATGCGATGGATTTAAGACAACATCCCTGGCCCTGGGTTGTATATCAAGGGGCAAGCCTCCAAGATGTGGTAGAGCGTATTTCGATAAACACTTGTCGTCCGTGGCGGAATTGTTCAATGAATGGCTATAATTACGGTTCAACGGTCGTATATGGTTGTGGCGAAAGTTACTTAAGTTGTCTTTTCGACGCTTGCAACCAATCAAACAACCGCGTTGATGTTGAGGGCGACGGAACGTTTACAGTTTCTCCCTATATTCTGCCTAACAGGCGAACGCCAGTTTTTACGCTTGACGTAACTGACGAGCGCGGGATTGTGAGCGATGGGATAACGCGTTCAAGCGACTATCTCTCGTTGCCAACAGAGTGTTCTGTGTATTACAACGCGAACTCCGAAGACAAAACAGACGTCATTTATGGCTACGCTTCGCATGGTGGTAGGTTTGGGCATGGAGAGCGTGGCTACATTATGACTAAGGTTGAGAGCGTTTCAGAAGCTCCTGCGGGAGGTGTTGCGGAGCTTACCCAAAAGGCGCAAACGCTCCTAGACAACGCCAGCACCGAAAACGTGGAATGGGAGTTAACAACAGAATATATGCCCGTTCACGCGGGCGACGTTGGCTATATTCGAGGCTTAACGCAAGACATCGAACCTTACAGCGGACAACAACTCGTAATGATTAAGGACATTGACCTCGAACTCGAACACATGACAATGAAACTCACGCTCAAGAGCGCAAATTCACTAGATACAGAATAGAAAGGAGCAATTATGGCAAGCGATATAGACCTCGCAACGTCTCTATTCGGCAACAAGAGACTTGAAACCTCAACATCTCCGAACGTCCAAATTATCCAAGGCACAGCGGTTTCTGATAGCGCAGACGGCAAAGTGAAAGTTGTTATTCAAGGCGATATCACTAAGGACACGACCGAGGACGACCCGGGAGATAACGTCGTCGAACTTGAGACCTCGCCTAGTGTCAAAGAAGGCGACACCGTCCAAATCACTTGTAATGGAGGCACCGCCAAGCAAATGACTGTAACAAGCGTTGTTTCTAGCGGAGACCGCACACAACAAAGCGCAGACGACGCTTCGAAGGTAGCAACTAATTACATCAGCATTGATGAAAACGACGGAATTACAGTTGGCAATCAAACTGAAGGCACTCTTGGCAAGAACGCTTATATAGCCGCTAACGGCTTCTATATTCGCGATGGCGAGACTTGTCTTGCTCATTTCGAGGATGACGAGATATCTCTAGGCGAAAATTCAAACTCATCCATTATCAAATTGTGCAATGACGAGTGTTATTTATCGTATGACAAAGATGGCGGATTTTATATCTACACTCCGAATGATACGCCTAGTGAACCGCATAATACAAAGTTAACATTGAGAGCTGGTTACACTACAGGAACGATGGAATATCGCACTAATGCTATTCAACTAAGTAAAACCGGGACAAAAATTGAGACATCTTCTATAAACAGGAGCTCATACTCATCAGAAGGCTCTTTCTTCACGCAAAACTCTTCAAGCATTGAATTAAAGTCCTGCTGGAGAACGGGAATAATTAACCCAACAGAACACATAACAATATTAAAAATAACGCCAACAAAAGTAACTGTTGACGACACGGCAGTTTCTCTTGAGGGACACACGCATACAAAGTCAGAGATTACAGACTTTGCGCATGAACACGCAAAAGCAGATATAACAGATTTCGCTCACGAACATGACGCAGGCGACATCACAAGTGGCGTTCTTCCCGTCGAACGCGGAGGCACTGGCAAGACAAGCGGAGTTATGAGTGAGACCGTTCTATACTCTTCTGCTTCCGGCACTACCGCCGATATCACGCTTAGTGAGAGCGCTTCAAATTTTGAGTATATTGAAATTTATTATAATTATGGATGCGATAATACAGCCATCAGTCCTCGCTTCTATACTAAAATAGACACGCCGAATAATAAATATGTTGCATTACAGGGTTCGTTTAGGGCGAACAGCGAAGTCATGCAATGTCTAGAGGAAACAATCTTAATTAGCGAAACCCAAATTACAAGAACAACTCCACAAGGCTGGTATCTTAACGCTGTTGTTTCGAATGGTTCTTGTGCGGCTGGAATTAACAGTGTAAACAATTTTTACATTGTTAAAGTTGTCGGCATCGCATGATGGAGGCTTGTATATGACGCTTAACCCAATTACAATTGGCGTTCTGACTGCCGTTATCTCAAGTCTCGCGTCGGCTCTTGTCGCAACGCTCATTAGTCTTAGCAAGTCTAAAATCAAGCAAGAGAAAGAATCTCTGGACGCTCTTAATGCTGGTATGCGTGCTTTGCTTTGGCGCGAGCTCAACGACATATACAAAGAAGCAATCACTGACAACGGACTAACAACAGACGCTAGACACCACCTCGAAAACGTATACCTTGCTTACCACCGAATAGGCGGTAATGGCACAGGAACTCGCCTCTTCGATGAGGCGATGAAAATGCCAATAATCCACAATTAGAAAGGAGTTCGAACATGAACAAAGAATGGTTAAAGTGCGCGCTCGTTCGCGCAATTAAGACAATCGCGCAAACGGCGGTTGCGACAATCGGAACGGCGACGGCGCTCGGCGATGTTAACTGGTTAGCTGTCGGTTCTGCGACGCTTCTCGCTGGCGTGTTGTCATTACTAACCTCTCTTGCGGGACTTCCCGAAGTCAGCAAGGACGGTGAGTAACTATGACGCTATCACAACGCGAGGCATTCGCCCGCACGATGGAACACTTGGTTAATCACTCATCGCATGGCTACACGCAAGGCAACCGCTGGGGCAATGGAACTAAAGAGACCGTTGACCTCGGCGACGGCGTCAGCGTAAGCGTTGCTCTTGGCGACCGCGACTGCTCAAGCGCAATCATTAGCGCATTGTCAGCCGTTGGCGTTGACGTTCACGACGCAACATACACAGGCAATATGAAAAACAACATCCTAAAAAGTGGACTGTTTGAGTGGAAGGGTATGGACTTTTCGGCGCAGCGCGGTGATATCTATCTAAATGAAACCTGCCACACAGCAATGTGCACCAGCGCATACGGAAGCGCACAGGGCGACATTCTCGCAGAGTTTAGCATTAGTGAGAATGGCACGGCTTATGGAAATGAGGGCGATTCCACAGGCTGGGAGTCCCACATTTGCGCCTATTATGACTACCCTTGGGACGGTATCCTACATTGGACGAGCGACGGCGCAACGCTTGGCGCTTCACAAATTGAGGCGGTCGAAAATGGAGTTTATAGGGTAGCCAACACTTCTAATTGGTTTCATCTATTCACCGCTGACGTTAACGAAGCGCAATACCTAGTTAACAATGGCTGGCAATATGAAGGAGCCGTCTTTAAGTCGGGCGACGGCGAGCGCGTCTATCGCTTGCGCAATGACAACAACGGCGACCACTTCTTAACGACTTCATTATTAGAAGTCATAGAATGTATTCTCGCTGGATGGGCACTTGACGGTGTCGCTTTTCATGCGGGCGACCAAAAAGACGTTTACCGAGTCTACAACGCCAAAGGCAACGGCGAGCACCTCTTCACAACCGACGCAAACGAAAGAGACGCACTTATCGCGAGCGGTTGGATTGATGAAGGAGTGCCATTTAAAGTCAACTAATTTTTTAATTAGGCAACTTTTGGCAACTCTTTTAAGTTGTCTAATTTCTCTATTTTTTAAATTTATTGCTGTTATACTGGGGATTTCATGGAGCCAGCGACAGGAATTGAACCCGCAACCCACTGATTACAAATCAGTTGCTCTACCATTGAGCCACGCTGGCTTTTAAAGACCTCGCGAAAAATCGCGCTTGACTATTATACCTTTTTTATCGCAAATCTATTTAGAAAAATATTGCGAAGCGCCATACTTGGCAAGATAATTTTGCATAGCATTCAAAATTTTGTCGTCTATGACAACTTCACCGTCTATAGGTCGATTGTGAAGGTAGTCGATAACTTCATAAATTGTCACTATTGCAGAGGTTTTCATGTTGTAGATTGAAGCAACCTCGTCGAGAGCGGTGGTCGAGTTATCCTTTCCGACCTCACACCTATTAAGCGAAACCTCAAGCCCAATAACATCAACGTTTGCGATCGATTTTAAAATTGGGTAGGTCTCTTCAATTGACTTGCCCGAGGTTGTAACATCCTCAACGATCAAAACGCGATCCCCATCTTTAAGTTCGCTTCCAAGCAAAGCTCCCGCCTCGCCATGATCCTTTGCTTCTTTTCGGTTTGAACAATATCTAACGTCTTTATCAAAGAGGTCTTTTATAGCAATCGAAGTGATAACTGAAAGTGGAATACCCTTGTAAGCGGGTCCAAAGATAACATCGAAGTCAAGTCCAAAAGTTTCATTTATTGCGCTTGCGTAGAATTGACCAAGTTTTTTTAGTTGAGAGCCGCTGACGTAGGCTCCTGCGTTCATGAAATATGGAGATTTTCTGCCACTTTTGAGCGTGAAATCCCCAAATTTAAGAGCGCCGCTCCTAACCATAAACTCTATAAAATCGCGTTTGTAGTCACAAATTTCCATAACTTAGTTTCCAGACTTGACCTTTTTTGCTATGCGATCGGAAATCGACATATTTTGTCTTCTATCTTGCCCCCAAAAACAACATGCAAGCATACCAGGACCGACGTGCGAACCAATAACTGGCCCCACATTTGATTGGATCGTTATCAACGCCTCGTTTTGCTTTATAAGCATGTCACGAAGCTTGTCGTTGTCCTTCTTTGAATCTGCATCTCCAACGATAACACATTGCCCTGCTCCAACGTTTGAGTGCTTTTCGAAGTAGTTGGCGAGTTGGCGAATGCCTTTCTTGCGCCCGCGCGCAATTCCTGCAACTTTCAAACCCCCATCCGCATCAAGCGTCAAAAGAGGTTTTACGTCTAATTTGGCTCCAGCAACAGCAGCCGTTGAAGGAATTCTCCCTCCCCTTTTCAAAGTTTCTAAATCCTCAACCATGAAAAGCGCGTCAACGAAATATCTAGTCTCCTCTGCCCACTCAACCATCTCTGGAGCGCTAAGTCCCTCATTCATTTGGTTTATCGCCTCCAAAACCAAAAGGCCTTCTGCAATCGAGGGCAATTTTGAATCGACAACAAAAATTTCTGATTTGCTATTCTTTTCATTGATTTCTTTAGCGACCATGCACGCAGAATCATAAGTTCCCGACAAAGCGCTCGTGAAAGAAAGATAGACAGAAGGCAAGCCAGTTTTTGCTGCGACCTCAAAAGCTTTTGTCAAAGTTGGGATCGCAGGCTGCGAGGTCATCGGGGATTTTCCAGCTCTCATTTTCTCATAGAAATCATGCGGCGTTTGCTCGCAAAACATGTCGTCTTCATAACCAACGCCATCGATTGAATAAGGGACGCGTACTAAAATCACACCTTCAACATCTATACATTGGCTAGGAAGGTCGCAAGTTGTGTCTATTATTAAATTGCACTTTCTCATTAAAATCTCCTGTTAGTTTTTGCTCAAAGCTAAAAATCAAATTTCATAAATTAATTGCTTACTTGTTGAGTTCACTCTGTTCTTAAGCGGAGAAAAACATTCGTATGAAATCCCGATGGCAGGTCCTGCATGCACGCTGATGACAGGGCTAACAGACTCAACCTTAACTTCGATGTCACCGACAAAGTCCTTCACTCTTTTCAAAAATTTCTCGAGGTCATCTCCCTTTTTTCCTGCATATTGAACTATAACGCGCTTAAGACCAAAATCTTTAACGTCGCTAGCGAAAACGTCGAACATTTTATCGTGAGCCTTATTCTTGCTTCTAACCTTCCAAAAAGCTTCAGCGTTGCCATCAATCGTCGTTATGATAGGAAAAATCTTAAGTTTGCTTGCAACTTTAGCGCTAACTTTGGAAAGTCTGCCACCGCTCACTAAAAAATTTAGATCTTCCGGGCAAAACATTATGCGGGAGTTTAAAACTCCCTCTTTTGCTGCCTTTGCAATATCAGAAAGACTCTTGCCTTGCTGCCTTGCATCGTTGGCGTCTTCAAGAGAAAACAATTGAGGTCCGCACGCTGCAAAAGAATCAACTATCATGCACTCGAATTCCTTGAATTTTGACTTAACGTTTCTCGCCGCTGCCCTCGCGTTATCGAGCGTTGATGAGAGAACAGTTGACATAAAAACGCCAACGACGCTATCTCCCGCCTCGGCGCATTCTTTAAAATATTTTTCGAAGCTTAGCAAAGAAGGTTGGCTCGACCTTGGCAAATTTTCACTTCTAGAAGCCAAAGTCTCATTGAAAGCTTTCATGTCCATCTCTGTGTCAAGTTCGTTTTTTTCATCATAAGTAACAGACAAGCTTACAACATCTATGCCAAGATTCTCAAGGTTAGAATAGTCAGAAGTCGAAACAGAATCGCTCAAAATTCTTATCACTTTTCCTCCTTAAAAACTCGATTTGGCTAATGAAAAAAACTAACTTTATGATCTTTTAATCATATCATCTCTTTTTAGACTTAAGTTAAGTTCAAGTCCAACAGGATAGATGTGAGGATAGAGGTTTCTCTTTCTCGAATAATCAAGATTGTCATAGGAGGCATTCGCCCACTTGCGCGCATCGTCAACTGTCCAACTTTCAATTCTTTTTCCTGCTCGCATTATAGGACGCAGCAACGTCTTGCTTTGCATCCCACACAATTTCTTATTTTTTATGTGATTGATAGGGTCAACAATCGTGCAATCGACTATTCCTTGCTCTTCGTCATACACCATGTCCCCCGCAACTTTTCCTGCCTCATCATAAAAACGCTTAACGTTTAAAATCCCTGGCACAGTTGTTTTTTCAGGAGACTCAGAAACTTTCATCTTCGGCGTCCAACTTTCTTTGTCGCCATTTGCCTCCTTGACTGCGTTAAGCTTGTAAACGCCACCTAAAGTTGGCTGGTCATAGCAACAAGCAAATTTAGTTCCAACGCCAAAGGCGTTAACTTGAGCTCCTTCATTTAAAATTGATTCAATTTTATACTCGTCCAAGTCATTCGAAAGAACTATTCCAACGTAGTTAAGACCCTCGTCGTCAAGCTTTTTTCTAACCTTCCTGCTCTCCCACGTTAGATCGCCTGAATCGATTCTGACTGCCGACATCTTCTCGCCCTTTTCCTCCATTTCATGGGCGACAATAATCGCATTTTTGATCCCTTCGTCGACTGAATAGGTGTCAATCAAAAGAGTGCAGTTCTTAGGAAAAAGTTCAGCATATTTTCTAAAGGCTTCTAATTCGCTATCGAAGGACATAACCCACGAATGAGCGTGAGTGCCACTTACTGGAATTCCAAACTTTTTTCCTGCTAAAACGTTGGACGTTGAAGAAAAACCGCCAACATAGGAAGCTTTCGCAGCCCACATCGAGCCTGTCCCTTGAGCCCTGCGAAGCCCAAACTCGGCAACCGCTCTTCCCTTAGCAGCGGATGAAATTCGCATCGCTTTTGTTGCAGCAAGCGTTTGAAAATTTATACAATTTAGAAGAGCAGTTTCAATCAATTGACAATCGATGATAGGCCCGTCAACTCTAACAATTGGCTCATAAGGGAAAACAATAGAGCCTTCCTTAGGAGCCAAAACATCAACCTTCATTTCAAAATTCAAAAGATAGTCAAGGAATGAATCCTCGAACAATCTTCCTCCATAAGGCGCCTCTAGCTCTTTTAGATAAGAGATGTCTTCCTCATTGAATTTAAAATTTTTAATCAAATTTAAAAGTGAATCACTGCCACAAAAAATTGCATATCCACCTTTAAATGGAAGTTTTCTAAAATTCATCGAAAACGACGCAATTTTGTTTGAAGCTCCTTCAAGAAAGTAGCCTTGCGCCATCGTTAATTGATAAAGATCAGTGTAGAGACCCAAATGATCGCTCATTTTCAAGCCTTTCTATTTAGAACCTGAAATTTTTCTCGTCCTGCGTTTTTTAAGTTTTGCACCTTCTCTATTTTCTTTTTTCGGTCTAGTTATAGTTTTCGGACTCGAAAGCTTTGTTGCGCTCGAATTTCCGCCGGGGCGACTTGCAGTCTTTGGAGAGCTAAACGAAACAGAAGATCTCGATGACCTCCTTTGCTTTCTGTCCTTTCTCTTCCTCCTAAGATCGCCTCTCCTTCTGGTGGGTCTTGGTTTGTCTGCTAACTTAACATCACGTGCGTTCGCCACTCTATCAGTCCCAGTGAAAAGAGAAGTGTCAATCGTCACATTCGCTGCGCTCTTCTTTATGTTGTCCATCGAATTTTCAGCTTTGTCCCAAGCCTTTTTTCCAACAGCAAAACCACCGTCTCCTTTTTTGTTAGCTTCCAATTCGTCAAGCTTGATTTTTCTTGGTTTATCCTCGTCCACCCGCAATGTTATCGTTTCATGCAACGCATCTTGTCCTATGACTTTTCCGTCACCATCTGGAGTTTTAACGAAGGAATTAACCTTTGGAGCGCGAGATTTAAATTCCTTATAATAGTCATCTTCAAATCTCAAACAGCACATCAATCTGCCGCACATGCCACTTATTTTTGTTGGATTCAAAGAAAGGTCTTGGTTCTTAGCCATCTTAATAGTTGCATTTTTTTTGCAACAACCCTCCTTCATTTTGCAACAACAAAGCTCTTGTCCGCAAGGTCCAATCCCACCGATGAGGGATGCTTGCTCTCTCTCGTTGATTTGCCTCATCTCAACAGAAATTGAGAGCTTGGAGGAAAGTTCCTTAACAAGTTCCCTAAAATCCACTCTATGGTCGCTGAAATAATAAAAAGTTGCCTTATGCAAATCATCGCGATAACTTACAAAACGAGGAATCATTCCCTCGTCACATTCTTTAGCTAACTCTTTGAAAACCTCAAGCGCATGAGCTTCTTTTTCTTCCTTCTCAGGATCTGAAATTTCATCTATAAAACTCAATTTTGTTTAAATGCTCCTTTAAACTCTAGAAGAATCACATCTATGCACGTTTCATGACTAACATTATAAGTCATGGTTTTGACAACGTCCTCAATCCTCTCGATTGCTAAAAATGATGATTTATAAGTTGTTTTCGGAGAAATCGCATTGATTCTTTCGGCGAAATCCGAATTAACAATCTCCAGATTCCCGCAATTTATGTTCACGCAATCTCTTAAAATGCTGACAACGATGTTTGCGAACATACTCAAATTTTCTAAAACTTTTGACTTTTGCTTCCTTGTTCCTTGCGACTTAATTTCCTTTTTTGCAGATGAGCTTAAAAAATCTTCACCAGTCGCATCTTTTTCTTCTAATTGTTTTTTATAAGCATCCGTTTGCGCGCCTAAAAGCTCAACTATTCTCTTTGCCTCCTTAAGCACTTCCCAATCGCTAGCATTTGCACACTCAAGACAACAAGAAACAAGTTGCTGCCTTAAAGCTAAAACTCCGCTCGTTTGAGATCTCAAAATTTCTATCGCTTTTGAAATTGAATTCCCTGAACAAACTAAAGCTATTTTTGCTCTATCTATGTCGCATCCCGTGTTTTGGACTATTATTTTTTGCGCCTCCTCAGGAGGAATGTGACGAAAGGGAACTATCTCAGTTCTAGATCGGATTGTTTGCAAGACCCCATCAGCAGTTCTTCCCAAAAGTATAAAAAGTATTCCTTCTGAGGGCTCTTCTAGCGTCTTTAAAAAAGCGTTGGCAGCGCTCTGTCCAAGAGTGTCAACGCGATCGATTATGTAAACTTTTTTATCGCCTTCATTTGGACGAAGCTCACAATCGTGAATTAACTCTCTTATTTGGCTGACAAGATAGCCATTTTGCCCTTCTGGAGCATAATACTTAACATCTGGATGTCTTCTTTTAAAGATTTGTTTGCATTTTTCGCATTTATTGCAATCGCTTAAAAGAGTTTTGCTCTCATCCTCACAAAGATAAGCCGCCGCAAGACAATAAGCAGCCTGCGTTTTATTAGACCCACAAGGACCCAAGAATAAATAGCTTTGAGAAATGCGCTTCCCTCTAATGCTTCTGCGAAGAAAATCTCTAACTTGACTTTGCCCTAATATAGAAGAAAAAATGTCATTCATATCAATGCTTGTGCGCCTCATCTAACTTGTCAAGAGCGCATTTAACAACTTGAGAGTCAACATCAAAATCAATTATCTCGCGAAGCGCTTTTAACGTTAAAAGAGCACTTTGGCTATGCTTGCCACTTGTGTTAACTTTCACAATTCTTTTTTTGTTGCAATCCTCATCAGCAATCTTTAAAAACCCATCGGCTACTCTCTCGCCAAACTCTCTTCCTGCGCTCTCGATTCTGTCAGCTGCCTCTCTTTTGTCTAGCCTTGCTTTTCTCATCTCAGCAGGTATGTAAAACAAAATCGTTAAGTCAGGCATTAACCCATTACAAACAAACTTATTGGCTTCCTTTATAAATTCTTTGTCAAGGCCTCTGCCAAAACCTTGATAAGCAAGCGTTGAATCGAAAAAGCGATCACAAAGAACTATTTTCTCTTTATCAAGAGCTGGAATTATGACCTCATTAACAATTTGCGATCTTGCAGCAAGGTAGAGCATAAGCTCACTTTCGTCAGTCATCTCCTTGTTGTCAACATCAAGGAGGATTTCTCTTACTTTCTCGCCAATCTTCGTCCCTCCCGGTTCACGAACGAGTAAAACGTCAAAGCCAAGCTCACCTAGCAAGTCCGCAACGAAAGCGACTTGGGTTGATTTTCCAACTCCGTCGGCACCTTCAAAAGTTATAAATTTTCCCGAAGAATTCTCCATGAGCACTCTTTTAATAAAAGCGACGCCTTCTCTTGCTATTTCTTTTTAGCTTTTCTCTTTTTGCCCTTATTCTCTTTTTCTTCTTCCTTAGAAGGACAATCGAAGTTAGGGCAAAGCTCCCATGGACCTCTGTTGGTTGTAACGCAAACTATCGGTGCGCCACAACTCTCGCAAACTTTGTCGGTGCTCGTTATTTGTCCATTTGGAGGCAATGGATATCTTGTTTGGCACTCCTCGAAGTTTTCGCAAGTGACACTCCTCTTCAAAGTTTTTGGATTTCTTCTTGCAATCAAATTCTTATCAAGACCCTTTGCTTTGCAATTAGGGCATTTCCCAACGATAACCTCTGGCTCGTGGTTAGAAGAACAATTCGGATCTATACACATCATCCTAGGCTTTGTTCTAAATTGAGTCACTTTAACTTGAGGCATTCCGCAAATGGGACATTTCTCTTCCGTGCTCTCGACCTTTCCAGAAGGAAGTGGGTAAGTTACATCACAATCAGGCCAGCCAGCGCATCCTATGAACATGGATCTTGTTTTTGCAGAGGCCTTCAATTGAAGATCATGCCCGCATTTAGGGCACTTTCCAACATAAGCATCTGCGCTAACCGCATCCGTTAGAGCATCTCCAACATCGCTTGCGTGCGGAATTAATGTGTCTAACTCGCTTAAGAGATGATCCCTCGAGCTTTTAACAACGCTTTGTCGAGTGTCTTTGCCCTCTGCGATCGCATCCATTCCTTGCTCTAGCTCAGCTGTCATCTCAGGGTGAGTTATGTGAGGTGCATAAGCTCCTAGGGCATCGATAACAGCTATTCCGAGTTGCGTCGGCTCAATCGGATCATTTTGTATATATTTAACTTGCGCAAGACGCTCAATAATTGAATGCCTCGTTGCCTTCGTTCCAAGCCCATTTTTTTCCATCTCTTGAATGAGACGTCCGCTAGAATATCTCGCAGGAGGTTTCGTTTGATCCTCTTTCAAACCAACCGCATTGACGGCAATTTTTTGACCCTCCGCTAAATGAGGCAATTGCTCATCCTTCTTCAAACCATAAGGGTATATCTCCCTAAAACCTGAAACAACTAGAACATCTCCCTTTTTGTTAAATGCCTCTCCATTGACATCGAGAGTGATCTTTGTCCCCTCAACAGTTGCAGCTCCAGAAAGGGTTGCCAAAAACCTTCGCGCAATGAGGTTGTAGAGCCTAAAAGAACCAGCGTCCATGTCATCTGCAGTTGCCCCTTTAACTGGGTAAATCGGTGGGTGGTCAGTCGTTTCCTTCTTGCCTCTCGTTGCCGTCAAACTTCCTGCACCAAGAAGTTTTTCACAATAGGGACGATATGCAGGATTTGATGACAAATTAGAAACAATTTCTGACAAATTTAGCGTTTTTGGATAGACAGTGTTGTCAACCCTTGGATAGGAAATGAACCCTTGCATATAAAGGCTTTCTGCAATTCTCATGCACCTAGCAGGAGTTATGCCCTCAGCGCTTGCGGCGGCCATTAGTGAAGTTGTATTAAAAGGAGCTGGAGGCATAACCTTCCTTGACTTCTTCTCTATTGTTTCAACAACAGCGCTTTTTGCCTCTTTTACATTCTCATAAGCTTTCTTAGCTTTTCTTTCGTCAAAGAAACGACCTTCTTCATGAGTGCACTCAAACACTTCATCACAATCTTCGGCGTCGTTGCCGGTTGGCCCAATCTCTGAAGAAGCGTCGACTTGCGCATTTAACACCCAAAACTTCTCAGGGACAAACGCTTGGCGCTCTCTCTCTTTCGCAACAACGAGCGCAAGAGTTGGAGTTTGAACACGACCAGAACTCCTAACGTTGCCATAGCCTGCAAACCTTGCAAGTGTTAGGTAGCGAGTTAAAACAGCTCCCCAAATCAAGTCGATGTCTTGCCTCGTTCGCCCAGCGCTAGCTAAACATTCGTCAACGTCAACAAGGTTTTCAAAAGACTCCGTTATCTCTTGTTTTGTAAACGAAGAATATCTGGAACGAAAAATTTGAACGTCAGGATTGACTTCGAGACAAACGTTCATCGCATCCTTGCCGATGAGTTCTCCCTCGCGGTCGAAGTCGGTGCCTATGACGACAACATCACTCTTTTTTGCCAAATTCTTGAGCGAGCGAATAATCTCTTTTTCTTTTGGAAGCTTAACTATCGGAGAATAGACAAGATAGGGCAGCGCTTCCATCTTCCAACCTTTTAAATCAACTCCGTCAACCATAAAAGGCTTTTTCTTCTTAAAAGGTGGAGTTGCAAGGCTCTTTGGAATGTCCGCCTCAATCCTGCCAAACTCTTCGGTTTTAGAAAACCATCCACGCGATTTATTCCATTGAATGTTATCAACGAAATTTGGTTCTAGGATGTGCCCTCGAAGACCGATCGCAACGCACTCATCTCCATCCCATTCAAAACGATAAACGGGCGTTTTATAAACTTTATCGGCGCGAGCCTTCCCATTACCTAAAATGTTTGAAATTTGTTTCGCTGCATCATTTTTCTCGGTAATTATTAAACGCATTCTCTCCTCTATTCTGATTAGAACGTTCGCTCAACTTTAGGATAAGGATTTTTGCAACTCATTTTTCCCTCATGACAAGGTCCATGGACGCAAGGAGCCCCCGCATCCATAAAAATATAAGGCGCAGTTGGACGAACGAGCTCGAGCATTTTATGAGCCAATTGTCGAATCTCCCATTGTGCACGATTGCAACATCTAAGCTCAAAGAAATGAAGAAGCTCTCTAACATTCATCGTTATAACTATTTTTGTTTCCGCTGCATTAGGAAGAACAAATCTAGCATCCTCTGCAATAACTCCAAGCTCTCTTAACTTTTCGTAAGCTTCAGCGCAAGAGTCCATGCATTCGCTAAAAATTTTGTGAGCCTCAACATTTTGCTCGACAGAAGTTGGCTCTATGTAGTTAAATCCATCGTCAAACTTAACGTATCTTTGAGATTGTTGGTTGAAGCTTGCTATTCTATGACGAACAAGTTGGTGGGTCAATGCCCTTGAAACGCCATCCACCGCAAAAGTGTAGGAGGCATGCTCCAGCGTTGAAAAATGACCGCCTTTCATGATTGTTGCAAGGACACTCTTCACCCTATCATCGTCCATCGACTCCATGAGCTCGGAGGCTCCAACAGGGGCATAACAAAGTCTTGCCGCAGTCGCAACTGCTCTCTCAACGTTTGGCGTGTGATATAAAAGTTCAACTTGCATTTATAACTCCTCCTTTAGTTTCGCACTCAAAAATTTTAGTCCATTTAAATAAAATATATTAAAGCTTTTTTAAGCAAACGCAAAAATGCGCATCTCTTTGCTCGGTCAACTTTGCATCGCTAACAATCTCTTCCAGCGTAAATCCCTTTCCTAAAGTTCCACTTAGAAATTCATTTATAACGCAAATGTTCTCTTCCTTAGTGATTGTGCACGTCGAATAATAAATGAAACCTTTTCTTTTAACGTACGTTGAAATGTTTTTTAAAATCGCTAAATCAATCTTTGCAAACTCATGAATTTCTCTAACATTAAACCTCGTTTTAATCTCAGGATGACGCCTTAGAGTCCCAAGTCCCGAACATGGCGCATCAATAAAGATCGCATCATATAAGTGGCTTTCTTGATCATCTGCAAATCTAAAAGTTGATGCATCTGCGTTTATAATCTCATCTACCTTAAGAGCGCTTCCCTTTATCCGGCTCTTAAGTTGTAAAAGGCGTCTCTCAGAAGAATCGAGGACGTCATACTCACCAAAACTTGCTCCTTTACTCGCAAAAAAAGATTGAATTAACGCTGTTTTAGTTCCCCTTCCAGCTCCAACTTCTAATATTTTTGGCACCTCATTTGCTTTGATAGATCGATTTGCAAAACTTTTTGCTATTTCGATTGCAGCGTCGTCTGCAATAATAACTTTGCCACTTTTAGCGTTTTTAATTATTTCAGTGGCGTCTTGCTCTTGTTTCGAATCATCGGCTTCAACAACATTAAAGTTCTTCTCAAAACTAAGCTTTGGCTCAAAGCAACTCATCCTCATAAACTCAAGCGCTTCGTTTTCTCCCATCTCTTTTTCAAGGAAACTTGCCATCTCGCTAGAAAATCCAAGCGCTAAGCTCTCTTCTTTTGGCAAACAATTCTCATCGATCCTCCTCAAAATAAAATTAGCTAATCCCGCCGCATTTTTAGAAATTGACTTAACAAGCTCAACACCTTGGTTAACTGAAACATGTTTCTCTTTTTTCAAATAACAAATTTCATAAGCTGAAATTTTTAGAGCCACCATGACTTTTCTCTTAATTCTTGTTCCCTTTTCGCAAATAGAATGAATCGCGATCTCAAGTGGCAAAGAATAACACAAAACTCCCTTAACAAGCTTGGCAGCAAAAGCTTTATCCCGCTCGCTCAAATGCATATCTTTTGCAATATCAAAGACATAACTTGACTCAAATTGCCCCTCATCCTTAGCCTCAAGAAGAGTTTTAAGCGCAGCGATTCTTGAGGGAGAAAGCTCAGCGGTCATTAAATTGCGCTCCAATAAGCTTTGTTTTCCCTAACACTTTTTGCACCTGCAACAAAGCTTTTAGCATCCATTTCTTTTTTGCCATCAGGCTTTAAATTCATAATCTCAAGCGCGCCGTCCTTCATCAATAAGTGAAGTTTTTTATCTTTCCACAAAACATTATTTTGAGACCTTTCGAAGTCTTGGAGCTCTAAGCCTTGGTCTACACGCGCCTTTGTGATAGTGACTTGTCTTTCATCTATCAAACATTTTGCTGGATGCGATTTGCTTGAAGCTTGAACTTTTCTCTTAGCAACAATCGCGCAATCCTCATCCGAAATTAGAACTTCTTTCTTTTCAATCTTGTTTGCATAAGTTGGCTCTTTGCCCTTTAGTAAGTCCTCTTGCTTTTCCCAATTCAATCCATTGTTAGAGTTAAGAGCTTCTAGAACCTCGCACAAAGCCTCAGCGCCCAATTTAGCCAACTCGAAAGTTAACTCATCGTCTGTTTTATCTCCAATTAGAGTTTTTCTATGATTGCAAAAATCTCCTGTGTCAAGCCCTTCTTCCATTTTCATTATTGAAACTCCTGCAAACTCATCGCCTGCTAGAATTGCTCGCTCAATTGGGGCAGCCCCTCTCCATGAAGGAAGAAGAGACGCATGAACATTTATGCATCCATGCCTTGGAATTTCAAGAACTTCCTTAGGCAAGAGCTTTGAATAGGCAGCAACACATATAACGTCAGGGCTTAATTTCCTAATCTCACTTTGGACATCCTCATCACGCAATGTTTTAACTTGAAAGATTGGCGATTCGTGTTCAAGCGCAACTTCCTTGACCGCCGACGCAATGAGCTTGTTACCTCGTTTGCTCTTCGCGTCCTCGTTAGTGAAAACGCCAACTATTTCAGAACCGTTTTTACTCGCCCAATCGAACAGAGAATCGAGAATCACGCTCGCAAACTTCGGCGTTCCCATAAATAAGATTCTCATAGGCATATCTCCAATTGCTATCGCTTATTTTATAGTTGTTTGACCAGGCTTAGCTCCCGCAGCAAGCGCTTGTTGATAAGCAGCTAGTGCGCGAAGATGTTCTTGCGGGTCGCAAGCCTCAAATAAAGTTTTGCCATTAAGATGGTCAACTTCATGTTGAATGCATCTTGCCAAAAGCCCGTCTGCCTCAATCTCCCACTTGTCCCCATTCAAGTCGTAATAAGTGACCGTTGCAAATTGCTGCCTTTTAATGTGCACGCTTATTCCTGGACACGAAAGACACCCCTCCGTGTCATCTATAAAATCACCGGACAAAGAAACTATCTCAGGATTGATCAAAACGAGAGGATCGCGAGTTGAGTTATCTTCTATATCATAATCGCAATCAACAACAACAAGTCTCAAGTTTTCTCCAATTTGCGGAGCTGCCAAACCGACGCCAGAATTGTTATACATCAACTTTGCCATCGTTTTACTCAACTTGCCTAACCTTGGGTCGTTTAAGTCACAATTATCGCAAACTTGATTTAACTTTTCATTTGGATATATAACAATTTTGCTCATTTAACTTCACCACTTAACTTTCCGCCATCAAAACTTTTTGCGCCAATTCCTCGAGCCTCTTCGCGTTTTCATTTAAAACAGAAACTATCTCATCGTGAGTTTGCTTGTCAACGACCTTCGAAAGGTTGAAAGTGAGTTCATTTTGAGCTTCTCGAAGATCGCTAATTTTTAAGTTTAACACCGCCATGTTGAATTGCAACCTTGCCTCATCTGCATCATTTGTCATTGTTGAAGTCACAACTTTTTCGCTATTAGGAACTTGAGATATAACCTTATTCAAAAGAGTCGCTTGGGAAACATTCAAATCGTCAGACAAGATATCGAGCGTTTTATCAATTATCATTTTGTGCAATTTGCTTTGCCAATCAATATTTTTCAAAGTGTCAGCACTTTCTAAAACAAAAAGCGGATTTTGAACTGAAAGAGACACAACTTTTGCTTCATTATTCAATCTATTAATATCTTCGCTCAAAATATTTGAATCGGCTGGGCTCTTTGCATCTTTTTCAACCTTTTCCTCTTCACTTTTGTTAGGCTTTTCATTAGTTTTTGGCGCTTTTTGAAAATTACGAGAAGGCTTCTTTAACTTTGAAAGTTGACGTTGCGCATCAATTTCGCTCACCCTTGTTAAAGCTGCAATTTGCGCTGCATAGTCCTTTGCAAGAATTGAGTCTTTTATTGGGGCCAAGATTGATATAGCATCCACGAGAGCCCTAGACCTTCCTTCAGCAGTTGAAAGGTCATGTTTTGCGATTCTTCTTTGAATGCCAAACTCAACTAAGGGGCGCGAGTTTTCTAAAATTTCTCTCATCGCCTCGGCTCCTTGATTTTCAATAAATTCAGCGGGGTCCATCTTCTCAGGAATTGTTGCTGCGTGCAAATCGCACCTGCTCTCTCCCGCTTCGGGTGTCATTTGATAATCTATAAACTCACATGCGCGTTCAGCTGCACGTTGGCCCGCTTCGTCTCCGTCGAAAAGATAGATGATTTTTTGACTTGCATACCTGCTCAAAAGTTTTATATGGCGAAGAGTCAATGCAGTTCCAAGGGTAGCAACAACGTTTTTAATTCCTGCTTCATGCATCGCTATAACGTCAGTGTAGCCCTCAACAACAACAGCATATCCGCTTTTTACAATTTCATTTTTTGCGAAATTGAGCCCAAACAAAATGTTGGACTTATGAAAAATTGGAGTCTCGGAAGAGTTCAAATATTTCGGCTCTCCTTGACCAATAACACGTCCTCCAAAAGCGACGCAAGTCCCTCTCTCGTCAAAAATTGGGAACATAACTCTGTTAAAAAATCGATCATTAACACGTCCATTTCTAGCGGTCGCTAAATTCGCTTTAACGATGATGCTTTCTTCAAATCCTTTTTTCTTCAAATGGTTTACTAAAGTGCCAGAACCTTGAGCATATCCAAGGCTCCACCTTTGAGAAATTTCGCTTCCGAATCCTCTCTTTGACAAATATTTTCTTGCGCTGTCAGCCCCTTGGCTCTTCCCCCGCATAAGTTGAGTTGAAAAAAAGTCCTTCGCCTCATTCACACACTCATAAATTTTATTTTTCTCGCCCTTGTTTAAACCCTTAGCGCCCGTGTCCGCGATCTCAATATGTGCCCGATCAGCAAGAAAATGAACTGCTTCCACAAATGACATGTTATGCAACTTCATAACGTAAGTAAAAACAGATCCACCTTCTCCGCAACCAAAACAATGCCATATGTTGTCAGTTGGATTAATTTTGCAAGATGGCGTTTTTTCCTTGTGGAATGGACAACAACACCAAAAATCACGACCTTTTTGTTTAACTTGAGTTGTCTCGGCAACAAGTGAAACAAAATCAGTCGCGTCACTAACTTTTTGAATATCTGTCTCTGAAATCATCTTATGTGCTCGTCTAAAAGGTTATCCATGTTATAAAATAATTCTAAAACAATTAAGGAGATTAAGCTATATGAGCCTAAAAGACTCTGAAATAAAATACCTTCAACTCGATAAAGAAGTTGAGTCTCAAATTATAAGCGACAGAGAAAAACACGTCGAAAATCCATATAAGTTTAAGGATGAAAACATTGTTCGCCGTCACAACTTAAAAAACGACATGGCAACGCTATCTCGCCCAGCATTTATGAGAGACGTTGAAAAAATAATAAACCTGCCTGCATACAACCGCTACAATGGAAAAACGCAAGTTTTCTCTCTCCTTGAAAACGACGACATAACAAGACGCGGCTTGCATGTTCAACTTGTCAATCGAGTGGCGCGAGGAATTGGGCAACTTCTTGGCCTCAACCTTGATTTGATTGACGCGATAAGCCTCGGTCATGACCTTGGCCACACACCCTTCGGTCACGCGGGCGAGAGATTTTTAAGCGAATGTTACAACGACCACACTGGAAAATATTTTCACCACAACGTTCATTCCGTCAGGGTCTTAGATCAACTCTTTCCACGAAACATATCACTTCAAACGTTAGATGGAATAATTAAACACAATGGAGAATTCGCTCAAAAGGTGGTCTATCGAGGGGAAATTGAATCCTTTGACGAGCTCGATGACATTGTTGAAGCGTGCAACAACGATGAAAAGGTCATCGACACGCTGAGACCCGCAACCCTTGAAGGATGCGTCGTTCGCGTGAGCGACATGATCGCCTACATCGGAAAAGATCGCGATGATGCGTTAAAGATGAATGTTTTAAATTCGATTGACGAGTTTGACTCAACTGTCATAGGAAAAACTAATGCAAAAATAATTAACAATTTAACTGTTGACATCGTGAATCATTCTTACTTTAAAGATTCAATTCAAATGAGCGAAGAAGTCTATCAAGACTTAAAGCTCGCTAAGAAGCAAAACTATGAGAGGATCTACTCAAAAGAAGGGATCTTGGAAAAGTCATTCTCGGAAGTCCAATCGATGTTCCATGAACTCTACGAAAAGAACTTAGAAGACTTGAGAAGAGGAGATGAGACCTCCCCAATCTTTAGGCATCACATTAAAAACTTAGTTGAAACTTCTCACTACGTCACAACCGAAGAGTATCTAAAAACGGAACCAAACAAAATTGTTTGCGACTATATCGCGTCAATGACAGACAACTATTTCGTTAATCTCTACGAACACATGTTCCCGAAGAGCGAAAAGCACATCTACACTCGCGACTATTGCGAAGGCCTTTAAGTGAGAAAAACCAAGATAAACTTTTAACTCTCTCTAACCCTTATAACCCAAATCTTCTGGAAGATTTTCGCCCATCGCAGCTTGCTTAGCGAGTTCGTCGCACCTCTCGTTCATAGGATGTCCCGCATGCCCTTTCACCCACTTCATCTCGAGATCGTGCTTAGAGCGAAGATCTAAAACTCTCTGCCAAAGGTCTTTATTTAAAACCTTTTTCTTGTCAGCTTTTTTCCAGCCCCTCTTCACCCATGAGTCAAGCCATCCTTTAGAGATTGCATCAACAACATATTTAGAGTCAGACGTGATTGTTATCGACACACTCTCCTTTAGTGCCTCCAACGCTGCTACAACGCCCATTATCTCCATTCTCGAATTCGTGGTTTTCTTAAACCCGCCGCTTAGCTCGCGTTGATGCTCGCAACCATTTTCGTCGACGAAAAGAAGAACAGCACCATAGCCCCCAGGTCCTGGGTTTCCAAGAGATGATCCGTCTGTCCACGCTTGCACTTTCTTCATAAAGTAAATGATAACAAAACAGGAGGTAAATGGAAGTCTGGCACTGATTTTCCGTGAGCAAGGAGCTTGTGCAAAACTTAGAATTCTAAACTGCCTGCGAGTCTTCTTTTTTCATCCCATCATATGTATAAGCGCGAATTAGATCGCTCATAGTGCAACTATGCTCTTCGGCAATCTCGCTTAAGCGAGTTTTCATGGGAATCGGAAATTGAACACAAACTGTGCTTCGTTCAATTTTTCTGGGCTCAATTGTTCCGTAAGTAGGTTCAGACGCAGCTTCAAAATTCGAAAAGTCACCTCTTTCAATCTCATCAAGCATTGCATCAAGTTGCTCATCAGTGATAGTTTGTCCTAACTCATTTCTATATTCCATTAGCCTTTCCTTTCTATCTCCTGAGTAAATGACTTTCTTGCTGGCGACATAGCGTGAAAAATAACTGCTGTTTCCGAATCTTGGTAATAATAGATAAACTCGCAATCATTTCCATTTGGCAGAATTCCAAGTGCCCAAATGTTTTCATAATCAAATTCACTACTGTAAATTCTTCTACTTTTGACTACGTTAGAAAAGACATAAATTAATTGCTCCTTTGTCAATCCATGCTTGAATGCCGAGTCTCTAAAAATGAGTTTCATATAATTCCTCAAATATCAAATATTTTTAATAATATTATACCAAATATTAAGCAAAATTGTCCTGTGTTTTAGACTTAAATTTCTAAACTCAAAAGTTTAAAAAGCAAGCTTAAGAAGTTCACTCGCAAGCGCTAACTTATAGCGCAGCGTTACTTGAGCCGATTTTCTTGTTTTAGCAAGAAACTTCCCAGGTAAATGGAAGTCTGGCACCAATTTTCCCACATAAAAAAAGGTGCCTTTAAAAAAGGCACCTTGATTAATTTCGTTCTCTTAAAGTAACGCTTTAGAAAAGACTTTGAACAGCTATAAACAATGGTGAGAATGTCAAAGAGACGATTGTCATCAAGTTTATGAGGATGTTCATCGAAGGACCAGAAGTGTCCTTGAAAGGATCTCCAACCGTGTCACCGACGACAGCAGCTTTGTGAGCTTCGCTTCCTTTGCCGCCTTCTGCGCCGCCTTCGATATATTTCTTCGCGTTATCCCAAGCTCCACCAGAATTGCTCATGAAGATCGCGAGCAACATTCCAGTTGAAACAGCGCCAGCCAAGAATCCGCCGAGCATCTCTGGGTTAAAGCAACCGATTGCGATAGGGACAATAACGGCCAAAGAACCAGGCAAAATCATCTCGTGAAGTGCACTTGTTGTTGAGATTGCAACGCACTTGTCATACTCAGGCTCTGCTTTATATTCCATGATTCCTTTGATCTCACGGAATTGACGACGAACCTCTTCGACCATAGCATGAGCAGCTCTCGAAACTGCTCCCATTGTGAGCGCCGCAAACATGAATGGCATCATAGCACCGATGAAAATGCCAGCCACGATGATTGGATTAGTCAAAGTCAATGAGAAGTCAGGAATTGCTGTGTGCATTGTTGCCTGGAAAGAAACGAACAATGAGATTGCAGCAAGACCAGCTGAAGAAATTGCAAAACCTTTAGCAATCGCTGCTGTTGTGTTTCCAACAGCATCGAGCGAGTCAGTTCTGTCGCGAACTTCCTCAGGAAGACCGCTCATCTCAGCGATTCCGCCCGCGTTGTCAGCAACAGGACCATAGGCGTCAACGCCAACTGTGATGCCCGTGTTTGAAAGCATGCCAGTTGCTGCCAAACCAACTCCATAAAGTCCAACAACAATGCCAGACTCTGTCGCGTTAGGGAACGCAAGGTTTCCGAAAGTGTAAGCACCAATAATTGCTGCCGCGATCAAAATGATTGGAGCAATCGTTGATTTCATGCCCGTTGAAAGACCCTCGATGATAACTGTTGCAGCTCCGGTTTCTGCACTCTCAGCAATTTTGTGAACTGGCTTATATTCATCACTGCAAAAGTATTCTGTGATCTTGCCAATTGCAAGTCCTGCGACAAGACCGCAAATTACTGAACCAAACAAAAAGAGTGGTTGAGCTTGCGTCGATTGATTGTTCCAAATGAAGAACATTATGAAAATGATTATTATCTCTACGATAGCTGCAAGATAGGTTCCACGATTTAGAGCGCTGTGAAGATTTGCGCCCTCTTTTGTTCTAACAGCCAAAAGACCAAGAACAGAAGTTAAAATTCCGAATGCTGCGATCATGACAGGGGTTATAATAGCCCAAATCAAATCTCCGCCAACGAAATATCCACCGAGGGCTCCAAATGTTACAGCCAAAATCGTTGGTGCAATAATTGAGCCTGTGTAGGACTCAAAGAGGTCAGCTCCCATCCCAGCAACGTCACCAACGTTGTCGCCAACGTTATCAGCGATAGTGGCAGGGTTTCTTGGATCGTCCTCAGGAATTCCAGCTTCGACCTTACCAACGAGGTCAGCTCCGACGTCAGCAGCTTTTGTGTAAATTCCGCCACCAACACGAGCAAAAAGAGCAACTCCCGAAGCTCCTGTTGCAAAACCTTCAACCATGCCAACGTGCTCTTTCATCAACGCCATATCAACGATGTCAACGTTGAATACTAGAAGAATGAGCCAAAGAGAAAGACCCATCAATGCAAAGGATGCAACGCAAAGCCCCATCGTAAGACCGCTTCTGAAGCTGACTGTTAGTGCCTTAGCAACTGAACTCTCAGCAGCGTGTGCAGTTCTTGTGTTCGCACGCGTCGCAACATACATTCCAACATAACCGGCAGCGGCGCTTAAAATGCCGCCTGTCACAAATGCGACTGCAGTCCAAATGTTCAAGAACACTGCCATAATAATGGCAACAACAACGACAAAAATGACGAGAAGCTTATACTCACTCATCAAAAATGCCTGCGCACCCTGTTGAATTTTCACAGAAATGCTGTTCATCTTCTCGGAACCTGGATCTTGTTTTAATACCCATTGCCCGAGATAGGCTGCAACTAGCATGCCGATCAAAGCGCACACTGGAGCAAGCCATGCAATTGTCATACTCACCTTCTGTCCTCCTTAAATTGAAATAAGTTTTAATAAAGACTAAATTATTGTAACACCCAAAAGCTTGTTTGCTTCTTTTTCATTTTTGTTTTTAAGTAAATTTCTAATTCTTGTCGATGAAACACTCTCACCATCAAATTCTAAGAGGTCAACAGCGCAAACCCCCACGTCGTTCTTGTCCGCCCAAGCCTTCAAAACTTCAACGTCTCCCTCAGCATTTTTGCCAAATCTAAAATTGCTCCCAACAAAGATATAAGCAGGTGGAAACTTGCGAAAAATCTTCGCTAAGAATTGAAGTGGACTAAGGGAAGCAAAGTCTTCATCGAAAGGCAAAACGGCAACGGAGTTAGCTCCCAGGGAAGCAAGCGTTTTAAACCTCTCGTCGTTCGTTTGCAATTTCTTTAATTTATTGGGGCAAAAAATCTCTTCAGGGTCAACGCTAAAAGTTATTATCAAGCATCTTTTTCCTGTTTCCTTTGCTTTGTCTATTGCACGCGAGATCAAATGCCTGTGACCGATGTGGACTCCATCAAAAACCCCGATAACGCAAACAGCATCTTTGAAAAGTGCATAATCGAATGGGCAATGAGCGTTGACTATCGCGCATGAGTTGTCTAAAGCATCCTTCATCTCAAAATTCCCTTAGAAAAAACAGTCTCTGCCTTCAATTTATTTTCACTTTCATCAAATTTATATATAGCCAAAACTTTTTTCTTGTTTCCAACAAAAAATAAATCGCCTCTAGAACTATTAATATAGTCTTCTTTTCCAACAAGTTTAAGAAAATTACCACAAGCAACAAACTTTTCTTCATCGGGAGAGACTTCAATAAACGGAAATGGTAAAACCTTGATAGGGTCAATAATAAACTTTTCAAACTCAAATTCGCCTTTAAGATCATCAACGCTAACGCAATCTTCAATCGAAATCCCTCCGACGCTTGTTCTTTGCAATTTAAAAACATGCGCGATAGAGTTCGCGTAAAGCCCGATATCGCGCGCAAGACTCCTTATATAGGTCCCGCTAGAAACAAGAAATTTTATCTCCCAAATAGGAGAAGCGTCCTCATCATCTTTAAAAATGCTCAATAACTCTGCGTTAAAAACAGTCACCTTTCTTTTAGGAATATCAACTTCCCTGCCACCTCTCGCAAGCTCATAAGCCTTTTTTCCTCCAACTTTAATTGCGCTATATTTGGGAGGGATTTGTTCAATGTCTCCGACAAAGTCGCTTAAAATCTGATTTGCAAACTCGCTATCAAACAGTTGATTATCAATTTCCTTTTTAGCAATAACATTCCCAGTTAAATCTTCTGTGTCTGTTGCGATTCCGAATTTAATTTGCGCAACGTATTCCTTTTTGCAAAATTTAAAATAATTTGACAACCTTGTTGCAGGTCCGACCATAATTGGCAAAACACCTGACGCGAATGGGTCGAGAGTTCCACCATGTCCAACTCTTCGCTCAGACGTTGCCTTCCTTGCGACGTTTACGACGTCATGGGACGTAAAGCTTATTGGCTTGTTTATTGAAAATAGAAAAGAAAGACCGCTTTTACCTCTGCGAGATCTAGCCATTTTGTTAACTTGCTTCTCCGAGTGAAAGAGCGTCTTCAATTGCCTCCTTCACTTCTTTCATCGTTGTGGCTAAATCTTGATTTGTTGTGGCTCCCGCCGCACCAGCATGTCCTCCTCCGCCGAACCTAGCAGCCATTTCGCGGACGTCAAAATCGCCTAATGAGCGAAGGCTAATTTTTGTAAATGCTTTGTCTTCTCTGCACATGGCAACAATTTTTGTGCCATCAAGCGACCTTAAAATGTTAATCATGTCGCCAAAGTCTGATTTAGAAGCCCCCGTTTCCTCGAACTCTGAAAGACTCACAGAGCTAATTGCAGCCTCACCACCGCAAAAAATTTGCATGTTTTCAATGACCTTGCCTTGCAACTTGTAGAAATTAAGAGAATTTCTCATGTAGACGTGCTCTGAAATTAGCGAGCTATTCGCTCCACACCTAACCATTTCGGCAGCAGACTCAAACGCTCTTAAATCAGTGTTTTGAAATTGAAAATTGCCCGTGTCTGTCATTAGTCCCGTGAGACAACAAGTCGCAATCCCCTTCGTTTTCTCAACTCCGAGCAAACCAATCAACTCCCAAACAAGAATAGTAGTTGATGCTGCTGATGTGTCTGAAAAAACGAAATCTGAAAAACGAACCTCCTCAAGATGATGATCAAGCGTTAATGTCATTTTTGCCTTGTTTTTGACTTTAGTTGCAGCAACTCCCATTCTCTTTTCGTTTGGGACATCTATCATCAAAAAACAATCTGCAACCTTCTTTATTCGCCCAGCATACACAAAGTCTTCATAGCCTTTGAGAAAATCGAAAGTTTTAGGTGCATCCTCGTTAGAAGAAAGCAAAACGTCAACTTTTTTGCCTAAAGTCTCCAATGCTGCCTTAGTCGCAAGAGCGCTTGAAATGCAATCTCCATCAGGGCTAACGTGCCCGCAAATTTGAATATAGTCGCATTGCTTTAGCTTTAATGCTAAATCTTGCAACGTTATATTTGAGTGTTTCGTTATTCCCATCTCTAATTCAAGCTAATCGTCGAAATGCTCTCTTTCCGACGATATACAATCCTCAATTAGACCTGCGTTATCAATCGTTTCGTCCAAGTGAAATCGCAAAAGAGGCGATTTTTTCCAATCGAGGCGCTTTGCCATCGAGGATCTAATAAACCCCTTCGCACTGTCAAGCGCGAGCGCAACACTTTCATATTCCTCTTTAGGGGCAGTGTAGAAAACGTCGGCATATGAGCGGTCAAAAGAGACCTTAACGCTCGTTATTGTAACGTTTTGCAATCTTGCGTCACTCGTTTCAAACATTAAAATGCTTGAAATTTCTTGACGCGCAACAGAATCAACTTTTCTGTTAGTCTTTTTCATTTACTCGGTTCTCTCCACTGTCTCTAAAACATATCCCTCAATAGTGTCGCCAATTTTAACATCCTGGAAACCCGCAACGCCAATGCCGCACTCAAATCCGCTGCGGATTGTTTTGACGTCATCCTTTAAGTGGCGCAATGAACCAACTTCGCCCTCGAAGATAACTGTCCCTTCGCGAACAACCCTAACCTTATCGTCGTGGTTGATCTCGCCCTCCAAAACGTAGCAACCTGCAATCGTTCCAACTTTTGGAACCTTAAAAGTCTCGCGGACTTCAGCGATTCCAGTGTCTTTCTCGACGATGTCAGGTTTGAGCATTCCAACTCTCGCGTCATTTATGTCCTCAATTGCCTTATATATAACGTTATATAACCTAATGTCAACTTTTTCTCGCTCGGCAATTTGTCTAGATTTGCCTGTTGGTCGAACGTTAAATCCGATGATAATCGCATCAGATGCGGCAGCAAGAGTTATATCAGTTTCAGTTATTCCTCCAACCGCGCTATGAACGATGTTGATTCGAACCTCACTTTGATCCATCTTTTCAAAAGCGTCAGCAAGCGCTTCAATCGAGCCTTGGACGTCGGCTTTCACGATCAAATTAAGGTCAACAGTCTTGCCTTCCTCGATCTTACCGAATAATTCATCTAGCGTCATATGTCCTTTTTGTTGCTCAGCAAGTCTCGCTCTTAAGGCGCGCTCTTCGGCTAAGTGTCTTGCATCTCTTTCGTCAGCAAACACTCTAAACTCATCTCCTGCAACAGGAACGCTTCCCAAACCTAAAATCTCAACAGGATCAGCAGGAACTGCTGAAGCAACGCTCTCGCCAAGCGGATTGATAAGCGCTCTGACTCTTCCATAAGAACTTCCTGCAACGACAGTGTCGCCAGGGTGCAAAGTCCCTCTTTGAACTAGAACAGTTGCAACAGGACCTCTTCCCTTATCAAGATTCGACTCAATAACAAATCCAGAAGCCTCAGCGTCGGGGTTAGCTTTCAACTCCAAAACGTCCGCTTGCAACAAAATCGTCTCAAGCAAGTCATCGATATGCAAATTTTTCTTGGCACTAACATCGACAAACATATTCTTACCGCCCCATTCCTCAGGGACAACCTCATATTCCGTCAACTCAGTTCTAACTCGCTCTGGATTTGCGCCATCTTTGTCCATCTTGTTAACAGCAACAACAATTGGAACATCGGCCGCTTTCGCATGGTTGATCGCCTCAATCGTTTGAGGCATAACTCCATCGTCAGCTGCAACAACCAAAACGATAACGTCCGTGACTTGCGCCCCTCTTGCACGCATAGCAGTAAAGGCTTCGTGCCCCGGAGTGTCAATGAAAGTGATCTGGCGACCGTTGATGTTGACAACAGAAGCACCTATGTGTTGAGTGATTCCTCCCGCCTCAGCCTCAACAACGCCAGTGTGACGGATGGCGTCTAGAAGGGAAGTCTTGCCGTGGTCAACATGTCCCATGACTGTTACAACAGGCGGTCTTGGCTTAAGGTCATCTTCTGTGTCGTTAATAACGACTGCATATTCCTCGTCAGGGGAAACGATTCTAACTTTTCTCTCCAAATCATCAGCTATAAGCTCGATTAAGTCATTGCTCATTATTTGAGTTAACGTCAATGGTTGACCGAGCAAAAATAGGCGTTTAACAACATCGCCTGAAGGAACTCCCAAAAGCTCGGAAACTTTTCCAACGGAGGCGCCCTCTGGAATTTCAACTATTGATTCGTCCAAAACGATGGAAGGATCCAAACCCTTTGCACGAGCCTCTGCTTCCGCTCTCTCTCGCGCTTCCTCCTCACGCTTCTCTTTTCTCTTCTTTCTCCTGCCTTCTCCTGCTTGAGACGCTGCCGCCTTAACAGCCGCCCTCGCCTCGGCAAGAACCTTGTCACGTTGAAGTTTTTCAACTTCAACAGCCATTTGTTTATATCTATCCTCCTCACCCGCAATGCCCTCGAGCTCAGGAACAATTTGGCTTTTGCCTCCCTTTTTGCCACCTTTGCCCTTTGACATTTGAGCGACACTTTTCATTCTCTTCTTCTCATTTTCAACTTGATCTAAAAGCGTCTTAAATTTGTCAGTTCCGCCCTTAGGAACGCTAGGCAATTTTCTCTTTGGCTGTTTCTTTTCGCTTTCTTTTGATTTATCGATAGGTTTTGGTGCAGACTTCTTCCTAAGACTTTCTTCAACCCTAGCTTTTTTATCTGCCTCGAGCTTATTTTTCTTAACCTTAGCTAAAAGTTTTTTAGCAGCAGCCTCCCTCTTTGCGCGATCCTTCTCCTCTAGGATTTGCTTTTCTAATTTTGAGAGACCTGAATCGCTCTTCGAGCTAACGATCCTTTTAACAGCTTCCTTTATTTCCTCAGCCGAAACATTAACGTCCTTTTCTTCGGATGCCTTCCCCTCACTTTCAGCTTTGTTTTTCTTGTCCTTATTCTTATGATCTTCTCGAGCCTTTAACTCCTCTTCACGAGCCTTCTTTCTTGCCTCAAGCTCTTCTTTTTCTTTATCTTTCTTTTTCTTTAGTTCCTTCTCAACCTTTTTCTTCGTCTTCGAGTCGACTTTTCCTCCAGCAGCAACAACGTCAACTGCCAACTTTTCGCGAGCAAGTTTGACGTCATCTTCGCTCATTGGGCTTGCATGCGTTTTAACTGCAATCCCAATGCCATTTAGCTTCTTAACTAAAGCCTTTGGATCCATATTCAATTCATTTGCAAGTTGTTTTACACGCATTCCACTCATTTACCTATCACCTCTCTTCCATAGATCCGAAATTGCATTGACCGACTTTTATGCTTCCTCAAGGTGAGAATGCACTCCGCAATATTTCGAACCTGGTCTTGGATGATTTCTGCAACGAATTCCATCATCATTAACATAAGCGCACAATTCAACTTCCTCTTCTTCTTCGATTAAAGAGTCGCTCTCGCTTCCAATTGGCTCCCCGCTAAAGCTTGCGCTCTTGATGTCTATGTGCCATCCGGTCAACATTGCCGCCAACCTGACATTTTGCCCCTCTTTGCCGATAGCCAAAGAAAGTTGATCGTCTGCAACTGTCACGCTTGCAAAATGCGTTTCGTCGTCAATCTTAACTGAGTTTACTTTTGCAGGAGACAGAGCATTTGCAATGTAGATTTCAGGATTCTCGTCATAAGAAACGATGTCGACCCTTTCGTTTTTAAGCTCTTCAACAACCATCCTCACGCGGGAACCCTTAGGACCAACGCACGCGCCAACAGGATCGAGGTTCGGCTCTTTTGAAGAAACTGATATCTTCGATCTGTCTCCTGCTTCCCTTGCAATCGACCTAATCTCAACCGTGCCATCGTAAACCTCTGGCACTTCCATCTCAAAAAGTCTCCTTAAAAGATCTGGGTGAGTTCTTGAAACAACGATCGTTGGTCTAGATTGCTCCCCCTTGAAATGTTGTTCATCCCCATTTGGATTTCTAACCTTCAAAATAAAGAGCTTTAGCCGTTGATTGTGATGGTATCTCTCATTTTCCGGACGCTCATTTAGCTCGTCTGGATTTCTTCTCAAATCAAAATGAGGAAGTTCGGCTTCAACACCATCGCGAATTTTGATAATGGTGAAGTCTTTAGTTTCTTGAAGAACAGTTCCATTGATCAAATCTCCAACACGCTCTGAAAATTCTTTGTAGATCTCTTGCCTCGTCGCATCACGAACGATGCTCGCAATGACAGTTTTTGCATTTTGCGCTGCAATTCTGCTTACGTCGTTAGGGGTGATGTCAACTTCTTCGTAGTCCTCATATTCCCCTGTTTCTTCGTCGAAATCTCCAACAGGAACAAGCTCGTAAACGTAAATTTTTCCGCTCTTGCGATCGATTGTTACTCTCGCTTGGTTTTCAAGGCCTAAAATCTTTTCATAGCTTTTTGCAAGCGACTCCTCAAGCTTTTCAATAATGAAGAGCTCGTTAATCTTGCGCTCATGCGCCAAAGCTTGCAAAGCTTCAACTAAATTTGTTTTCGAACTTGCCATCTAACTCACCTTTCTCTCTTAAAACTCGCAAACTAAATTTGCACGTTTGATGTTTTCTAAATCTATTGAAAATTTCTCGCCGTCAACGTCGATCATCACATTATTTTGGTCAACGCCAAGCAAAACTCCATTGAAATTCTTTCTGTCATCGATTGCATGTTGGACTCTTATGTGAACTTTCTTGCCTTTAAATCGCTCAAAATGCTCCAAAGTCCTAAGCGGTCTGTCAACTCCAGGAGAGCTCACTTCAAGCGTGTAGGCGCCAACAAATGGATCCATCTCTTCGACAAGGGGGCTTATCCACGATTGCGCTTTAGTTAAGTCCTCAAACCCAACACCTTTTTCAGTGTCAACATAAACCCTAAGGATCGGCGTTTTAGAAGGTCCAACAACACTAAGCGTCACAATCTCGCAATCGTGATCGCTCGCTTCCTTTTCAAGGACAGTTAAAATTCTATTTTCTATTGCGCTTAACATCTTCTCCTAGATAATAAAAAAAGCGGGCATTCGCCTGCTTCTTAAATAAAACAAACTATGTCTTTTGACGCGCTTATTATATCAAATAAAAAACAACTTTGTCAATTCGATTTTTTAAAGCGCCAAGCGATAAATCTCCCTCGCATCATCCATGTTCAATTTTTTGAATGACCCAAATTCTTTTCCCTTATTTTTCTCAAGGGTTGGAATCATTTTCTCTATGTCATCCTCAACAAATCCAAGATCTCCTAAGTTCTTTGGCATCCCGAGCGAGGAGAAAAATTGTCTTGTTGCCAAAATTGCCGCCTTAACATCTGCCTCTTTGCACCCGCTTGGACTTATTCCAAAAACTTCATAGCCATATTTGCAAAAACGATCAACGTTTTCTTTGAACACATAAGTCATCCAAGCTGGGAACATAACTGCAAGGCCTGCGCCGTGAGTAACCTCTGTTTTAAGCGCACTTAGCTCATGCTCAAGACCATGAGTTGCCCAATCCTCCTCGCGTCCAACGCCCGCAAGTCCTTGATGGCAAAGCATTCCTGCCCACATAATATTTGCTCTAGCATCATAATCATCAGGGGAATTCATAACCCTTAGCGCCTCAGTTCGAACAGTTTTCATTAAAGAAATGTTTAAATTGTCCGTTACCGTTACAGTCCCTTGATTGTCAAAGAACCTCTCAAGAAGGTGAGCGAACATGTCCGTGCAACCGGCCGCCGTTTGCCACTTTGGCAAGCTCATCGTTACTTCAGGATTCATAAATGCAAACTTTGGCCGCTCAAGATCGTTTCCACACCCGCTTTTCATTTGCAATTCATCGTTAGAAACAACGCTATTTTTAGAGCCTTCGCTTCCTGCCGCTGGAATTGTCAAAACAACTGCAATTGGCAAAGCCTCTGTTACCGGAGTTTTATGTGCATAAAAATCCCAAGGGTCTCCGTCATAATTAGCACTAATCGCTATACCTTTAGCTGAATCGATAACCGAGCCTCCGCCTATAGGCAAAATCCAATCGATCCCATTTTCCTTACAAATCTTTTGCCCTTCACGAACGAGAGTGATCTCAGGATTAGGTCTAACGCCGCCAAGCTCAATAAAGTCCAATCCAGCTCGCTCAAGCGATTTCTCAACTCTGTCCAACAGACCAGACTTGCGCGCAGATCCGCCGCCAAAATGAACGAGAACCTTCTTTGCTCCAGCCGCCTTCAACTTCTCGCCAACCTTGTTTTCAACTCCTTTACCGAAAACAAAATGCGTTGGACTAACAAATTCGAAATCTAACATAAAAAACCGCCCTTTTTAGCTCTTCACTTATAATCTTGTTCTAAATTTTATTTACCCTTCTTGAACAATTCATCATGTGTGCCTGTGCGCTGCATAAGGGCAATTTTATCACTGACTCTCCAAATCAACAACCAATCCCCAGCATTACAAACGTGACACTCCTTGGAGCCTTGCCAAACACCCCTCAAGGTATGCATGTTGTGGTGCTGTCGTAACATTGCCTTAGACTCTTCAGAATTTTCAAGTATGAGATCAACCACTTCCGCGATCCTTTCAACATCATAGTGTTTTTTTGCAAGACGCTTTAAGTCGCGCTCAAAGGTTGGAGAATATTGTGCAAGCAACTGGTTCATTTATTGCCTAAAATTGAATCAACTAATTCTTTTCCAGAAGAAAACGATTTACCAGTCCCACCAGCCTTCAGAATTTCTTCTGCCTCTTGAATTGATTTCAATGATTCATCAGTTGGACAATGGTACCCAAAATCGATAGGTATGCAACGCTCTCTAATGATTTGTTTATAAAAAGCGCGCGTCGCACTTGACAGATCAAGACCATAGTAGGCAGCAATTGCTCCCGCCTCTCGTTTATCTCTTTCATCCACTCGAACTGTCACAGATGACATTGCCATATTCTCTCCTTAAATTTGACCGTAAGACGATTATACATCAACGTAAGACAATACATTTAAATACGTCAATACTTTTCTTATTACTGGATTATTATTAAATCAATGAATTACGACTTTACAAATTGCACTCTTTGCCCAAGAAAGTGTGGGGCAAACCGATGCGCAGAAGCTCGAGAGGTAAAGAGCAAAAGAGCGTTTTGTGGGCAAACGAGTTGTTTAAAAGTTGCAAGGGCATCACTTCATATGTGGGAAGAACCGCCTATAAGCGGCGAAAATGGAAGTGGAACAGTTTTCTTTTGCGGATGTTCTCTAAAATGCATTTATTGCCAAAACAACGCAATTTCACATGGAGAACTCGGAGAAGAAGTCTCAATTTCGCGCCTCGCAAAAATTTTTTGCTACCTTCAAGACAAAGGCGCTCACAACATAAACTTAGTCACTCCAACGCACTTCACTCCGCAAATCGCAGATGCTATCGACATCGCAAGGGGAAACGGTTTAACGCTTCCTATAATCTCAAACACGTCGGGATATGAAAGCCGTGAGTCGCTTTCTTTCTTTAAAGAAAAGATTGACATCTATCTAACGGACTTTAAATATGCGTCAAACGAATTGGCAATTAAATATTCCAGCGCACCGAACTATCCTAAAGTCGCAAGCGTTGCTCTAGACGAAATGTTTTCACAAGTTGGAGAATATAAAGAAGATCTAAAGACGGGACTTTTGAAAAAAGGAATCGTTGTCAGGCACCTAATGCTCCCAGGCTCTTTGGAAGACTCAAAAGCAGTTATGCGCCTTTTAGCTAACAAGCCTTACTCCGACAAAATTTGCGTAAGTCTTATGAACCAATACACCCCATTTAAACGAGCAAGCGAAAAGTTCCCAGAGCTTGGGCAAAAAGTAAAAGAAGACGACTATAACAAACTTATTGATTATGCCCTAAGCCTTGGTCTTACCAACTCTTTTTATCAAGTTGGCGACACAGCAAAAGAGTCATTCATTCCCAATTTTGAAGAGGGTCTGCCTGCATAAAAAAAATTTGATTTATCTCATTTGATATAATCAAAAACCTAAGAGAAGTTAAAAGAAGGAGCACTTGTGGGAAACAACACAGCAATTAAAACCTTAATCGACAACAAGGTTGCATCCAGGATTCATGCATGTGATGCATCTTTATACGACTTTGACTCGTCAGCGAAGCAATGCGCGGAAAACTTTATGGGATGGACTGACCTAGCCTCAAACCCACCTGTTTCTGCAGGTTCTATCAAAGCCTTCGCAAAACAAGTTGCGGCAGATGGCTTAAACAACGTTGTCTTGCTCGGCCAAGGTGGCTCAACGCAAGCCCCTATGACGATTACGAAATATAACAAACAAGACAGATCAAACGTTGAATTTAGAATTATCGACTCCGTTTCTCCTGTTAGGCTTCGAGAATTTTTTGAAGACGCTAATCCTTTTGAGACGCTGGTTATAGTAAGCTCGAAAAGCGGAGGAACGATCGAGCCAAATTCTCTTCTTTTAGCAATCAAACAAGCTTTCTCTCCTATCCTTAAAGATGAACTTCCCGACCATTTGGTCGCGATAACTGACCCTGGATCTTCGCTAGAAGAAATGGCACAAAAAGAGGGGTGGAGAAAAGTTTTCAACGGAAAGCCGAGCGTTGGAGGAAGATATTCTGCTCTTTCAGTTTTCGGGCTTGTTCCTGCCGCCCTAACAGGGATAGACATCGACAAGTTCCTAGAATTTGCCTTTCTTGCGGAAAACGAATGCAAGCAAGACAACGAAGAAAATCCTGCTATTGGACTTGCGGAGTTTTTGTTTGAAAACTACACTCAAAATAGAAACAAGTTTTCATTCCTTTCTCCTAAAAGAGGAAGAGTCCTCGGTCTTTGGATAGAACAACTAATCGCAGAATCGCTAGGAAAAAACGGATGTGGCATCACTCCTAACATCGAAATCGACTCTCTTTTGCTCTCCGAAGACTCGGGCGACAGAAGCGCGATCATGTATGAGACAGAAACTGATTCATGGGATGAAAAAACATCATTCGAGATGTCTTTGAAATACATAGACAAAAACATTCCGATTAAAAAATATTCGATAAATAACGTTTATGAGTTGGCGAAACATTTTGTCATGTGGGAATATGCAACCGCGATGTGTGGCTATTTGATGAAAGTTTGCCCATTTGACCAACCTGATGTTGCATCAACAAAAGCTGCCACACTTAAGGTTCTCGAGACGAATGACCTGGATGGCGGGCTTGTTGTTGCCTATCCAGACCAATCAGGGGACGAGAAAATAACTATAACAACAAGCGATGTTTTAAACGAACAAGATAGTTTAAAAGAAACTCTTCGCGAGCTTTTCTCGTCAATAAAAGAAGGCGACTACTTCTCGATAAACGCTTTTTTGCCATTTACCGGCGAAGGCAGACGCGAAGCATTAGATCAAATTAGAGCTAATGTCTCAAACGCTTTCGGCGTTATGGGCTGTCTCGAAATCGGTCCTCGCTTTTTACATTCAACGGGGCAACTCCAAAAAGGAGGGCCAAATAATGGCGTTTTTCTCGTTATCTCAGCAAATGAGCCAAAAGACATCGAGATAGAAGGCGATTGGAAAGCGAAAAGCCTTGGAACTTTGGCGCATGCGCAAGCAACAGGCGACTTTAAAATTCTAAATGAACGCAAAAGACGCGCTGTTCACCTCCATCTTCCAAACAACGCTGGCGTTTCTATAAGGCTCCTTAGCCACATAGTTAGGGATGTTATAGACGAGATGATTGCTAAAGGCGTTGGAAGCTTAAAAAATGCAAACTAACTTTTTAACGACAAAATTTTGCTAACCTGCGTAGAGCTTCACATACAAGGAATCGTTCAAGGCGTTGGTTTTCGTCCTTTCGTTTTTCGGCAAGCGAAAAAACATCTCATTTCAGGGTGGGTTAACAATGCAACGGACGGAGTGCATGTCAAAGCTGAAGGCGAAGAAAAAAACGTTGATGCCTTTATTCTCTCCCTTTCCAACGAAGCTCCTCAAGCGGCTTTTGTCAAAGAAATTTCAATAAAAGACGTTCCCCTTGAGCATTTCGACAACTTCGAAATAATCTCCTCTGACAGCTCAAAGGAAAACGAAATCACTTTAGTTAGCCCAGATATATCAATTTGTGATGAATGCTTAAGTGAGCTTTTTGACAAAAATGATCGCAGATTTCACTACCCTTTCATAAATTGCACAAATTGCGGGCCAAGGTTCACTATCATTGAGAGTTTGCCTTATGACAGAAAGAGCACTTCAATGGCGTGTTTTGACATGTGTAAGTCTTGCGACCATGAATATAAAGACCCGCTAGACCGCCGTTTTCATGCACAACCTGACGCGTGCTTTGAATGTGGCCCTCACATCTACCTAGACAACTTCAAAGAAAAAATCGAGGGAGACACTTTAGAGAAGAGCGACAAAATTTTTAAAATTGCATCAAAGATGCTTAGCGAAGGAAAAGTTTTAGCTGTTAAAGGTCTTGGCGGTTTTCACTTTGTGTGCGATGCAAAAAATAGTGATGCACTAAAATCGCTTCGCGATAAAAAGCAGCGCGACAACAAGGCATTTGCAGTCATGGTAAAAAACGGAGTTGTTGCTCGAAAATATTGCAAAATTTCAAACGAAGAAAAGGCGCTTCTAAAAAGCAGCGAAAAGCCTATAGTTCTCCTTAAAAAAGAGAACAATTTTAACCTACCTTACCTTTTAAGCTTAGACCTTCCTGAGCTCGGTGTCATGCTGCCTTACACCCCCGTTCAAGCATTGTTGATCGAAGCGTTCGAGAAAAAAACAGCTGACAGAGAAGCCATGTTGGTTATGACATCAGGAAACTTACACGATTGCCCAATAGTGATCGACGACGATGAAGCAAAGAGCAAGTTTAAAGGAATTGCGGACGCAATCCTTGGCAACGACAGAAAGATATTGACTCGATTTGACGATTCCGTTGTTAGAGTTCTAGATTTAGGAGATGAGCAAAGCGCAATTCAATTCATTAGAAGAGCAAGAGGATATGCTCCGCGCCCACTCACAATCCCAAACACGAGCAGCGATTTTAAATGTTTGGCAACAGGCTCTCAACAAAAGAACACTTTTACCTATGCCATTGGCGAACAAGCTTTCGTAAGTCAACATATAGGAGATGTTGACGACGCAGATGTTTGGTCTTCTTGGCATGAAGCTAAAAAAAGATTCGAGGAATTGTTCGACGCAAACGACAAAAATGAACTTTCAATCGACTCACATCCTGACTATATTGCAAGCAAATGGGCAAGAGAGCACGCTTTAAATAGCGAGCTTGAGCAACACATTTGTGAAGTTCAACATCACCATGCACACATCGTTAGCGCTATGGCAGAAAACAACATTAACGAGCCAGTCATTGGGTTCGCCTTCGACGGAACAGGATATGGACCAGACGCGACTATTTGGGGAGGAGAAGTTCTCCTTTCAAACTTAAGCGATTATGAAAGATTTGCAAACCTCGCTTATTTTCCCTTGCCTGGAGGAGACAGCGCAATAAAAAATCCTATGCGTTGTGCAGCTGGATTGTTCTACGCCTACGACATGGTCGACGAATTGAAAACTATCGTCGAAGAATCTAGCGCTAGAACGTCGATAGAAATCGAGCAAGACTTAAAAGAGATTGAAACTTCAATAAAGCTAATAGAATCAGGCATCAACGTTGCCTACACTTCATCAATGGGAAGACTTTTTGATGCAATAAGCGCCACTCTTGGAATTTGCCCTCATCCAACATATGAAGGAGAGAGCGCGATTATGCTCGAAGCCTCAATTTCAAAAGCCATCTCGCAAGGCGATCGCGAAAAAAACGATGAAAGGTATGTTTTTGATTTGACAAAAAATAGCGCAACGAAACACTCAACCGCCCATGACACCTCCGTGTTAGTGATCGATGCAAAAAAAATTCTCGAAGCGATCGCTGAAGATTTCGCCCGTGAAGTCGAGCTAAAAACCATCTCGAAGCGTTTTCATGACTCAATCTCACGCCTCGTTTTGACAATTGCTCAAATTGCAAATCAAGTCTACTCAATCAAAAAGTGTTGCCTTGCAGGCGGAGTTTGGATGAACAGATATTTAATCGAGAACACATCAAAAATTTTGCAGGAAAGTGGTTTTGATGTTATTCTAAACAAAGACTTGCCACCAAATGATGGAGGTCTATCATATGGTCAAGCTGTGATTTGCGCAAACAAAACTAAGAATGCGGATTCACAAGATTAAAGGAATAGTGAAAAAAATAAATGTGCTTAGCGATTCCAGCAAAAATTGAGACTTTTGATGATGACAACATGGCAACCGTCAGCGTCATGGGAGTTAAAAGATCAGCCTCTCTTGACTTGATTGAAAACGCGAAGATAGGTGATTATGTTCTAGTTCATGCTGGATTTGCTATTGAAATCGTTGACGAGAAGTTAGCAATGCAAACTCTGGATCTCGTTAAAGAGATGCCAGAGTTCGCTGAAATTTCATAAAAGATCTACTCTTTATCTTCTGGTTTAGCAACACTCAATTTGACATCTTTTATTTCAACGTGCTTTGCCTCGTCGATGTCGCTTTCTTTTTTATCTTCTTTTGATTTTTTAAGCTTCTCAATGTCTTTTGCGTCCACGCCTGGATAGATCTCTTTTCCTTGTTTTAATTGATTCATATAATCAGCAGTTGCAGTGAACAGAACGTCCGTTGAAGAGTTTTGAGCTGTCTCGAACGAGTCTTGAATAACGCCGATGATAAATCCAATAGCAACAACGTTCATAGAAACATCGTTTCCAATTCCGAACAACGAACATGCAAGAGGAATCAAGAGCAAAGATCCACCCGCAACTCCGCTCGCTCCACAAGCGCCTAGCGCGCCGATTATACAAAGAACAACCGCTTGAGCAGGCTCAACCTCAATGCCAAGAGTGTTTGCTGCACACATCGCCATAACAGAGATGGTGATTGCAGCACCCCCCATGTTGATCGTTGCGCCCAATGGAATTGACACTGAATAACTTCCCTCGTCTAATCCAAGCTTTTCACACAACGTCAAGTTCATAGGGATGTTTGCAGCTGAAGAACGTGTGAAGAATGCCGTTATGTAGGACTCTTTTATTGTTCTCCAAAGGAGCGGATAAGGGTTTTTGCGAATGCAAACAAAAACGATGATTGGGTTAACTATTAATGTCATGATAAGCATGCAACTAACCAACAAAAGCACAATTTTTCCATATGATGTGAAGATTTCCATGCCCGCTTCGCTGACTGACGTGTAGACCAAACCTAAAATTCCAAATGGAGCCATGTTGATAACCCATTTAACAGCAGTGGTGTTGGCATCTGCCATGTCGGACATAAATTTACGCGTCGCGCCCTTTGCATGCCTCAACGCAATGCCGATAATTGCAGCCCAAAATAGGATCGACAAAAAGCTTCCCTCTGCAAGAGCTTGCACAGGGTTTGAAACCATTCCAACTATAACGCTAGAGAAAACTTCCCCAACGCTGCCTGGGCTAGTTTGCTCAACTTGAGTGACCGACTCAGGCCAAATAAATTGCAATGGGAAAATTGAACAAGCAATAACTGCAGCGATAGCTGATAGCGTTGTCGCAACTAAATAAAGAATGATGACAGTCTTTAAATTCCCCGCCGTTTTCGCATTCATAATAGACGAAGTCACTAAAAAGAAAACAAGGATAGGCGCAATAGCCTTCAAGGATGTTGTGAAAAGTTTTCCTAAAAGCTCAATAAAATCGTTTAAACCTTGCAATGACTCACCCGCTTGAGGAACTGTGAGTGCAAGTATAACGCCAATTATAATTCCGCACACAATCCTCAAAACAAGTGGAATGTCCATCCACTTTTGCCAAACATTTTTCTTTACAACTGCTTCTTCCATGATCTACCTTTCACTTATAAATTTTCTTTGGTGTTAAGCGCAAAAAATGGTGCGGGCGAAAGGACTTGAACCTTCACGGGTCTCCCCACTAGAACCTAAATCTAGCGTGTCTGCCAATTCCACCACGCCCGCATTAAATTGCTTGGTCTCTTGTAAACGCTTACTAACACCTCAAAAGACCCTAAAATATGTTAACATAACGAAAGTTAAGTTAACAATCTAAAAAGGAGTTATTGGGCGTGGATTTTAAAGCAAAAGTCGAAAAAATTGACGATACACATGTAAAACTGAGTGCAGATGTTGATGCAAAATCAATTTCTGACGAATTAAATAAACAATATAAAAAGTATGCAAAGAAATATAAATTCCCTGGATTTCGAGCAGGAAAAGCACCACGTCCTGTTATAGACAGCGCTGTTGGAAAAGAAACAGTTTATCTTGATGCAACAGAGAAGATCGTAAATGATGCGTACCACAAAATAATAAATGATGAAGATCTTCGCCCTGTTGGCGATCCTAAATTTGACCAAGACGAAAATGAAACACTTGTTGTCGACAAAAAACCATTTCATGTTCAATTTGAAATTGAGATTAGCCCTGTTGTTGAATTGAAGAATTATGACCCTATTGAGGCTTATTTACCATCAACAGAAGCAACAAAAGAAGAAATTGAAAACCAAATAAACATTTATAAAACTTATGCAGGTCTAAAAGAAGACGAGAAATTGACTGAAAAACTAGTCAAAGAAAAAATGGGTTTTGAATCACTTGCAAAACTTAACGAAGCAATTAAAGGTCTTGTCGAAAACGAGAAAAAAAATGCGCTTCCTCGAGAAAAGAAAGATGTTGTTTCACTAAAACTCGCAGAACGCCTAAAATGCGAGCCTTCAGAATCTATGGTCGACTACATAAATGGTCTTCTATTAAATGATATGTTTCAAAATCTTCAACAATATGGAGCAACGCTCGATCAATATCTTAAAAGCCACGGCATCTCATCTGACGAATTCTACGAAGATGTCAAAAAACAAGCATTTGACGAAGCAAAGTCAAGGATTGCTATTGATGCTTGGGCAAAGCACAACAAAATCGAAGTTACGGAAAAAGACGTTGACGACGAATTTAAAAAGAGCGGAATTAAAGAAAAGGATTTAGAAAAAGTTAAAAAACAATGGGCAGAAAATGGAAGCTTATGGCGCGTTAGAGAAGCGATCTCTCGCGAAAAAGCTCTAGATAATGCCGTCGAGAGCGCAAAGTTTACTGTTGATGACAAGAAAGCCAAGCATCAATTTGACTATCTAAATGACGAAAAGAAAGAGCCTAAGAAAAGCTCATCAAAAACTAAGACAAAAAAGACAACTTCATCAAAAAAAGAAAGTGAAAAGAAGGGTGAGTAATTAAAATGAGTGGAACGCACGCAAACGCAGTATTAGTCCCAAATGTAATCGAACAAAAGCCCGGCGGAGAGCGGGCTTACGACCTTTATTCTCGACTTTTAGAAGACAGAATTGTTTTTTTGGGAGAAGAAGTCAACTCTGCTGTTGCAAACACAATCATTGCTCAACTTCTCTTTCTCGAAAACAATGACCCAGATAAAGACATTTCTCTTTACATAAATTCACCTGGAGGAAGTGTTACTGCAGGCTTTGCAATCCTTGACACGATGAACTTTATTAAATGTGACGTGTCAACAATATGCATCGGTTGCTGCGCTTCTATGGCCTCTGTCATCCTTGCAAATGGCTCAAAGGGCAAACGTTATTCTCTTCCAAATTCAGAAGTTTTGATTCATCAACCAATGGGCGGCGTGCCAAATGGGACTCAAGAGACTGATATGGCGATTGTGGCTGAGCAAATGAAAAAGACAAGAAATCGCTTAAATGAAATTCTCGCGAAGCAAACAGGAAAAGACATAGAAACGATCCAAAAAGACACAGAGCGCGATAATTGGATGACAGCGGATGAGGCAAAGGAATATGGACTAATCGACGAAGTCTTAAGCACCCACACAAGCGCTTCAAAGTAAATTTAGAACATATCTTTTGCGCCTTAACATTTAACAGGAAACAAGATGACAAAGAAAAACTCTAGAGAAAACAACAATGATGGCAACAATGAAATTTGCGCCTTTTGCGGGAAAAGCGCAAGCGAAGCCGAAAATATGTTTTCTTCTGGGGAAGTTTGCATATGCGATGAATGCATTGAAGCTTGCAACAAAGCTTTAGAAAACTTAAACAAGGCGAAGGGAAGCCAAGAGGCAAGCTCAGAAGACATTTTCTTTGAAAATGAAGAAAAGTTTCAAGAACTCTTAAATCAAAGAATTCAAGAATTCAACGCTTCATCCTTCCAAACAAAAGAAAATGAAACATTTGGAATTTCGAGCGCAAACAATCTTGTAAAAGAAGAAGAGGATCCAAAGAAAACAAAACCTAAGCGAGACCGAAGCTCTCTTAAAAAACCAAAAGAAATTTTTAGCGCTTTAGGTGAATATGTCGTTGGTCAAGAGAATGCAAAAAAACAACTCGCGATTGCCGTTTATAACCACTACAAACGCCTTTTCCTCGACGATTCAAAAGATGATGACGTTGAGATTCAAAAGTCAAACGTTCTTTTGCTTGGGCCAACTGGGAGTGGCAAAACCCTTCTAGCTCAAACGCTTGCAAAAATCCTTCAAGTTCCATTCGCTATTGCGGATGCAACAACATTGACGGAAGCAGGATACGTTGGAGATGATGTTGAAAACATTTTACGCAAACTTTTAATCTCTTGTGATTGGGACATTGAGGAAGCGCAAATAGGAATTATCTACGTCGACGAAATTGACAAAATTGCAAGAAAGGGAGAAAACGCCTCTATAACAAGAGACGTTTCAGGAGAAGGAGTTCAACAAGGGCTTCTCAAAATTGTTGAGGGTTGCGAAGCGACAGTTCCTCCTCAAGGAGGCAGAAAACACCCTGGTCAAGAAGTTGTTGCTATCGACACTTCTAACATCCTTTTTATTCTTGGAGGCGCGTTCGTTGGTCTTTCCGACATAATATCTAAACGCGTTGGGTCTCAAGGTTTAGGTTTCACTAGCGAGGTTGCTAAAAAAGCAGAGGTGAGAGAAGCTGAACTTCTAGAAGAGTGCATCCCTGAAGATTTGCAACAATATGGATTAATCCCAGAATTTGTTGGAAGAATTCCTGTTATAACGTCCCTAAAAGAGCTCGAAGTTGATGACCTAGTTCACGTTTTAACTGTTCCTAAAAACGCTCTTATAAAGCAATACAAAAAATTATTTGAAATTGAATCTTGCGAGTTGACTTTTGACGACGATGCAATTTTGGAAATCGCAAAAGAAGCTAAAGAGAGAAAAACTGGCGCCCGCGGTCTTAGAGCTATCGTTGAGCGCGTTTTGTCTGATGCAATGTTCGAGGTTCCTGAGATGCAAACTCCAACTTCGATTGAAGTCAAAAAGAGCGACGTTGAAGGCAAAACGAAACCAGAAATCATCAAAAAGAGCCGCAGCAAGGAAAAAGATTTTTCTAACACTAAAGTTGCGAGCCATAAAAAAGCTGTAAACGAATAACCAAAGATCAAAATAATTAAGGGAATTTAAAAAATGAGCAATGAGGCAAAACAAGCTGAAGAAAGAATTTTTAACGCATGGAAGGAAGCTGGACTCTTCTCGAGAAGCAAAGGGAAAGGGAAAAATGCAAGCGACTCCTACACAATAACAATTCCTCCTCCAAATATAACTGGCGTTTTGCATATGGGGCATGCGCTAAATGACACCATTCAAGATGCATGCATAAGACGCGCAAGGATGAGAGGCTTTCAAACTCGCTGGGTTTTGGGAACCGATCACGCGGGAATTGCGACTCAAACTAAAGTTGACAAACATCTCGCCGAGCAGGGAATCAACCGCCGTGAGATAGGCCGCGACGCCTTCATCGAAGCATGCCAAGAATGGCGAGAGGAATATGGAACGACAATCGTTAACCAAATTGCATCAATGGGCTGTTCTTGCGATTATGAAAATGAACAATTCACAATGAATGAAACTTTTTCTCACGCGGTGAGAAAGCTTTTTGTTGATTGGTATAAAGAAGGAATAATCTATCGCGGCAAGAGAATTGTGAATTGGTGTCCTAGTTGCACTACAGCAATCGCAGATGATGAGGCTGAGTATGTTGAGGAAGCAAGCCATCTTTGGTATATGAAATATCCTCTAAAAGAGCCAGTTGACGGGATTGATCACCTAGTTGTTGCAACAACTCGCCCCGAAACTATGCTTGGCGACACAGGAGTTGCAGTTTCTCCAAAGGACGAACGTTATAAAAATTTGGTTGGTAAAAGTGTCATCCTTCCAATTGTTAACAGGGAAATTCCAATCTTCGAAGACTTTTATGTTGATAGCGAGTTTGGAACAGGTTGCGTTAAAACAACCCCTGCTCATGATCCAAACGACTTCGCTATGGGACAGCGCCATAACCTTGAGGTTGTCAACATCTTCGATGAGACCGCCCACGTTGTTGAAGGTTTTGGTCGTTTTAGCGGGATGGACAGAGACAAAGCGAGAGAAGAAATCATCAAAGAATTTGAAAAGCTAGGGCTTCTTGATCACATTGAAGACCTTGACCATAGCGTTATGCATTGTTATAGGTGCCACACAACTCTTGAGCCTTGGCTCTCCGAACAATGGTTCGTCGACGTGGAAAAAATCAAGGCACCTGCTAGAAACGCAGTCTCTTCGGGCGAAATCAAGTTTTACCCTGACAGATGGGCTCAAGTCTATCTCGATTGGCTGGACAACCTAAAAGATTGGTGCATATCAAGACAACTTTGGTGGGGACATCGAATCCCTATGTTTTATTGTGATAAATGCGGATGGCAAGATGCAAGCTTAAACGACATAGATAAGTGCCCCGAATGCGGGGCAGCGTTGCGACAAGACGAAGATGTTTTGGACACTTGGTTCTCCTCTCAACTTTGGCCATTTGCAACGCAAGGGTGGGCAACAGAAGACGAGAGCGACCTTGAAAAATACTACCCCACTCAAGTTCTATCAACGGCAAGAGACATCATGGGTCTTTGGGTTGCAAGAATGGTTATGGCGTCAGAATATTGCACTGGGAAAATCCCTTTTGAAAAAGTTATTATTCACCCAACAGTTATGGGTTCCGATGGAAAGCCTATGAGTAAATCTCGCGGAAATGGCGTCAACCCAATTGACTTGATGGAAAAATATTCAGCGGATGCAATGAGGTTCGGACTTCTCTCACAGGTGACAGGCGCTCAAGCTGTCAATTTTGACGAAAGAAAAATTGAAGGTGCGAGAAACTTTGCTAATAAGATAAAAAACGCTGCACGCTTCGTGAAAATGAACTTAGAAGGGTTTAGCGAGGGTGAAATTAGTTGTGAAACTCTTGCCGACAAATGGATTTTCTCGCGCCTTGCAAAACTTGTTAAAGAAGTAGATGAAGCTTATGAAAACTTTGAGTTCGCTGAGGTGACTCAAAAGCTCTATCACTTCTTTTGGTCAGAGTTTTGCGATTGGTACATAGAATTCTCGAAGACGAGACTTGATAAAAGCAACGACAAAGCTGATCGTAAGTCTTGTCAGCGCAACTTAAAGTTCATCCTCGAAGTCGCATGCAAACTTTTACATCCAATAATGCCTTTTATAACCGAAGAAATTCATGAAGAATTAAATCCAAGCAAAGAAAAATTGGACATGATGATTTGCGCTGAGTGGCCTTCTTCGGAGGATTTTTTGAAATTTTTAGACTCAGCAGCTGAAAACAAAATCGAGCTTGTCACAAGCATAGTTGGAGCTGCAAGAAGCGTTAGGGCTAGATATTCAATCTCTCCTAAGGAGAGCTTGAAAGTTTTTGTCAAAGCCAACGAAGTTGATTCTAAGCAAATAGAAGAACAAGCTGAGTTAATCAAGAAAATGGCGAACTTATCGCTGCTTGAAGTTGGAGAGCAAGTTGAAAAGCCTAAAGGTTCATCTGCCTTGCTGACGAAATCTTGTGAAATTTATGTCGATATTGCAGGAATTGTTGACATAGATGCAGAAATTGCTCGCCTAACAAAGAAAGCAGGCTCAGTTGAAAAAGATGTTGCAAAATTGGAGAAAAAGCTTTCTAATCAAGGGTTTTTATCGAAAGCATCTCCTGAGATAATTGAAAAGGACAAATCCCACTTTGCTGAGCTTTCCGAAATTCTAGAAAAAATTAGAACACAACTCAAAGAGCTTCAAAACTAGCATCACGCCAATCTCACCATTGACAAGGAGAGCCTGTTTAATCACTTTCTCATATGGTATTATTAAACAATGTGTAAACAAGACTAAACGTTAGATTCGAGGTATAAAAATGAGCGAAATAATGAGGCAGCTGTGGACGCCGCAAATGCAGCTTCTTTTTACAATAATCATCCTTCTAATAGTTGCCCTTTATGCTCTTAGCATAGTTTGGGTTGGAAGAGATGCCCGTTTGCGCGGCGTTGCGTCTGCTAAATGGATGCTAATCGCGCTTATCCCGGGCGCAGGAATTGTTGCCTATCTTCTTCTTCGTCCGCCGATGTTAGCGATGGATCGCGACGAACAAGAGATGGAAGTCGCGCTAAAGCAACGTGAACTTTTAAAATATGGAGAATGCGCAACTTGCGGCTATCCTGTAAAAGACACTTACGTTATATGCCCAAATTGCCAAACAAAGCTAAGAAACCTTTGCTCACATTGTGAAAAACCATTGGAGCCAGGCTGGGCTGTTTGTCCATATTGTGCAACTCCAAACACCAATCCTCAAGCACACCAACAAGCGATTCACACGCCAAGCGCGTCTTCTAATCCAAGAAACCAAATGAACAATGGCAGAAGGTCATCAACTCTTCGAACTTCAAAGAGCAGAAATTCTGCGCCAGAAGCAAACAAAGAAAAAGCGTCTCAAGGAAGTTCTGCAGGGAGCCTATCTTCAAGCGGTGCATCTTCTTCTTCAACTGCTCACTCTTCATCTCACGCAAATGATAAAACGACAACGCCGAGAAGGTAAAAAATGATAGAGATAGAACTACCAGATGGATCAAAGAAAGAAGTTGAGGATAACTCAACAATTTTTGATGTTGCAAAGTCAATAAGCGAGGGTCTAGCAAGAGCTTCAATTTGCGGAAAGCTAAATGGAAAACTCGCTGACCTCGTTGATAAAGTTCATGATTCAGACTCAGTTGAACTTATAACAGAAAAAAGCGATGAGGCTTTGCCAATTTTGCGTCATTCTTGCGCTCATGTTCTCGCAGAAGCTGTCCAAACTTTATATCCTGGAACGCAAATCGGGTTTGGCCCTCAAACGGATGATGGTTTTTTCTATGATTTCGCAATTCCTGAGCAAGTTGGAATTGAAGACTTCGAAAAAATTGAAGCAAAGATGAAAGAGATCATAAAGAAGGATGAACCGTTTATCCGTGAAATCGTTAGCTACGATGAAGCAAAAGAAATATTTAAAGATCAAAGGTTAAAGGCTGAGCATATTGATGACTTGGACAAAAATGAACCTATTATGATAAGGCGCCATGGCGATTTCGTTGACCTTTGCGGAGGGCCGCACGTTGACCGCGCAGGAAGAATTGGCGCATTCAAGTTAACTAAAGTCGCTGGAGCCTATTGGAAGGGCGACTCGAACAACGAGATGCTAACAAGAATTTATGGAACTGCATTCTTTAAAAAAAAGGATTTAGATTCCTATCTTGAAATGATCGAAGAAGCGAAAAAGCGCGACCACAGGAAACTTGGCAAGGAGCTTGGCATCTATTCTATGGATCCTCTTGCGGGAGCGGGATTACCTCTCTATCTTCCTAAGGGGGCTAGAGTCATTCGCATTATGCAAGAATGGCTTCGTCGCGATCTTTACAAGCGAGGATATGAGGAAGTTATCACTCCTCATGTCTTTAACGCGGATGTTTGGAAGACCTCAGGACATTATGGATTTTATAAAGAGAACATGTATTTTTTCAACATCAACGAAGGAACGGACGAGGATCCGAACTTAGTTGAATATGCTGTAAAGCCGATGAATTGCCCTGGGCACGTTATGTTATACAGGGCAAACTTGCATTCCTATCGTGATTTGCCACTTCGCTATTTTGAGTTCGGAACCGTTTACCGCCATGAAATGAGTGGAGTTGTCCATGGGCTTTTGCGTGCACGCGGATTTACGCAAGATGACGCACATGTCTTTTGTACACGTGATCAAGTTGTAGATGAAGTGGTTGCCATACTAGATCTTGTGGATCACATTATGACTACCTTTGGGTTTGAATATGAAGCTGAAATTTCGACTAGACCAGAAAAATCTATCGGAACAGACGATATGTGGGAGCATGCAACTAATGCCTTAAAGGAAGCTTGCGCGCGCCACAACTTAGCATATGACATTAACGAGGGTGATGGCGCATTTTATGGGCCAAAAATAGACATAAAAGTGAAGGATGCTCTGTCAAGAACTTGGCAATGTTCAACTGTTCAAGTTGACTTTAATATGCCGGAACGTTTCGATTTGACTTACCGCGATTCTGACAACTCAGAAGCCAGACCTTGGATGCTTCATCGAGCAATCTTTGGGTCGATCGAGAGATTCTTAGGAATCCTAATCGAACATTACGCAGGGGCTTTTCCACTTTGGCTCGCTCCTGTTCAAGTCGCAATTATTCCTATAACCGACCGCCATAAAGAAGCGGCGAAAGACTTCGGTGAAAAGATCACCAAAGTCGGAGGAAGAGTTGAATACTTCGAGGAAAACGAACCGATGAAAGTAAAAATTGCTAAAGCTCAAGCTGAAAAAATCCCTTACATGGTCGTCATCGGCGACAAGGAAATCGAAAATTCAACGATTTCTGTGAGAGAACGCTCAAAAGGCGATCTTGGAACATGGGATCAACAAAAACTCATCGACATAATAAAAGACTCTCAACTTTAGACTAACTTCAATTTAATAATCAAAATGGCAGACGTTGAATTAAAAAATAAAATGTGCGATTTTCTTGAGGCATATTCCGACCTTGAGAAAAAAATGGCAGATCCGACCGTTATCGCTGACACAAAGGAATATAACCGCCTCGCAAAGGAATATTCTCATCAAGGCGAACTTGCAACTCTCGCTAAAAAATACGTGAAGCTTTCAAACGATCTTAAAGATGCAAAAGAAATGCAAAGCGATTCTGAGATGAAGGAGTTTGCTGCAGAAGAAATTGCCAGGATAGAGCCTGAGCTCCCTGAACTCGAAGAAAAGATAAAGTTTCTTCTCATTCCTGAGGATCCAGCAGACGAAAAAGATATCATAGTTGAGATTCGCGCTGCTGCTGGAGGAGATGAAGCTGCAATTTTTGCAGGCGACCTTTATAAGATGTATGAACGTTTTTGCGGCGATCAAGGTTGGAAAATTGAGAACATGGACGTTTCTGCAAGCGAAGTTGGAGGCTTTAAGGAAATACAGTTCAAAGTTAAGGGAAACTACGTTTATTCGCTCATGAAATTTGAAAGTGGTGTTCATAGAGTCCAACGAGTCCCAAAAACGGAAAGCCAAGGCAGAATCCACACATCAACTGCAACTGTTGCAGTTTTGCCTGAAGCCGATGAAGTTGAGGTGGAAATCAACGAAGGAGACCTTAGAATCGACGTGTTTAGAGCAGGCGGTCCTGGCGGTCAATGCGTAAACACAACCGACTCAGCTGTTAGGATAACTCACTTACCGACTGGACTAGTTGTTCAATCGCAAGACCAAAAATCGCAATTGCAAAATAAAATTGCAGCGATGAGCGTCCTTAGAGCAAGGCTTTATGAAAAAATGCTAGCTGACCAACAAGCAGAAGAAGGCGCAAAAAGGCTAGCTCAAATTGGAAGCGGAGATCGTGCAGAAAAGATAAGAACCTACAACGGTCCTCAAGACAGGGTTACAGACCACAGAATTGGCGTCTCTATGACTTATAACGGTGTTCTTCTTGGGGACAAGCTTATTGACATGATAAATGCGCTTCAAGCTGCAGATCGTGCGCAAAAACTCGAGGAAGCAGTTTAAACTCCTCTTCTCATGCAAATGTCTCCCCCTCACATAATTGACGTTGAAAACTATCTGATTAGTGTTTATAGTGAAGCGGGAGTTGCCAACGCAAAAAATGTCGTTCACCTCGTGTTAAGCGATGTTCTAAAAGAGCCTTGCGCCTCCCTCCTTTTAAAGCAAAGAAGGATATCACAAAGTGAGTGCGATGAGCTCGACTCAATATCTGACAAAATTATCCAAGGAATGCCTGTTCAATATGCGCTCGGTCATGCACCCTTTAGATATCTAGACCTAAAGGTCAACAAATCCGTTTTGATTCCTCGCCCAGAAACAGAATTGATGGTTGACTTCATCTCCTATTACGTCAAAGAACAAAAGATTGATGAACCTTTAATAGCAGACATAGGGACTGGAAGCGGATGCATCGCTATTTCTTGCGCAAAAGAAATTAAAAATTGCCACGTTTATGCAACTGACATATCAAAAGACGCGATAGAAGTCGCAAAGACTAATGCAAAAGACAACGACGTCCTTGACAAAATTGATTTCGAAGTTTCAAATTGCCTTGACAAATTTGACTACTATCAACATTCCAGAAACTTATTTAATGTTATCGCCTCAAACCCTCCTTACGTCCCAACAGGCGTTTATGAGGATCTCGATGACGAAGTTAAACTTTGGGAGCCTGCGACCGCACTTAATGGTGGAAAGGATGGTCTAGACGTTTTCAAATCGTTAGTTGAGTCGGCAAAACACTTAATTGAGCCAAATGGTCTTTTAATAGTTGAATTGTTCGAAGAGCATATGCAAAAAGCAAAACAATACGCAATTGAACAAGGCTTTAAAAACGTGGCGATCAAAAATGATTTATGTGGCAAAAACCGTTTTTTGCTCGCAAATGGATAGAATTCTAAAAATTAAACCTTCTGTTGCTATAAACTTTAATTAACAATTTTTCACCTATTTAGCTCTTTTTTAGAGAAAGGAATAAAAATGACACGCGTTTACAACTTTTCTGCAGGACCTGCAACTCTCCCCCTCGAAGTTTTGGAGAGTGCTCAAAAAGACTTGGTTGATTATCATGGATGCGGGATGTCTGTTATGGAGATGAGCCATCGCTCAAAAGACTTCGCTGAAATCATCGAGACAGCTGAAGCTGATCTTCGCGAGCTTTTAGACATTCCTGCCAACTATCGCGTTATCTTCATGCAAGGAGGTGCAACGGGTCAATTCGCTGCGGTCCCTATGAACTTGATGAAGAACAAAAAAGCGGACTACATCGTCACAGGAAATTGGTCAAAAAAGGCATCTGGAGAGGCAAAACTCTTTGGTGAGGTTAATGTTGTTGCAAGTTCTGAAGACGTCAACTTCACAAAAATCCCTGACATCGACAGCCTCAAATTTAACGAAGATTCAGACTATGTCTACATTTGCGAAAATGAAACAGTTTATGGCGCTAAATATCCAAAGTTGCCAAACACAGGGGATCTTCCGCTTGTGAGTGACGTTTCATCGATGTTCTTAAGCGAGAAGCACGACGTCAAAAAATATGGCGTTATCTATGGAGGCGTTCAAAAGAACATAGGACCAGCGGGACTTGCAATAGTCATAATCCGCGAAGACTTGATCACAGAAGACATCCTTCCTGGAACTCCTTCGATTCTCAACTACAAAAAGAACTCGGATGCGAATAGCTTGATGAACACTCCAAATTGCTGGGGAATTTATATGTGTGGACTAACCTTTAAATGGCTAAAAGAACTTGGCGGGCTCGATGCGATGCATGAGCAAAATGAAAAGAAGGCAAAAAAGTTATATGACTTCCTAGATTCTTCAAAAATGTTTAACTCAACGGTTGAGCCGTCAAGCCGCTCCATCATGAATGTTCCATTTGTGACAGGAGATGCTGATCTTGATGCAAAATTCATTTCAGAGGCAACTGAGGCAGGATTGAAGTCGTTGAAAGGTCATAGAAGCGTTGGAGGCATGAGAGCTAGCATCTACAACGCTATGCCACCAGAGGGCGTTGACAAACTTGTTTCATTTATGGAGAAGTTTGAGAAAGATAACGCCTAATTGTTTTTTAAACAAAGCTAACTAAAGTTAAAAAGAACGAGAGAGAAGGCTTGAGCATGCCAACTAAAATTTTAGTGACAGAAAAAATCGCAGATGAAGGAATTGCTGCCCTAGAATCAAAAGGCTATGTTGTTGACGAAAAGTTGGGGCTAACAACCGATCAACTTTGCGCAATAATTCCTGAATATGATGCCTTAATCGTAAGGAGCGCCACTCTCGTTGACGAAAAACTTCTAAAGGCAGGAAAAAAACTAAGGGTTGTTGGAAGAGCGGGGGTCACTGTTGACAACATAGACTTAGAAACGGCAAACGAGCTAGACATCATTGTTTGCAACGCGCCCACCTCAAACATAGTTTCTGCAGCAGAACACACCTTCGCTCTGATGCTTTCTTGTGCAAGAAAAGTCCCTCAAGCGAATCAAACGATGCACGCTCACAAATGGAACAGAAACAACTTTTTGGGCGTTGAGTTATATGCAAAAACGCTTGCACTCTTCGGGCTTGGAAGAGTTGGCTCTATGGTCGCTGAGCGCGCAGCAGCATTTGGAATGAGGGTTTTAGCCTATGACCCATATTGCAATCCAGAGCGCGCAACGCAACTTTCCGTCACTTTAATTAACAGCAAAGAGGAAATATTGAAGCAAGCGGATTTTGTTTCAATCCATCTTCCCGTCACATCAACAACGAGAGGAATGTTTGGACCGGAAGATTTTGCTAACTTTAAAACAGGCGCCATTTTGATAAACACCTCAAGACCTGCGATTCTCGACATGGATTCTCTCGCCGATTTCGTTGCAGCTAGAAAAATTGCGTCTTGCGGTGTTGATGTTTTTGACGATGAGCCTTGCGAAAATTCACCTCTCCACGAACTTGAAAATGCGATTATAACGCCACACATTTCAGCTTTGACAAAGGAAGCTCAAGTCAGAAGCGGAATGCAAATTGCAGACTACGTTTGGGCAGGGCTTGAAGGATCGCTCGTTCCAACTGCATTGTCAGCAACAAACACTCAAAGCGAGATGTCTCGACGCATCGCTCCATTTTTGCCGGCAGCTAACATGATGGGACGCCTCATCCACCAAATTAACGGAAGCGTTCCAAGGAATGTTAAAGTTCAAATGATGGGCAACCTTGCTGAGCTAAACCCAACTTCCCTTGTTGCAAGCGTTTTGGAAGGAATGCTCGAATCGAAACACTCTCAAGTTCAAACTATGCTTGAGGCAAAGAGCTTGGGAGCAAGGCACGGCGTTGACATAAGTTGCACAAACACAGAAGTTGCAGGCGAATACGCTGCAGGAATTCGGATAGAGGCAGACGAGATCGAACTTGCGGCAACAGTGTTTGGAGAAAATAAGCTGCCAAGAATCATCTCAATTATGGGCTATAAAATCGACGTTGCTCCATCAAAGCATGCGCTTGTTTTCGAATATGATGATCAGCCTGGCGTTTGCGGAAAGATAGGAACAATTTTAGGCAACCACGGCATCAATATATCAACGATGCAAATTGCAACGTCTTCAGACGATAAGACAGCCTTAGTCTTCGTTAATGTCGGCGAAGAGGTCTCTGATGACATTCTTTCGGAATTTAAAGAACTCATTGACCTTAAAAATCTATTCAAAATAACTCTCTAAGCGCTTCAAAGTTTAAAGATTAAAAAATTTTTTAATTTTCTTCTGCATTTTGAGTTAGCATATGCTAACATATTTTTAAAAGGTTGTTAGCTTATGCTAACTTATGTTTCGAATAACTGTTTAAAAAGTTTTGAAATTAGGAGAATTTGATGAAGACAATGAAAGATGCAAAAGTCGGAGAGCAATTTATCGTTAAAAAAATACATGGGGAAGGTGCGCTTCGAAGGCGAATAATGGACATGGGAATAACGCGGGGGACTCAAATTAGTGTTGTTAAAAACGCTCCTTTGGGAGACCCTATGGAGCTTGAACTTCGCGGATATCACTTAAGTCTTAGAAGAAAAGACGCTGAACTCGTGGAGGTGGAATAGGATGACTATCAATATAGCACTCGCAGGTAATCCAAACTCTGGGAAGACAACTCTATTTAATGCTCTAACTGGAGCGAATCAATATGTTGGAAATTGGCCTGGCGTCACGGTCGAAAAGAAACATGGGTTCGTTCGAGGCGAAAAGGATGTTCAAATCACTGACTTGCCTGGGATTTATTCCCTTTCCCCTTACACACAAGAAGAGGTCGTTGCAAGAAACTTCCTCATAGACGAAAAACCTGACGTCATCTTAAACATCGTTGACGGCTCTAACATTGAGAGAAACCTCTATCTAACAACGCAACTCATGGATCTTGGGATTCCAATTGTCATAGCAATCAACATGATGGACGTTGTTAAAAAGAGCGGAACTAGTCTTAACACTAAGCTTTTGAGCGAAAAATTGGGGTGCCCTGTAATTGAAATATCTGCCGCGAAGGGCGAAAACATAGAAGAAGTTAAAAAAGCTGCCATAGAAGTTGCAAAACAGGGATATCACGATCCTAAACACTTCTACGCAGGGTGCGTTGAACATGCTCTAGCCCACATTGAGGAGAGAGTTTTGCACGATGAACCTTCGTCTATGCAAAAGTGGTATGCAATAAAGATTTTTGAGCGTGACGAGAAGATTTTAGAGAAACTCAACATCTCGAAAGAGGATCGAGACCACATAGAGCAAGACATAGTTAGCGCAGAAAAAGAGCTTGGAGATGACGCAGAAACGATTATAACGAATGCTCGCTATGACTATATCGTCCCAATTGTGTCTCTTGCAAAAAAAGAACCAGAGAAGAAAAAAACTCCAATCAGTGAAAAAATTGACGCGATCGTAACAAACCGTTGGCTTGGGATTCCTATATTTGCGCTTGTTATGTTCCTTATCTTTAACATAGCTATGGTGTGGGTTGGTCAACCTGCAACAGATTGGGTTAATGACGGTCTGTTCGGGGATGGGTTTTTCGTAAATGAACAAAGCCAACAAGCTTACGAGGAAGCTTGTGAGAGATTTGCTAGCGGTGTTAACGCGGCACAAACCGATGAGCCAGACCCTTCTCAATATGAAGGATTCGTCCCATCGGTTAACGATGCAGCAAGAAATTGGCTGGAATCTATCGATTCTCCTCCATGGTTTGTTGGGCTTGTCGTTGATGGAATTATTGGAGGCGTTGGAGCGGTTCTTGGTTTCGTTCCGCAATTGATGGTTTTGTTCTTGTGTCTTGCATTCATCGAGGAATGTGGATATATGTCGCGAGTGGCATTCGTTTTGGATCGCTTATTTAGGAAGTTTGGGCTATCTGGAAAAAGCGTCATCCCAATGCTTTTGTCAACTGGATGTGGCGTTCCTGCAATTATGTCAACTAGAACGATTGAAGAGCCAAAGGAGAGGCGCATAACTGCAATGACAACAACGATGATTCCTTGCAATGCGAAGATTCCAATCATCTCCCTTATCGCTGGCGCAATTATGGGTGGATCTTATGCAGCGCTAATCTCAACTCTTGCCTACTTCGGTGGCGTTCTTGCAATTTTGATCAGCGGCCTTTTCTTGCAACGCTTAAAGTCGTTTAAAGCTCAATCGTCTCCATTTATTATGGAGCTGCCTCAATATCACCTCCCGAAGCTCACCTCCGTCCTAAAAACTATGTGGGATCGCTCATGGGCATTCATCAAAAAGGCTGGAACGATCATCTTGCTTTCAACTATCGTCATTTGGTTCCTTCTTAACTTCGGAGTCGCTGATGGCGAATTCAGGATGCTTGAGGAAGAAGAAATTAACTTCTCTATCCTCGCGATGCTCGGCGGAGTCATTTGTTGGATATTTGCTCCCCTTGGATTTGGAGAATGGCAAACAACTGTCACAGTTCTAACAGGACTTGTCGCAAAAGAAAACCTCGTTTCAACGATGAGCGTTATTTATGGCGGAACGAGCGGCGTTGCAACTTTCTTCTCAAGTTTGCCTGCGCAAGCCGCTCTCGCGTTTTTGTTCTTCAATCTTCTTTGCGCCCCTTGCTTTGCTGCGATGGGAGCAATAAAGCGAGAGATGAATAATTCTCGTTGGTTTTGGTTTGCGATCGGTTATCAATGCGGATTTGCTTATCTGGTTGCCATGTTGATAAACCAAATTGGCAATGTTATAACTGGACAATTTGATTTCACGGGCGTTGTTGTTTTGCTCATTGCCATCGTTGCCATTATCATATGGCGCATGGTGGACCGAAAAAGAAAAGGCGGGAGCGCACTTTGCGATTGCGGATGTGAAACTTGCCCCGCTAAAGGATATTGTCATAAAAACTAATCTGCAAAGTTTTTATATATAATCCAAATTAAAGCCCTCAAGTTTGAACGCTTGAGGGTTTTTAATTGAAAAAAGAAAGCGCCATTTTAAGTTGGCTAACCGCTCGAGCTCGGTGTGATATCTCGTTCTTGATGTCCGAATCAATTTCCCCAAATGTCTTCTCATAGTTGAAATCTTTTGAAAGAAAGATTGGGTCATAGCCAAAACCATGCTCACCCTTAGGTGAAAAAGCGATTCGCCCAAAGCAATTCCCTTCGACCCGAATTTCTTCACCATCCTCCATGATGAAAAACAAACTACACGTGAAATGAGCGTCCCTTTTCTCCATAGGGACATCTTTTAGTTCTTCGAAAATCTTTTTGTTGATAGCATCTTGACCTGCGCCAACTCCTGCATATCTTGCAGACAAAACTCCAGGTCTTCCGTCCAAAGCATCTATACAAATGCCTGAATCGTCAGCTAAAACGCAAGCTTCGATGTTTCTTTTCTTGCACTCCTCAAATGCCGCTCTCGCCTTGATTCTCGCGTTGCCGAGAAAAGTCGTTTCATCTTCGACAGGGTCGCTTTCAATACCAGCTTCCTTTAAGGACTCGAGCTTATAATTAGAGAGCTTGAGCATCGCTTCAAGCTCTCTTGCTTTTCCCTCATTTGAAGTTGCAACAATAACTCTATGCATTGGTTAGAAATTCTAGTCTTCTTGAATTTCGGTGATGCATCCCATCGGGCATTCCTCCATGCAATCACCGCAACCAATGCAGCTATCCTCTGCAACGACCTCAACAACGTCGCCTTTCACTTCCAAAACGCCTTGAGGACAAGCTTCAACACAAACTTCGCATGCAATACACTCTGTCGTGTCTAAAATTGGACGTGGCATCATTAACTCCTTTACAAAACTAAAATTTAATATCCAAAACTATCGTATATACGATAACAAAAAAGTTTCTTTTGTAAAGAATTTTTTTTAGTTAAAAGTTAAAGAGCAAACCTAAGGGCGAATAACGCTGTCTGCTTCTGTGCAAATCTCAACTATTTCATACATATTTGTTATGGCGCCAACGGCAACTGTCTCTGAAATGTTGAAAAATTCTGTGCATGTTCCGCAAGTCAAAATCTCAACGCCAGCTTCCTCTAGTTTCTTAAAATCCTCAACAGTCTCTGCGCCCTCTTGCGTAAGATAAGCGCCACCATTGTAGAGAAGAACATGGCTTGGTTTTTCCTCTGCCTCTGTTAGCGAATAAATAAACGCATTCATCAATTTTTTGCCAAGCGTGTCATCTCCATGACCCATTTTGTCTTGTGCAATTAAAACTACTTTTCCACTCATTTTTCTCTCCTTTTTCGTAACCAAACTTGAATTTTATTCTAAAGATGGCCTAAATTTTGCCATCATTTAGCACTTAGCGCAGCTCCTATAGCTCCTGCAAACCTTGCGTTTGAACATGTAACAACATCAGCCCCAAGAGCATTTTTAAGTGACTCGACCATGAACTCCTCGTCGCAAAGTCCACCAGTTAGAGCATATTTTTCACCGCCAACCCTTCCAACCAAAGAGCAAACTTTTGTAACGACCGAATCAACAACTCCTCTTGCAATGTTTTCTCTTGGTGTTCCTTTACCTATCAAAGAAATAACTTCGCTCTCTGCAAAAACTGTGCACATTGAAGAAATTGGAGTAATCTCGCCTTTCTTGGCCATGTCCATCAACTCTGAAAGTGTTACCCCCAAACGGTTTGCCATAATCTCGAGAAACTTTCCAGTTCCAGCACTACATTTATCATTCATCAAGAATTTTGAGACAGTGCCATTCTCTATCTTGACCGCCTTTGTGTCCTGCCCTCCGATGTCTATAACAGTTAGATCCTCGCCAAACAAAAAGGAGGCACCTCGTCCGTGGCAAGTTATCTCTGTCACAGTTTTGTCTGCATAAGGAACTGAGATTCTCCCATATCCCGTCGCAACAACCCCAACATCCTCGCCTATCTCAAAACCCGCGCTTTGAATTTCTTCTTTTAAGCGATCAGCCGCATCCACGCTGTTATATCCTGTTGGCATAACGGTAGTAAAAGCAATTTTGCCATCTTCAACGACCGCTGCCTTTGCCGATGTTGAGCCTATGTCGATTCCAATTGAATACATATAAAACGGCTAACTAAAGTGTCTCAATAAATGCAGCAATTCGAGTGTCTATTTGACCTGCATCGCCTTGTGAATAATCCGTTTCAATCTTAAGATAAGGCAATCCCGCCTCCTCGCAAGCTCTTTGCATCAAAGCACTTTCGACATTAAACGTGTGGCAACAATTCAAAACCATGTCAATCACACCATCAGCTTGATATTTTCTTGCCATTTCAATCGTGTTGGTCATTCTGCCATCGTTAGGGGTCATAATCGAACAATTAATGTCAAAATATTTATCAGCGAGCGCCCCATATATATCCTCAGCATCTGGGTCGACTTTGAAGCGGTTTGTTCGCTCTCCAGCGCAAGAGTCATTGACAACAACAACACCTCCATTGTCGTCTATCGACTTCGCAATCTTATTTATAACTCCATTTGAAGGGCAGCCAGTTAAAACAATCCTCTTTTTCTTGTCATTCTCCTCATTGCATTTGCCCTTATTCTCGCTCACCATGTTCTCAAGAGTTGCAATGTAGTCATTGACATCTAAATTAAAGCTGCCAGCAGCCATTGCACTTAAAAGCTCGACCGATGTTAGTGCAGTTGTCCCTTTCAATTGAAGCTCATATAAATCGCATATCGCGCTTCTGAGTCTATTTCTATTTTTTGTCGCATCTCGAACTAATTCGTCCGTTATTGTGCAATCGAATTTCTTCTCCAAAAAATCTTTAAGCGCGACAATCTCGCTTTTCCAAGCCTCCCTCGCCCATGGTCTGTTTCTGTCATGAGGCAACATTAAGATGTAGACATCCTTTAAATCTTTTAACAACTCATACATCTTCTTTTTCCCGTCACAAGTTGTCTCCCCGATGATGACGTCAGAAAAATAGGTATAGGGGCATTTGTCAGTGTAGGCAAAGCCGTAGGTCGACTTAATCAAAGGACAAAGATTTGCTGGAAGAACAGTTTCAGCTTGAGGAATAACCTCATCTGAAGTTCCGCAAAGTCCAACAGCCGAAGCTCCTGCAGCGTCCACTATTTCTAGCGGCGCATATGTGCAAAGATAACCTACAAGCTTCCCACCTTTATCCTTAAAATCCTTTACTTTCAAAAAACCTTGTTTTCTTGCCTCTTGATATCCCTCAAATGTCTTTGGCAACTCTGTTGGAGCAGCTGGCATAATACAATCCTTCCTAAAGAATAAATTAATAATGAAAATAGCAGAAATATATAGCTTTCACAGAAACAGAACTTTTTAAAAATTATATAACTTTTTAAAGTCGCGAGTGGCGATTTCGCTCTTCTCTTCTCGCACGATTTCTTTCAATATAACCTTGATTGTTTCCGTCATCAGTCATTTCTTGGTTTTGAGAACCATCTGAGCCATAAAGGTCTAAAAATGATTTTCTAACGTGTTCCTCTGTTTCTTTTCTAATTTGCGATTCTCGCGTTAAATCGCCTCTTATTCTGAAATATTCCCAAACGAGAAGAACGAGCAAAATGGACTCTATTATCAAGTAACTCAATATTGCACCATTTAAACCTTCAAACCCGATTAACAAGGAAGGTATGAACAACGAAAATCCAAATGTGACGCAATAAAGAGTTGTTACATCCCGCTGCCTTCTCATAACAGTTATAACTTGGTAGACAAAGTCTATCGCGCACGTCACGCCTCCCGTGGCTATCATGACATAAGCCAATTGACGATAGCCTTCAAAATCCACTCCATACATAAATGACATAATTGGAATTCCGATTGTTGCCATGACAAACCATGCAGCTAGCGTGATGACAAGAATCACGACCATGATCCCTAGAATCAAAAGGTCGAACTTTCTTCTCTTCGAATCGTCTTGCCAAACGTCTGCCATCCTCAAAATCAAAGGTTTATAGACAAGTTGTCCAATTATTAAGATACATTGAGCAGGGAAATAAAGCGCATTGAAGAAAAGTTGCGCGTCATAACTTAAAACGCCTTCCATAACAAGCTTTGGCATGTTCTCTATAACGTTGAACAAAAACAATGCTATAAACAATGGAGCTGTCGATTTAATTAGAGAAACTAAACTTTTAGGTGAAAACTCTCTTGTTTTTGGCGTCTCTAGAAGCGCTAGAGGCAAAGTGATAACGATAAAAGTTACTCCCGCAACTATCGCCATCGCCCAGCAAGCGATTCCTGGATCCCCAGTTATGAGCAAAAATATGCTAAAAAATAGCAACGCTGCCAAACTTCTAACCGTTTGAGAAATTCCAGCAAGGTAGAGCTTATCAACTTGTTGAAGACGACCTTCGTAAACATCAGCTAGAGCGTCGACCATTCTATATAACAACACCGCCGTTGTTATCGTTGCCATCATGCCTGTATATCCTCTGATAGTGCAATAGATGAAACCCAAAATGAGCATCAAGCCGCAAGATAGCCATCTGTTGACTTGGTAATCAATAAAAGAGTGTTCATGTTTTATGTCGGATGCTTGAAACGCTCTCGTTCCAAAATTGCCAACGAACATCAAAAGAAGAGCAACGACAAATGCCATAGAAATCATTCCTGCCTGTTCAACTCCAACAAGTTGAGTTGAAACTATGGTCACAACAGGAAAAACAAAAGACCAACACGCGGTTCCTATTGAGTTCCAAACAAAATCTCTTTTGGTTCTATGAGCGCCATATCTTTCCTCAGATTCAGAAAGACCCTCACCTTTCATTGCTCCGACAACTCGATCGAACCAACTATTAACAATTCTCGTTATTAAGTTTCTTTTCATGTATTTTGCTCTAAAACTATTAAAAATCCTTATATAATTATTCTAGTTTATCAATTTAACAACTTTCCAAGAAATGACAAGTAAAATGAACGACATGATCGACACAAATTTACCTGAAGAGGGCGTCTCTTATCTTGGAGAGGAATATCAAGTAAATCCGAAGGTTGAAAGATCGAAGTCACACCACTCCTCAAAAGAAAAACTCCCAGGAGGATCCCGCTACACAAAGTGGACAAGGCTCGCAAATTGGACTAGAAATATTCTCATTGTTTTGGTGTTTGCCATCGTGGCATTTTATTTAGTGTCCTTTCTAAACATAGGAAGCGCCTCGTCTGCTCCAGAGGGCCCATCCGTCGAGCAAGCAAACAAAGACTTTTTGAGCGCCACAACTCCAAAGTATGACTCCATAAAATATATATCTGACAAGTCTAGTTCAACGCCAACAATAGAAGACGTCTCAATTGGGCGCGTCACAACTTCGACTGGAGAAGCAGCGTCAGTCTATGCTTGTGATGCAACTGCAACTGTCAAGTTTTCAAACACGAGCATCAATTCAACTTCAAAGATGCGTTTAAAATACACTTACAACTCACTGCTCTCTAAGTGGGAAAAGGGATCTTTTACAGTGGAGTCCACAAACTATCGCCCCAATGGAGCGCCTGACTTAGATCAAGTTCAAGCTGACGCCCTAACATTGATGAAAGACTATGACGAGAGCAGCGCTAATGCCGTTCAAGACGCCGAAGTCACCCGTGAAGGCGAAATAACGAAGGATGGCGGCGAAGTCACTTTCATCTTTACCAAAAAAGGTGGCGGCAGCGTTGTTTCAACTAACAAAAGCAATTGGCAAAGTTGGATGTCAAATCAAACTAATGGACACTACGATCTCGTCAAAAAGATGAAAGTTAGGGTTGAGTGGAGCGAAGTTGACGGATGGGGAGCCAATGTGACGTGGCTTGCAACAGAAGGAGATAACTCAAAGGGTGAGACTCAAGAAGAACAAAAACAAGAAGAGGAAGAAAAGGAAGAGGCAACGATGACTCTAACTTGCTCGTCTGGTCAATATGTGAAACTTGATGGAACTCTAAACGCAAACACGTTAACATTAAACGCAACAACCTTATTTACTATTGATGGAGTTGAAATAACAACTAAAACAATCACAGTCGTTCGCAAAAAAGACACAACCTCATCTGGAAGTGTTTCGCTATCAGGATATATTTCAAGCGACGGATCAACTATAACGCTTACGATCTAAAGTTTCTTTTCAAAACGATGAAAACGATAGATGCAATATCACCCGCAAAGGTCAACCTTTCTCTTGAAGTTGGAAAACTTGATGATAAGACAAAGAAACATGATGTCAAAACATTGATGCAAACTTTAACTCTTCATGACAATCTAGAATTTTTCGTTGCAACTAACAAGTCAGAAAAAAACGATATTTTATCTATTAGAAATGCAAAGAAAAATTCAATCTACGGAATTAAAGAAACACCAACGCAAGAAATCGAAGGCGAAAATTTGTCTATCGCTATAACAATCGATGATCGCTCGTGTTATGACTTAAAAATTGACATAAACGAAAATTTAATAACTAAAGCACTTTTACTGGCAGCCAAAGAATCTAACTTCAAAGAAAAACTTCACATTGAAGTGTTCCTTGAAAAAAATATACCTGCTATGGCAGGTCTCGGAGGCGGATCTTCTAACGCAGCTGCAACTCTTAGGGCAGCTAACCTAATTTTTGACGATGAAAATCTAGTTTCAAGTTCAAAAGAAATTTCAACTAATCTTGGAAGCGATGTCGTTTTCTTTTTGCAAGGCGGGCAAGCCTTGATGGGAAAAGATGGCTCTAAATTGTTAGAAACTCACGCATCCATGAAAAATTCTCTCGTCATATTACAGCCTAAGGCTGGAGTTTCAACGAGACTTTGCTATGAAAAATTTGATGAGATGAAGTGCAAAGACGATGTTCACGGGGAGTTTAATCTAAAAAATGACCTGCTCTCTCCCGCATGTCTTATATGCGACGAAATAGGCAAAACGATCAATTTCCTAAAAGAAAACTTAACAAAGCCTGAAAATGTTAGCATGACGGGAAGCGGATCTGCGTGTTTTGGGATAACTAAGGATTTCTCAGAAGCTTCTAAGATAGCTTGCAAAGCATCACTTAATGGCTATTGGGCTCATGCTTGCAGTTGTTCTTCAATTTGTGCAACTGCAAAAGTTAGGGATAACTAAAAACACCTCACTTACTCTTCGCTCTCTTCTTTTAAAGTGGCGTCTTCCTCTGCTTCGTCTTCTGATCTAAAAGCCTTCAAAAATTCGTCTCTAAAGCCAACGACGCCGTCCTTAGTAGATTGAAAAGTCTCTGAAAAACTATCCTTGCCCTTCTCAGCGAGGGTGCTTGCTTTTTCTTTGGCAGCCTTCGCGCCGGGTGTTGCCTTCTCTTTTATTGTGTCCTTGGCTTCAATCGCTTTCTTCTTCGCCTTAACAGAAGCGACCGCCGTCTTTTTTGCGACTCCTCCCTCATGCTCTGTTTGCTTAGCGCTATCTTTAACAACGAGAACGGGGCCAGATAGATCATCCTTGCTCTCAGTCTTCATTATTGCAAATTGTGAACTTTCTGCTCTAAGTCCAACAATCATGTCCCCGCTTAATGTTCTCTTCCCTAAAAGTGTGTCAGACAAGCCTCCATCAGAAACGACAAAGTTCTCAACCCTCCCGCTTTTAGAATCACAAATCAACTCTTCAACAACGCCAAGATTTTCTCCACTCTCTGTAACAACATCCGTTCCATCCAGAACAAATGTGCAATCTAAATCCAGCCCCTCTTCTTTCCTTAGCTTTTCAGTCTTCTTTTTATAATCGTTTGAAATTATCACTCCCTCATTAACAAAATCACAACATGACAAAGGAGCAAAAAGATCCTTTCGCCTAAACATCAAAGCAACATCAGGACGTTTAACAAACATCCCAACACACTTGTTTTTGTTGTTAAAGGCGAAGAAATGAACACGACCAGCTTTCTCAACGACAATCTCATCGTCGGATTCGCTGGTCGAAATAAATGCTCTTCTATTGATTAATTTGAAAGTTGAAAAAAGCAAAGAACTTAGCTACTATTTCTCTTCGTCTTTCTTCGATTTTTTCTTAGCTTTTTTCTCAGGATCCTTTTCAGCCTTCTCTTCTTCTTTATCTTCTTTTGCAGGCTCCTCTTCCGCATCGTTGTTCTTCTTAACTTGCTCAGCAATGCGATCGCGAGCTGCTTCAATCTTTGCGCGAAGCTCGTCATTCTTTTCAGTGAATTGCTCACCAGCAGAATTTGCAGTCGTCTTAACGTTGTCTACAAACTCGCCGCTGATCTCAGTTGCGCTCTTAAGTCCGCTTTGAACTACTCCTTGCGCTTGAGCCCCATATTTTTGTGCACTATTTGCAAGAGTGTTTGCGTAATCTGCAACAAGTTGGCGATTCTCTTCGCCATTTTTCGGCGTAAACATCAAAGCTGCTATTCCTCCCGCAACTGCTCCAAATAAAACGCCTGTTGTGAATGCGGTAAATCTTCCCATTTTTACTCCTAACGTTTATTAATCCTCTCATGCACACACATTTGTGCAACGAAATTGATTATAACACTTAAAGCTCTAACTTTCGCTGTTATCTATTCTCTCAACTCTTATAGTTTGAATTCTATTTCTTCTCATTCTCTCAATCCTGAAAATGAAGTCGCCTGTCTCAAAAATTTCACCCGATTGAGGAACTGAATTTATCTCATCCATCAACCAGCCAGCTATCGTCTCATAATCTTCATCTTCTTGAACTGGCCACCCTGCAGCAGCTGCGAGTCTAACAGGATATCTTCCATTAACTCTCCAAACACCTTCTGAAATTTGCTCTATCATCGCCTCTTCGTCGTCGGTCTCGTCTGCAATTTCACCAACGATTTCCTCAACTATATCCTCAACAGTTATAAGACCTTCAGTTCCGCCATATTCATCAATCACAATCGCCATTTGGACATGCTCAGCTTGCATCTCCTCAAGAAGCTTTATAACGTCCTTGCTCTCTGGAACATACTTTGGCTTATACATAAACTTTGAAACGCTCAAATCGCTCTCACCATCTAGAAGGGCGCTAACAAGGTCTTTGTAGTAAGCAATGCCAACTATTTCATCATTGTCGCCATGTTTAACAGGAAGTCTAGAATAGCCAGTTCCCCTCATTCGCTCGATTGAAGAGTGGACAGATTCGTCGTCGTCAACCATCATCATGTCAACTCTCGGCGTGCAAATCTCGCTTGCAACAGTGTTGCCGAGGTGAACGATGTCCTTGATCATGCGCCGTTGGCGTTCATTAAGTGAAGATATGTCTATTTCGTCGTCTATAACAATTAAAACTATATAAGATTTGTGATTATTATATTACACACTCATTTGTTTTAAAGTTGTAAAATTATAAAGTTATGACAAAGCAAAACAACAAAAAGAAGAAGTCGACGACCTCTTTTGACTTTGCGAAATCGCTGTTGACCTTGCTTTTATCTATAGTTGCATTCATCGTGTTTCTTTGGTTCATTGTTTCTATAACAACAGTTATCTACAATGCGAGATTTTAATGTGGCAAAGGTTAACACTCACTGACGTTAGAATCATCATTCACTACCTTGGCTCTCTGATCTTGGGGAGTTGCATAATAATGATGCCTTCCCTTATCGTCGCCATTATTTTTAATGAATGGGCTCCAGCTCTAAGGTATCTAACTGCGATAGGCATCGCTTTGATTCTCGGCTCAATTATGTCGCTTGCCTACATCAAGCCAGAAAAATTAAATAGACAACAAGCCATTGGAGTAACCGCGCTTGCATGGATTGTTTTGTCATTGCTCGCCGCAATTCCTCTTTTTTATTCTGGTCATTATTTAAACTACTTGGATGCTGTTTTCGACTCAGTTTCTGCATTCACAACAACGGGAGCCACGCTCGTCGTCGACCTCAACCACCTTTCATACGCAGACAATATGATGCGATTTATGATGTGTTTGACTGGAGGACTTGGAATCATCGTTGTTGCCCTATCGCTCGGCATTTTCGGGAAGGGAACGAGTGCTGCGCTTTTCACAGGAGAAGGCAGAAGTGAGCATGTTATACCAAACATAGTTTTAGCAACTCGCTTCATTCTAAGAATGACTCTTATTGTTATAGCAGCAACAACTCTGATTTTAACGTGCATTATGGCATTAAGCGGGCTTGAGTTTTCGAGAGCTATCCTCCATGGTTTTTGGTTAGCGATAACGTCTTTTGTAACAGCGGGTGTTACCCCTATGAGTGATTCTTTGATGTATTACAACAACCTTTCGCTTGAAGTTGTTTGCATGATAATCATGATCGTTGGAGCTATAAGCTTCACCCTTTTCTACTTCCTATTTAAAGGAAAAACGCTGACTTTTTTCAAAGATCTTGAAGTCAAGACCGCGATCATTTGGATGGCAGTTATGACATTCGTTTTCACAAGCTCTGCAACTAATAGCCAATATTTTAATTCTCTTCCGGCTCTCGTTCATAGAGGAACTTTCACTTTGCTTTCCGCTTTCACAACAACTGGGCTTAGCGTTGTCACTCAAAACCAATTAAGCGTCGTTTTCACTTCCGGCGCGTTTGTGGCAATCGCTCTTATAATGGCAGTGGGTGCTAGCGCAGGTTCTACTGCAGGCGGAATCAAATTAGAGCGGCTTGGGATAATTTGCAAGTCAATTCTTTTGTCAATCAAACAAGCAATTTCGCCTAACACAGCAAAAATTTCAATGCATTATTATCATGGCACAGTCAAAGTTCTCGATCCTGTTGTTGTTAAAAACGCAATGACAATTTTCATTTTGTTCGTTATGACTTATATAGCTGGGATGCTGGCAGGAATCGCTTGCGGTTACGATGCGAAACTCTCGCTATTTGAATCCATAGCGCTAACTTCCAACACAGGAATCACTTGCGGTATTGCAGTTGCTGGAATGCCCGTCTCTCTTGAGATAGGATACATCATTCTTATGTGGGCTGGACGTCTTGAGTTTTTGGCGTTACTCTCCTTCTTTGCTCAAATCATCGCCAGCCTAAAACCAAGGAGAAGAAGTCTTAAAAAAGAAAGCAAGATAAAGCAAATTGGGGATGTTAAATGAAACGTTTTGTTGCAATAACAACTTGCTTTCTCTTGCTTCTTACGTCATGCATGATAAGTGGATGTTCATCTAATAGCCAAGACGACTCAGAGAGAATAGAGAACAGCGAGACCACAGAGGACGACAACAGGGTTAACCCTTCTCAAGAGACCGACTCCTCTTTCCTCTATGACGCTTCAATCTCTGAATTGAAGGGAACTTCTTCGTCCATAATGGACGGCCAAACTGTCCAAATTAAAGGAGAGGCGATAGGAGACGCCAGAGCATGCGACTTTGATGACGCTCACAAATGGATCACTTTGCAAGAGAGCAAGGATGACCTCACTTACACTATAACTGTGTATTGTTCAAACAATTTAGTTAACTCAATCGACACTTTTGGATCTTATGGCAAACGTGGAACAACGCTTCAAGTTCGCGGCACTTTTAACATCTCTTGCAAAGACCACGACGGTTTAACTGACATACACGCAGAGTCTGGCACAAAAGTTTCTAACGGAAGCACCTCAGAAAACGCAGTCACAACAAAAAGGATCGCTGCCACCATCTTGTCTTTAACTTTAGGAGCGATCACCTTTTTCAGTTATGTCTTCTTTTTGAAAAGAGAAACCACTTCAACTGAAGAACAGGATGAAGATGACGACGAAGACCTCGACGAAAGCTAGCAAAGCAAAAGCGTTTTAAATGAGAGCCGAAGTTATAAAACTAGACAAAAGTCTTCCGTTAGTTCAAGAGTTAAACGATAAATCCCTCTCTATAGCAAAAAGTTTTCGCGCACAATTTTCTTCTCAATTAGCGCGCTTAAAGACTTCTGTTGCAGTCGGCGACATCGTTAATATAAACAACGATCCATCTCTTGACATCCCAATAATAGAAAACATAGAAGAAAGAAAAACGTCCCTAGTGAGAGATGATCCAGTCTTAAGATCGAAACCTCAAGTTCTAGCGTCAAATTTCAACTGCGTTGTTATTTGCAATGTTTCATTTGAAATTAATTCGAAGCATCTTTTACGCGAGCTTGCGATTTCTAAAAACTCTGGAGCAAAAACAATATTGTTGTTAACCAAATTTGACTTATGCGAAAAAGTTTTGGATGAAGATGAAATCTTTGACCTCTTCGACAATGTATTCATGTCTCGCCTAAAGAAAGGCGACAACTCAAAAATAGAATTCTTTAACGAAAAAGAAAAAGTTTTGCCTTCCGACCTTTTTAAAAAAGGAGAGACAAGCGTTCTTCTTGGGAAAAGCGGCGCAGGCAAATCCACGATAATCAATTCTTTAGCAGGCAAAAATGTTACAGAAACTGCAAACGTTCGAGAGACGGACAATAAAGGACGCCACACAACAGTCTCTCGCCAAATCTTTGACTTTGGCAACTCTTGCACCTCACCTTGCGGTCGCATAATCGATATGCCAGGACTAAGAAGTCTCGGTTTAATAGATTGCGATTTAGGCATAAGCAAAACATTTCCTGAGATAAGCGAGCTTTCTTGCAAGTGCAAGTTTAGAAATTGTCAACATAAAAGCGAGCCTGGGTGCGCAATTAGAGGCAACGTTAGCCCTCTTAAATTAGAATCTTGGAGAGAATTAAAAGAAGAAAATGACTCTCACAAAGGATTTTAATTTTTATCCTTTATCTTCTTGTCAGCGTAAAAGACAACATATGCAAAGATAGCTCCAAGTGCTGCAATAAACGCCATGACAAGCATGACAGTTGGTAGGTCAAATGCGTCTCCTATGCTGCCTAAAACAGGCTCAAATATTCCTCCAACGCAAAGAACTAATCCATATGAAATTCCAGAAGCTGTTCCCAAATGCCGAGGAACATATGACATTCCAAGCGCAACTTGGCTCGGGTAAAACAAATCCGTTGTTATGGAGAGCAAGGCAGTTAGGACATAAGCGCAAATTATGTTTCTAGTAAACGCCATCAAAATTAAGAAAATGATAGTTAGCAAAAAACAAGTTATAGTTATCTTGTGAACGCCGCCAACCCTCTCTGTGCATTTTCCACTCAAAAAAGTTGCAACAGCGCCAGCAACACTATAAACGCAAAGGGCAGTGGATCCAATCGCTTCGCTTTGCCCTAAAACACCAACAAAGAAAAGTGGAATGAATGCAAGGAGTCCATATTGCAAAATCCCCCTTGCCGCCAAAGAAAACATAGTCAAAGTGAAATTGCCCCAATGTTCCTTCTCATCTTTATTCTCACCCTTAACTCGATCGGACGCTTTCCCCAATCTTTTGAACCGCGAATTAAACGCAAGGAGAACAACCGCGCAAATTACAGCTGGGAACAAAAATACAATCGTCCCTGTCATCCCAAAATTGCTAAGAAAGATTGCTGTCAAAAAAGGACCGATGAAAAAACCTATGTTTCCACCGACTGCAAATATGCTCATGCCATTACTTTTTCTCGTCCCCGCCGCCAAATTGGAAATTCTCCCACCTTCCGGGTGAAACATAGCATTTCCAGCTCCTGCTAACATTGCGGAGGCGCAAACAGCAAAATAGTTGCTCGAAAAGCCTAAAAGACACATCCCAAGCCCCGCGCAAAAAACTCCCAGCGCCATGAACCAAGGACAAGGGTGTTTATCTCCAATTGTCCCGAAAAGTGGTTGAATTACCGCCGAACATATATTGGCAACGAAAACTAATAAAGTGACTTGAGTGTAGTCATAGCCATAATACATTATTAAAAATGGGAGACACGCGCTTAAAGCGCCTTGATTTAGATCAGCGCAAACGTGCCCGCACATAGCGAGCACGTTTGA
>CAVAIA010000053.1:0-10387 GCA_963588595.1 bacterium | reverse complement strand
AGATATAAAGAAGCGACATAAGCGATGCAAGAAATTGCAACTCCCGCTCCCACAGCGAGCAATTGATTAATTTTGTTTGCTAGCAACAAACGACGGACAAATTGCCCGAGACCAGCACCAACAAACGCGCAAAGCATCGCAATAATTCCACCGCCGAGCAAAAACGTAAACCCGCAGCAAGCAGCACCTGATGCAAGACCGCTAATCGCAGGAGAATAAAGGGGTTTCTTCGATTTCAAATTGTCGAATCTTTCATGGTATTCCAAAATTGAAATTTCGCCGCCATGATCATCAATTTCAGCTAAAAATTCATCGAGGTCGAGAACTAAATTTGTGTTAACGCCGCTGTCGGGAATTACAATCGTTTGAGAACACTTCTCACCGCCCTCTCTAACCGTGCAATCAATGTCGGTAAGGCCAATTGAAACTGTTGCAGTCACGCCAAGCGCATTTGCCACGCGGTTGACCGCATCGCGGACTCGCCATCCACCAGCACCGCTTCTTAAAAATAGGCCACCGGTGCGAACAATCACAGATGTCTTGTCCTCCAAAGAAGCATCCTTCGCAGGAACGTCATCGCCGCTTTCAATTTCAGAGCGCCATTGAACGGGCATATGATGGTTAGTTCCATATTGCGTTTCTTTTGTCATGTTTCTAAATAACTATCGAGCTTAAGCCAAAGAAGAAATATTGAATCCTGGTGCCGGAAATTTAACGAGATAAAGTCCCATCAAAATTGCAAAGAAAACAACGACTGCGACGAAGATGATGTTGCAAACGTTGTTGTCGAGTTTGAGTCTTTGCTCTTCAAGGAAAGGGTAGACAATCCAAGTGATAATCGTTGCAGCAAAGCCGAATGCCAATGCGTTTTGAAGGCAAATTTGCCCCATGAAATTGCAAAACATGTTGCTGTAGTCCCACAAAGGATAAACCCCATCAACGGGCTGGTTTGAAGTCAAGCCCAGGATAAGTTCGATGCCTGTGCAAATAAGTGCGCTAATAACGTAGCTTATTAATAAAGGTGACCATTTATTCGGAAGTTTCTTTTGCAGCCAGTTCTTGATTGGGTAAAACACTATAGCGCAAAATGCAAAACCAATGCCATACACTGGGAAAGGATAGAGCCAATCCGACCAAATTTGCGACGTTGGATCATAAGTTCCAGGAATCCATCCCAACTTAATGAATGTGCAATATCCCGCCTCCATCCAATGTCCGACGATGCTGAAGATGCAAACATAAACGATAATGCTTCTCCAAAAAGCCCAAGTGCGAGGCTTAAAGAAAGTCTCCTCCTTCTCCACGTTTCGAATGATGCCTTGCTTGTCAGTAAGGCGAACCGTGAGAACAGCGTCAACTCGACGCGAGAACAGGAAGTAGAACAAAATAATGAGATCGTTGGTGCAAAGAATTAGCTGACTATAAGCTGAAAAAGAACCAGCTATAATATTAAATGTTGTGCCAGCGATTATATTAAACAAAGTCATGCCGATAGCAAACTTCTTTGCAACAGCGTATCTTTTCCAAATCAAATAAAAAAGAATTGCGTCAAAAATCAAATTTACCAGATCGAGAATGCGGTCGAATTGTATTCCGAATTGGCTTTTTGAAACAAATGTCAAAATTGCAACAGTTGCAATGATGTTAAGAGCGAGGAAGATCATCAAAAGTCGCATAAATCCAAGCTTCTTAGGATTAAAACCATCTGGGTATTCAGCTCCATCGTTTCCTGCAGGACGTCCCCCTAAGTCCTCGCGATTGTAGCGAATCTTCCAATTGAGATAGCACATATAGCCAACAAACACCATAAGCAAAAGTGAAACGATAGCACCAGCAATGTCAGGTGTTGTTGTTAAGTCGGCGATAATTTCAACGAGCAGTAGAACAAAGCATGCGCAACTTAAGAATAAAGACGGCATAATTTTCTTCGGATTCTTGGCAGCTTTTAGACTAAAGACGCCGAAGAGCAAAATAACAAATTCGACCACAAACATGAGCACAAACAAGTTAAATATTGTGACGAGTTGATCCTCAGTGAGCGATCTTCCCGTTTCAGTCGAAGTCAGCCCGAGTCCCAAAATTGCGACCATGCTGCCACTTATTATTATTAAAACAACAGCTGAAATGATTAAGACAATAGAAAGCTTCCGAAGTTTTTTTCTCTCAAAGGACCAATCGCTTCTTTTTTCTTCAACCGAAGTGATTTTCTCGTTGTTCGATTCGCTATTTTGAGCGGTCATCTTCAGCCATCCATTCTTCAATTAAAAGCGACACGTCGTTCGTAAATGCCACCTTATTTCCCATACTTAAAGTATCCGCCTGCATCCAAAAAGTCGCAATATTCTTTCACAGCATCCTTCATCTCCGAGAAGCCTTGATCATAGCCGCCATACTCCCCAAATAACTTTATTACGCCATTGTCCTTTAATTGATGATAGAGCTGATAGAAAATTGAAGCCATATTGCCCTTGTGATGCTCTTGGGGACCATAGACATTAAAATATTTCAAACCAACAATTTGGCTTTCAGCATGAGGCATTTGCTGGCGAACGTAGCGATCAAAAAGCAACTTTGAGAAGGCATAAGGATTCAAAGCATCCTCACACTCATCTCCCTCCCTAAAGCCATTTTCGCCACCACCATATGTGGAAGCTGAAGAAGCATAGAGAAATGGAATCTTATGATCCATGCAAAAATGCAACACCGCCTTTGAATACTCGTAGTTGGTTTGCATCATGTAGTTCACGTCATATTCCATGGTGTCAGAGCAAGCGCCCTCGTGGAAGATAACATCAATTTCGTCGCCGTCTAGGTCGTCATTTATGATAGCCTCAAAAAAATCGTCCTTGAACATATAATCCAAGAATTGCAACCCACGAAGATTTCTATAACACAAATTTTCTTCCTTGCGATTGTTCAAGTCGTCCACAATCAATATGTCTGTCCGTCCTTGACGGTTTAATTCTTTTACAATATTGCTGCCAATAAACCCAGCTCCACCAGTCACAATTATCATGTTTTTGCTTCTTTCTTTAAATTTATAGAGACAAGAACAATTTTAGCATAGTGCTTGTTCTCTATAGTCAGTATTGCAATTGCTGTCTCTCCCAAATGCGAACCATGCATCTTATTAGAACTATATTCTGTTGCCGACGTCTCGTTGGGTCCTTCAAGAAACGAACCTTTCGTCTTAGTCACATTTGGTGTCAAGTGCTTATGTCTGACACCACACCCTCAAGGTGTCAGAAGGTCAGCGGTCAAATAAATTCAGAGTTAGCACTTGCTAACTCAATTTGGCAGGAAATTTTTTTGAGTATTTATTGGAGGAGAACATTATGTTAGTTCGCGTCTACTCTTTGTCACTTCCAACGCATTCGTAGTCTCTGAAACTTGGCTTGCCCTCAGGTGGAAAACGCAGGTCATATTCACTGTGCTCTGGCACATCAAAGTCCATAGCCTCAACTTCATCCAGAATCTCGGTAATCGCCCAAACCGTTGGGGTGCAGTTTTCCTCCTCTGTGAGGAAGCGTGGCTGCAATTCTTTGCAAAGTTTAGTGCCAAGGCGCTCCTGCACAAGCGTGAGAAACGTGCTGACCTTCTTCGCAAGCAGCGGGCTTTCGTGCCCGTTCACACGAACATACTTGTAGCTCAAACCTGCAACACCACCGCTAATTGCGCCACAAACATAGCCTGTGCACATGCCACCGCCGAAACCTGCCAAAAACTTGCTTGAGCCTTCAGGCAGGTTCAAATCCCATGCTTCATCGCATGCAAGCAATGTGGATTCTGCACAGGTGTAGCCCATGTCCCTATATTTCTTTACGTAATCTTTTACTTTCTTCATAATCTTTACACCTTTTTAGACTCGTCGTTAACAATGAAGTTAATTATGAATAGACGAAATTCATTTTGCCTGTCATTGAACTTCTGGTGAACGTTTTGACTTTTAGTTTTGCTTTGCATGTCGCGAAGTGCCCTCCATTTCTAACGTATTGCTTATTGAAGATCCGCACCCTGTGCCTTACTCACCTTGCACGGCATTGATTTGTAGAGCAAGAACCCTGAGAGCTCATCGTGAAAATCAAGGCTGCAAATTTCATTTATGTTGCCCGTTTCCCAAGCGTCAGGCATAAATGAACTTCCGCCACCGAAAGGCACGTGAATGCATCCACTCATCATTTCACAAACGTTTGCTCTGAACTCTTTTTTACCAAAAACTGTTTCCACTTGCGCCCAGTCACCCTGAGCAATGTTAAGGCTCATCGCATCAGTTTTGCCAATATCAACAAGAGGGGCTGGTTCTATTTTTGCAATTTCAGGAATGTTTGGTCCGAAAGATGCAAAGCGAACTCTACTTCTGGCACCAGTGGTCATCATCATTGGATAATTCTCGGAATCTCCCAACTCATAAACACTGCGGATGTCTTTGTAAACAGGGTAGCCAACATATCCACATTCTTTGATGTATGTAGACGATATCTCAAACTTGCCTGTTGGAGTTGGAAAACCAGGCTTACCATCTGCACGCAAATGACCACTCTCCCACTTTTTGCTCTCATACTCTCTCACAGGAGTCCTTTTGCCAGAACGCAAATTAGCAAGCATTTCTGAGTCGCCATCTAACATCCACAAAAGGGTCGACTCATCGTCTTCTTCAGGGTAAGCGTCGCCAAAACCCATTTTCTCTGCCAGAGCCTTCAAAATGTGCAAGTCGTTTTTAGACTCTCCCACAGGGTCAATCACCTTTTCACGAATTGCTGGACCTGCTGGAGTGTTAACAACTGACGCATTCTCGTAATAAGTTGTAGCAGGGAAAATGACATCTGCATACTTAGCATCCTCTGACATGAAGCGCTCGTTAACTGCAATGAAATCAAGCTTTTGGTAAACTTTCTCCCATAATTTTTTGTCTGGATAAGTTGTCATAGGAGAAGCAGCTGCAAAATAAAAACCGCGAACAGCGTAAGGGTCATCCTCCAGAACAGCTTTAGGAGTCAGAGAAAATTGACCTGTGTTAAGCATCCTTGAGAAAAAAGGGAACTCACGCTCACCAATCCTTCTAACATCTCTACATTCTGCTAATGGATAGACACCCAAGCCTCCCTTATTGATTAACATGCCACCTTTCACATCAAGTTTACCCGTCAGTGCCCATAAAATGTGAACTGCTCTGCAATTTTGAACAGCACTGAGTTGATATTCAATGCCAGTATATGAAAAATAGCAAGCTTTCTCAGTTGAACAGAATAGATCTGTCAATTGCTTAATTTTATCAACTGGAACACCACAATAGTGTGACAAATCTTGAAGCGTTACACTTTTAAGATATTTCGAAAATTCATCAAAACCGCTTGTCCAGTTTTTAACAAATTGCTTGTCGTAGCGTTCAGTCTCGACGATGATTTTTAACATAGCAATTTTCTCTTTAATTTCTAAAAAATTCGAAGAAGCAAGGTCAAGTGCTTCATCCCAAGTGGTCTGCCTAAACTTCCCTTCGCCTCTCTCGCCAGTCCGAATTAGAGGTTTTAAAATTCGTTTGTTAGAGTAAATAATTTCATGAGCAAGCGCACCACGGGGGCAAAGCCTTCCAAAAGGATTGCTATTGTCTGGCGCAACTTTAACAATTTTGCAATCTTCAATTTCAACCTCTACCCAGCATTTGTCAGGGCAAATTCCACAAATTGCTCTTTTCTTCATACTTATTCCTTTTAAAAAAAAGCGCCGAGCAATAATAACTCGGCGCTCATAGATAGATGGCAGCTTCGATTAAAGTGTGATAACCTGGTCGATGTCTGCGCCTGCAAGAGCAGCGTAAACATTAGGGAAGCAGCCAATGCCTGCAGGAGAAACAAGTTTATCTGCAATTTCACGTTGATAGCAGCAACGGTCGCAAGCCATGAGCAAAATGCCATGCTCTTCTGCTAATGCAGAAAGGCGAGCGGCAAGAGGATTGCCTTCTTGGAGGAGGTAAGTGTTGTCAAAGAAAAACACCATTCCTGCAACATCAACTCCATGAATTCCTTTTTCAAGCTGAGGGATGATCATGAACTCCAAAATCTCGTGAGCATGATCAGATTCAAAGATGTAAGCAACTTTCATTTTTAGATCCTTTCTCTAAAAAAACCAACTCGCAGATGTGCTTAAAAATCTGCTTTACTACATATGAAACATGCTTTTATAAGCGATGTCTCCAAAAGAATTGAAGCTGCTATTCTAGCAACAATCCTCCATCCCCTCCCCAAAAACATCAATAAACTTGTTTTCGTTAGTTATTCGATAGATCGCATACCCAATTTTTGTGTTTCTCTCTCCGGAAATGAGTGCGTTGTTAACACCATCTTTATCGAAATCAATGAACTTAATTTTTTGCTTTTCAAAAGGTGCAGGGACACGATCTAACTCATGCCAAGAATTTTCAGAATCAGCAATCATTGGAGTTGTGTATGCATTTTGAGAATCACGAGTGATAACAAGCAAGTCTTTTAGCCCATCACCTGTTATGTCTTCCTCGCAAGCAAGACAAATCTCTTCGCCTTCGTGATTTTTCTTAAACTCTTGGAGCGCCTTGTTATCGTCCGAGACCGGAGTTGCCCACGTCTCATTCTCAACGTCTGCTTGGTCCGACTGCTCTTGCAAATTTGTGCGCAACATAACAAGAGCAACAAGCGCCACCACGACGATGACAACAACAACCGCGGCCTTTGCCCAGAGTGGAAGCTTCTTCTTAGCAGCTTTCTCTTCACTAGGCATTTGTAGCGTCCCCCTTGCTCTGCTTAGATTCCTTAACCTTTTTGTGAATGTAGCGAACAAGCGCAAAAATTGCGTATCCAATCAAAATTGTTGTGCAAATCCCCTGCAACCAATCGGGAAATGCGAGGATGAAAGTGTTTGCGCTTGTAATGCTGTGGTTGATCGCATCATAATCTAGCACTGGCTGAAAATTTGGCAGAGAATAATTAGCATAAAGTCCTGCAACAAGAGAGAGCAGTGTTACCGTTATCGCATATATCGCAACAGTGCGTTTTCCAATTGTCTTGGCAATTGTTATGAGTTCTGCGATGTTTGTTGCACATCCTGCCATCAAAAAAGTAATAGCAACACCAGGCGCTGCGCCGCTGGCAACAACTGCAGCAATAAAGGGGATGTGACCGACTGCGCAAACATACATGAGCGCTGCCACAACAGTGATGCCAAAAAGCGACACAACGCCAGGGTTTCCAAGATAGGTTTGAATTGCACTTTGCGGAAAGACTGCAAAAAGCAACCCTGCAATGAGCATTCCTGAAACTGTGTATTTGCTGATCACAACCGCTAAATCAGTAAATGCCCAATTTAGGCCCGACTTTATCCTTTTTGAAACTGGAAGTTTCTCTTCTTCGAAATTAAGGTTAATTTTTTGCTGATTTTCATAGGCTGGCGCATAAAAAAGTTCTTTGCCTCCAAGTTTGTTGCCAATCATTCCAATTATCATCGGAGCAACAAGCCCTGTTACGAAGTAAATTATCCCAATTTGTGGTCCCAAAAGTCCAAAACATAAAATTAGAGCTATTGGATTGATCATTGGAGTTGCAGTCATGAACGCAAGAACAGGTCCAAGGTAGGCGCCAGAGTAATAAAGGCTAACGCCCAAAGGAATTGTTCCGCAAGAACAAATTGGCAACAAAAAACCACTTATTGTTGCAGATATAAGACCGGAAATTTTCGTCGTTCCAACGCTTGCTCTCTGCATTTTCTTTGCATCAACAAATTCATGAATAACACCTGCAACTGCAAAACTGAAAATTATCCACACGGATGCTGAATTAAGCATGCTGATTGCAGATAAAACAGTGTCAGAGATTAGCTTTAAAATCTGGTCAACCATAACGACGCCTTAAGCAGAAGCATTTGCTTTTTCAAAAGCTGCCAAAACCGCCTCTTTTGAATGTTCTGTAACAGCTTCGCTCTCATTTATTATGAGAACACTGCTTGTTTGTGGTCCATATTTTTTAACATATTCGACATCTTCACCTGCTGTGTAGACAACAGTTTCAACTTTTGGGTAGTCATGCGCAAGCTCCTTGACATATTCCGCCAAAGAAGTGCAACAAGGGCAAGCCAGAATAAATTCTATGCATGGATGTTTCATGGCTTATTCCTCCATTTCATCAAGCGAGTGAGAGGTTTCGCTGAAAGCTTCTCTCACTAGCAACGTCAATTTTTGAACATATTCATTAAACTCGGAACTCAAGCGTTCACGCGGGCGAGGCATGTCGATTTTAACGTCCGCAACAACACGACCTTTGTCGCTGCCAAGAACAATGACGCGATCGCTCATAAAAACAGACTCCGAAACATCATGCGTTACCATGACCGCTGTTATGTTTGCGCTGCGAATCATCTCATCAAGCTGGTTTTGCATTAACTCACGCGTTTGAAAATCCACAGCCCCCAAAGGCTCGTCTAGAAGCAAAACTTTCGGACGCCCTGCCATTGCTCGCGCAACCGCAACGCGCTGTTGCATGCCGCCAGAAAGCTGAATCGGATATTTTTTTTCATGCCCCGTTAAATGAGACATATTGATGAGCTTGTCCATTCGTTGCTTTCTTTCCTCCGGGGTGAAATCGAGAAACTTCATTCCGTATGCTATATTTTTCTCCACCGTCATCCAAGGGAAAAGTGCGTAATTTTGAAAGACATACCCGCGCTCAGAAGATGGTCCCGTCACAACTTCACCATCAACAATAATTTCTCCTGAAGTTGGCTCTTGAAAACCGCCAATCATCGTCAGAAGCGTTGTTTTGCCACAGCCTGAAGGACCAAGCAGAGAGACAAACTCGCCTTCTTCAACAGAGAAGTTTAAGTTTTCAAGAACAATGTGGTCAGGATGGTTTTTCTTCTTAAAAATCTTGGTAATGTTTTTAATTTGCAACTTCGCCATCTTTAAACCTCCAAGCCGTAACTTTGCGTTCAATTAAACGAAGGATTTGGTCAATAACATAGCCGATGATTGCGCTCATAATCATAAGAGCGTAAAGCTTCGGCGTTTGAATTCTTTCCTGCGCTTCAATCATGAGGTAGCCAAACCCTGAGGACGTTGCGATAAACTCTGCGCAAATAACGCTCATCCAACCTCCGCCAAATGCAAGCCGCACACCAGTTATAAAACTTGGGAGCGATCCAGGAATAACAACGTCTTTAAAGATTGCAAGTGTGCTTGCTCCCATGCTTCTAGCCGCATTGAAATAGTTTCTGTCTATGTCGCAAACCCCAGCAATCACATTGATTATCAAAGGAAACACTGCACTCATAAAAATAAGGAAGATTGTTGGTCCATCTCCAATGCCAAACCAAATGATTGAAACTGGCACCCATGCCATGATTGGCACTTGACGAATTGAGTTTACAATTGGCGAAAGCGCCTGAAGTGCTTTGTCGGAATAGCCCATTATAAGCCCAAAAATTGTTCCCAAGGCAACCCCATATAAAACGCCAATTGTAACTCTCCACATTGTCAACAACAAATTGTTAACTGTTCGAGTGTTAGTCCACGCTTTAATAAATTCTTGCATCGTGGATTCAAAAGTCGGCAAAATGGTTTCTTGGTCAATTATGTGTGCTGCAAAAAACCAAAGTATGCACAATGCAATTATGACAATAACACTTAAAAATAAGTGCTTTATCCTCGCTCCTCTATCTTTAGTTCCGACCCGAATCGTGTTGTCGAGTTCTGCCACCAGCTCATCACCTCATCTTTATCATCGTTTTCAAAAAGTTCGCAAAGTTTTTGCGTGAGTTCCTCGCCTTCCTCTTGCAAAAGCGAAAGGTAGGAATTGCAGATTCGGACAAGTTGCGAAAGTCGCTCATCTTGTGAAAGTGAGGCTCTTGCAACTAAAACAGAAGTTGGCCTGTCTTTTGTGTAGGCAACTGAAGGGTAACTCGCTCTTGCAGCAGAAGCGAGATCCATCGTTGCAGCTTCAACAAGCCCATTAGCAAGCGCAGAAGCAGTTGCAAAAGTGTAGAGAGGCCGAAAATTGATCTCTCTTTGTCCAAGGAAAGCTTGGATGTCTGCCTTTTGCTCATCACGGTCGGCCATGTAGCCAACGTTTGTGCAAGTGTCAAAATTCCCAGTTGGGGAAACTAAAAGGTTACCATCGAAAACAACTGTTCCAAGTTCAATGAAGTCTTCGTCAGCTTCCTTTAAGTTTACCACAGCATCGGGGCATAAAACCGCCACATCAACGTCTCCTGTCGAGAGCGTGAAAGTGGCGGTTGACCCACAACAGTCGCCGATGAACGTTTCATCGGCACCAAAGTTTACCTCGCTTGCCATGCCCCATTCAAGTGCGGCTTGAACTGTGAGCCCGCCGATGTCATTTCCGCAGGCCACAATCAACCTGTCGTCCTC
>CAVAIA010000052.1:0-47019 GCA_963588595.1 bacterium | reverse complement strand
ACATCTCCAAAGCTGCTTTGTCGAGCCTTGCCTCGGTGTATCTCATAGCCGCAGGACTGTCACCATCGATCGATCCAAAGTTTCCATGCCCATCAATGAGCGGCAATCTCATAGAAAAAGGTTGCGCCAAACGAACCATTGTCTCATAAACAGCCGTGTCGCCATGTGGGTGATATTTACCAATAACATCACCGACTGTTCTCGCACTTTTCATATGCGGCTTCGAAGGCAAATAGCCAGATTCGTTCATCGCATATAAAATGCGCCTGTGAACTGGCTTTAATCCATCGCGAACGTCAGGCAATGCTCGCGCAACGATGACAGACATTGAATATTCCAGGAAAGATTGTTGCATCTCTCGAGACATCTCTGCTGTCTCGATGTTACCAATCGCATTTTCTTCAACTTCATTTTGTTCTAAATCATCACTAGAAGAAACTTCATTGACATCGTTTCTCTCATTAGCGTTGTTAATATCATCTTTATTTTCAAAATCTTCAGCCATGATTCTCCTTTATATATCGAGGTAACGAGCCTCTTTTGCGTGCTCTTGGATAAATTTCTTTCTAGGTTCAACCAAATCTCCCATAAGCTCGCTCACAATTCTTTCGGCTGTCGCCGCATCCTCGATCGAAACTTGCAAAAGAGTTCTTGATTCGGGTTCCATCGTTGTTTCCCAAAGTTGATCAGGATCCATCTCTCCTAGACCCTTATATCTTTGAATATCAAACTTTGAATTATTTTCTTCGTTCGATGTGAACTCTTTAAGCTGCTCTTCTTTATAAAAATATTGTTCTATCTTAGGACTTCTCGAATTTCTCTTTTTAACTCCATATAAAGGAGGTTGCGCGACATAAACATACCCTCGAGTTATCAACTCTGGCATATAGCGGAAGAAAAATGTTAAAAGCAAAATTCTAATGTGGGCGCCGTCAACATCAGCATCTGTCATTATAATGATTCTGTGATACCTCGCTTTATCTGCGTCGAAATCTTCTCCTATGTTCGTCCCGATCGCTGTTATTAAACTAGAAATCGTGTCCGACGAAAGAGCCTTGTTCAAGCCTGCCTTTTCAACGTTTAAAATTTTTCCGCGTAAAGGCAATATTGCTTGATATTTTCTATTTCTCGCTTGCTTTGCGCTGCCGCCTGCCGAATCACCCTCGACTATGAAAATCTCGGAAAGTTCCGCTTGCTTTGAGGAACAATCTGCCAACTTCCCTGGGAGGCTAAAGGAATCTAAAACTCCTTTCCTTCTAGTTGCCTCTCTTGCTTTTCGAGCCGCTTCTCTTGCTTTTAGCGCTTGAGAAGCTTTTCCAACGATCGCCTTTGCAGCAGAAGGGTTCTCTTCTAAGAATTCTTCCAAATTTTTAGAAAGAGCATCGTTAACAAGCGTTCTGATCTCTGTGTTTCCAAGTTTTGTTTTAGTTTGACCTTCAAATTGAGGCTCGTGCAATTTAACTGATATAACCGCTGCCAAACCTTCGCGTGTGTCCTCGCCTGTTAAGTTAGGGTCTTTTTCTTTCAACAAATTTTTAGACCTAGCATACTTATTAAGGGATCTTGTTAGAGCTGCTTTAAATCCCTCGAGGTGGGTTCCTCCCTCAGTTGTGTTAATGTTGTTAGCAAAAGTCATGATTGAAGTTGTGTATGCGCTGGACCATTGCATCGTAACCTCAACTTCTCCCTCCTCACTTTTAGCATCAAAATAGATAGGCTCATTGATTGTCTCTTTGCCAACGTTTAAGAATTTAACAAAATCGACTATTCCTCCGTCTGCTTGGAAGACCTCTGTGTGTGGTTTGCCCGTTTCGTCACAATCGCGCTCATCGTTGAGAATAATTTTCAAGCCTTTATTAAGGTAAGCCATCTCTCTGAAGCGATTCGCAAGCGTCGTCCAATTATATTCAATTGTTTCTGTAAAAATTTCTGGATCAGGCCAAAAAGTTACCGTCGTCCCTGTTTCGGTGGCTTTTCCGACCTCGTGAAGCTTTTCAACTGTTTTTCCATGGTCAAAAGCAATTTCAAACTCTTTCCCATCACGCCTAACATTTACGACTGTTCTTGTTGAAAGAGCATTAACAACGCTAACACCAACGCCATGAAGTCCTCCAGAAACCTTATAACCCTCACCGCCAAATTTCCCACCAGCATGGAGGATAGTCAAAACTACCTCTACCGTCGGGATTTTTTCCTTAGGGTGAATCTCAACAGGAATGCCTCTTCCGTTATCAACAACAGTTACCGAATTATCTTTGTTGATCGTAACATCGATTTCCGTGCAATAACCAGCGAGTGCCTCGTCAACGGAATTATCAACAACCTCATAAACAAGATGGTGCAAACCGCGAGGCCCCGTTGACCCAATATACATGCCTGGACGTTGGCGGACTGGCTCTAAGCCTTCAAGAACTTGAATGTCACCAGCTCCGTAATGTGACGTGCCTTCAGAATTTTCAGACATCAAAACTCCTTCTTTCAAATGCTAAAGAATAAACATAACTATTTAATTTTAGCATGAAAAAACTCGAAGGTTGTCTTTTTATTCCTTAAACAGCTTAATTTAAGCCATTCTAAGCTATGCTTTTTATTAGACTTGATACTTTAATCGGAAATTCTTATTTTCTTTGCGAGATAGGCATTAAGAGATAGAGGTATTTATTGTCCATCATATTTCCCTCTGTTTCCTTTACCTTTTCAAATGAGATGTCCTCTTCTTTGACAACGCAAGGAGCAATATGAGCTGGAACGGGTCCTGACGAGAAGGTGAAAAGTACGTCATTGGTTCCTGCAACAGAAATGCCATCTATCAAATTCGCTCCGTCGAATGCTATCGTCGAGGAGTTGCCAAAACAATTTGCTTGCAAAACCTCTGTTGCAATCTCGCCGCTTTCTGCATTCAAAGAAAGTTGCATCATGGATTTTTCAACATCAACATTAATATAAACAGGGGTCGCATCACTCTTTAAAATCGAAACTCTCTTTATAGCAGAAATGAACGCTTGCCTGTTAACAACGACTGTCGTTTCGTTATTAGCATTTATAAGCTTCTCGAAATCAGGAAAATCTCCATTGAGCCTCCTATTAATAAAAGTCGAACTCCCAACTTTTATAACAATTTGATTTTCGTTCTTTCCTATTTTTACAATTTGTCCTTCGTCGTTTATATTGCATATGTCGTTTAGGAAATGCATTGGCAAAATTGCGTCAAACTCGTTTGCGTTGTTGCTCTCGTCTTTTTCTTCTGCGATTGAAACGCGAATCGCATCAGACGTGACTGCGCTAATCTTTCCGTCTTTTAATCTAAAGAAAACGCCAGTAAAAACGCCTTTTGATTCATCTTTTGCAGCAGTCTTGTTAACCCTTTTCACCATAGCTTGAAATTTGGAAAGTTCAATCTCAAGGCACTCATTTGTTTCTATGTTTGGAAATTTAGGAAACTCTTCTGGATTTAGAACGTTTGTAGAAAAAGCTGAACCCTCACATGTGATGAAAGCTTTTTGTTCGTCCGCGCTAACGCTAACACGAGCGTCTTCCATGTTCTTTATTATTTCGAAAAAAAGCTTTCCTGGCAAAACAGTTTGTCCAGGCTCCTCAACAGCAGCTCCTGCGCTCACTTGACACGAAAAATCGAGGTCTGTGCTCTCAAATGTAACTTCATCATTTTCCGCCCTAACAAAAATTCCCGCCATAACAGGCAATGTTGAATTTATTGCAACTCCAGCGATAACAACGCTAAGAGCATCTTGGAGTTCTTTTTTCGCTATAGCAAACTTCATTTATTTAATTACTCCTCCAGTAATTGTTGAGATACTATAAAAATTACTCACTAAACAAGCAAGCAAATATCCTATGACTAGGAAGCATGCTTGAACCAAAAGAACAATTTTTGCCTTCTTGTTGTTGGCAAGATCGTCTTCTAAAGCAAGTTTATAGGCAAACCACATCATTAAAATTAGTGCAACTTTTCCAGAATCCTTTGTTAAAAACCCTTCAGCGCAAACAAACACGAAAAGCAAAATATAAATAATTGCATTTATTAATAGCCTGCTATCGCGACTTTTCTTCTTCTCCTCGATCTTTGTTTCTTCAACCTTCTTCTCTTGCTGCCCGGCTTTAACTTCTTGAACAACTTCCCTTATATACATAAGCTCATTAATATATTGCAAGTTTTGAACCTCAGTAAGTTTGCCAATATATCTCATAAGAATGGGTCTATTATTCTCAGATGCTTCAAGCGCTGACTCAACATTAACTAGAATGTAAATCCTGCCCTCGAGCGTTACGACAAAATCATTGCTATAAGTTCCGCAATCCATCTTTTTTATGATGCGCTTATAGTCTTCTTCCTCTAAGGAAAGCTGATCTTGAGGGTCGATATTTTTATATTCCCCAAGTTTGTCTATCTTAAGCATTCCTTCTCTTTGTCTCGAAGTTATCTCTCCAAAACAAGAAAGAACATTGTCTCCATAAGTTATATCTTCGTATTTTTCTAATAGATCCATAACTTTCCCTTTCTTTTCAAAGACGATGTAGATTTTATCATATTACGCACCCTTTTTTCTTGTCTGATAATGCTCTTTTATGCTAATTGCTCTCAATAGATTTAATGATATCTTGGCAAGAAAGGCGTCTAATGTCGTCTGTTGGCATGGAGTTTAATATTTGCCTCCCATAGGAATTTAAATTAATCCTTCCGTCTGCCAATACCACAACTCCCTTATCTGTCTGTTTTCTTATCAATCTCCCGACAGCTTGCCGCATTTCTATGATCGTTTCGGGAAGCGTATATTTAGTAAAAATAGAATTCCCTTTTTCCCTAAACTCTCTTTCTTTTGTTAGGGGATCGGTCGGCTTTGAAAAAGGTAATTTTGCGATAATTATGCATTTAAGGGTCCTTCCAGGAGCATCAAAGCCCTCCCAAAAAGACTTAAGAGCAAATAAAGAAAGTTTTTCTTCTTCGATGAATTGATCCCCTAGCCACTTTGTTGACACTCCCTTAGTTTGCATTATGACAGGAAGATCGCTTCGTTCAAGAGTTGTTTTAACGCTTTTAAAAACCTTCTCCATCTCCGCCCTTGAGGTAAACAAAACAAGAGTGCTTCCCCCTTGCGCACGAATGACCTCCGCGCACAATTTTGACAAACTTGAAATGTAAGCCTCATTTCCTTCCTTTGAGGATGCATTAGGGCAAGGTATATCGGTTGGAACGTAAATTGTCATTTGCGCATCATAATTAAAATGTGAATCGATAGTTGCTTCTGTTACCTCTTGATCTATTCCTATTGTCCCTTTAAAGGTGTCAAACTCTCTATCCACCTTTAGCGTTGCGGATGTAAAAACAATAGAATCGCATCTTTTATAGAGATAGCGTTCTAAAAATTTTCCTAGCTCAAAAGGATTTGCATTGACAGAGAAGGGGAGAGAAGAATTTCTTCTTGTTATCGTTATTGAATCAAAATAGTCTTTGCCAGTGTTGTTTAAAGATAATGCAGCATCTTCAAATTTTTTGAGATCAAACACTAGATTGCAAATTTCGGCAACATTACCCTTCATCTTGTTATAATCATCCAAAAAAGCTACTATATCTTGACATGCATTCAAAAGAGAGTGAGCCTTATCACTGGCTTTTGCCATCAAAAGCATGCAACCCTCCCAGCTCTTTTCACTCTTAACATCTTCGCTTACCCATATTTCTTCAGCTTCATATGGCGACCTAGGGTGCTTGTCAAATGATTTAAAACTTCTAAGCGCAATCGCAAGGTCAACTATAACTTCAGCAAAGGCTTCTCCTACTGCTTTGCACTTTTCAATCAAAATATAAAATAACTTTTCTCCTTCTTTGTATCTTGCCTTTTTAAAAGACAATTCACACTTCTTAAAGACGCTCGACCTGTCTTTTGTTGACGCAGATCGCTCAGCAAGAGAACGCAAGAGAGTTTCGTCAATACTAACTTGAAATGCTTCGCGTGCTTCCTTTTCAATACAATGAGCCTCATCTAGAATCCAATGTTTAACATCAGGGAGAATTCTTCCTCCTGATAAGGCGTCGTTAAAAAGAAGACTGTAATTTGTAACGATAATATTAGCATCTTGACTAACATCTCTTTGGCCATGAGCAAAGCAACACTTTTGAAAATACTTGCATCTTTTTCTATAGCATTCATTAGGATTGCAAGTAAAGTCCGATCTATATATTCCTTTCCCTGGGTTGATCATGTCGATATCGTCATAAACGCTTTGTTCTACAAAACTTAAAAGCATTGCGATTCCAGGAGCAATTGATGTCGGCTTATTGTTAAAATTCCTAATCTTATTTGTACTTTCAACTAAAGAGTCTAATTTTCTAAGACAAAGATAATGAGACATTCCTTTTAATGGATAAAAGGTCAACTCTTTAAACTTCTTCGATCTTTTTAACAATGGCAAATCTTTATAAACAATTTGATCTAATAAATTATTTGTTTTCGTTGCTACTCCAATAGGTATGCCATTCTTTTCGCTAATTAAAGAACTTACAACAAGATAGGCTAGTGTTTTCCCTATTCCTGTCCCCGCCTCAACAACAAGTTTTCCTTCTTTTTTAAAGTTCTCTAATATTGCAAGAGCTAGATCAATTTGCTCTTGTCTCTTTTCAAAATTATCAATTACCTCAGATAAACAACCACTTTCCTCAAAAAAGGTAACAACCTCTTCCTCTGTAGGCATTTTCAAGGTTTTCTCTTTTTCTTTTGAAGTAGTATTTCCCTCTTCTTTTCCTTCTCCTTTTCCCTTTTCCTTTGTTTCTTTTCTTTTAATGTAATGATGTGCTTTAATTTCCCTTTCACTTTTCAAATAAAATGTTTCACGTGAAACATTGTCTAAGTCTACCCCTTCTTTAGTCGCTCTCTCTTTAAGAATTTCTTTAAAAAAATAAGAACTTTCCCATTCTTCGCATGTTGTTAATTGCTGAATTGAATTGATTAACTTTAAATCCGTTCGCATAGCGCATGAAACAATCATTCTGTATAAGAAAACAGTTGCTTCAACGTCTTTATCGGCTTGATGAGTGGGTTTTGGACCTGAAAACACTTGAATAATGTCCTTGAGTCTATGAGATTTAAGCCTTGGAAACAAAATTTTTGATAATTCAAGGGAGTCTATCCATTGTTTTCTTTCTAATCTCTTCCCAGCTTCATATTTTGTTAAGAAAGATTTATCAAAGTCTACATTATGAGCCACTAATATCGAGTCACCAACAAAGTCAACGAATTTTTTTAGAGCTTTATCTGGATTTGGGGCTTTTTTTACTATTTCATCAGTTATACCAGTTAAATTTTGTATTTCTTCAGGAATCTTTCTTCCAGGGTTAACATAAGTGTTAAATCGATCTTTTATCTTGCCTCTTTCTATTTTTGCGGCAGCAATTTGTGTCAATTCTTCCTTATTAACGGAAATACCTGTTGTTTCTGTGTCTAGAATCACGCAATTCGAAAGAAGCGAAACATTGTTAAAAGAATCAATGTTCTTATAAGTGTTTAAATAGCGTTGTATAACAAAATCATATGTGTTTGGAATAACATGCTTTTTAATTGTTTCTTCGTTGCAAGAGTCCATATTTCCTTCTATTTGCCTCCTGCAAGCTGTCCGCAAGCCGCAGCTATATTTTTTCCTCTTGACTTTCTTGTTGAAACAGGAATTCCTTCTGAAATAAGTCCATCTTCAAAGTCTTTCATCCTTTTTTGAGACGAAGGTTTTAAAATAGGTAAGTTCTTTATTCCATCAACGTTCGTATTTATAGGATTTAGAGTTAACAAATTAACATGACAAAGCATTCCTTTGCAATATTTGACCAATTTCTCTAAATCTTGATAAGAATCGTTAATATTATCAATCAACATGTATTCGAAAGTAATTCTCCGATTTGTAAAATCTTGATACCTCTTCAGAGCCTCTCTGAGCGATTCTAAGGGCATGTTTTTCATTTTTGGAATAAGAACATTCCTTGTGTCTTGATCGGCGCTGTGAAGCGAAATAGCGAGCCCGAATTGTTTGGGGACTTTTGAAAATTTCTCAATTCCATCAATAATGCCACATGTTGAAACTGTTATCTTCCTAGCAGCAATATTTAATCCTTCATCTTCGTTAATTCTCTCAATTGCTTTTATAGTGTTATCAAAATTAAGGAACGGTTCGCCTTGACCCATCACAACAACATTGTTAAACTTAACATTTTCTTGTTTCTCCATCCCAATAACTTGTCTAACAATCTCTTCGCTCTCTAAATTTCTTGAGAATCCTGATTGCCCAGTTGCACAAAAAATACAACCGACTGGACAACCAGCTTGTGTTGAAATACAAGCAGTAAAACGGAGCTTTTCTTTCTTATCTGGTATTAAAACGCTTTCAACTTTACTCTCATCTGCGAGTTTCCATAAAAATTTCTTTGTTCCATCACTATCTTCCAAGGTTCTATCAAGATTAAACTCTTTAAAAGGAAACTTTTCTTCTAATTGCTCCTTAAGTCCTTTGGGAACGTTTGTCATCTCTTTATAGCTTCTAACATTATGCTTGTGAATCCATTCATAAACCTGTTTAGCGCGGAACTTCTTTTCTCCCAACTCATTAACTATTTCTGTTAGCTTCTCTAAAGAAAGACCAGCTAAATCTATATTATTTTGTTTGTTTAAATTCATTTATCCACTTATTCCTACTATTCGAGAAATAAAATAGATTAAAAATGTTACAAATAGAAGCAAAAAGACCCAACTAACTATATAACATCCAATATTTTTCTTTCTTCCTTGCTCAATTATTCTATCTTTTAAAGTTTTTCTTGTTCTTAAAAAAACAGTTCCTTTCTCTTTTTTAGGCATTTTTTTTGTTTTTGAAGGAAACCATTGCCCTTTTGTGGAAATAACTTTTTCTACCTCTTGTTTATTCAAACTAGCATCAGGACGAGTTCCATTTGATAACTTTTTGGAGGCATTATTTACGAAATTATTAAACTCTTCACTATAATTCTTTGGATAGGCTATTATTAAAAACTCTGCCCAGTAATTTGACACTCTATCTTCACCTTTATCTTCAGAAAAGCCAACTAAAGATAAAATTCCCACTATATTCATATTTTTTGACTTTAAAATTTCTATTTCTCTAGAAATTTCTTCGTTAAAAAAAACAGGGGCATCTCCGAACTTGTTATAAATTAAGGAAGTGTGTTTTCCGTCTTTAATATTCGTTTTTATTTGGAAGAGATCTCCAACAATATTGTCAGAATTAAAAAGTTTTGCTGCTTGTTCCTTATTGTTTGCAAATCCTCTTACGTATTTTGCGAAATAATTGTCCATGTTTCACGTGAAACAATTTTAAATCTAAGCTTATTCTTCGATTCCTTCTGAGATTTTTTCATAAAGCTCTTGCAATTGTTCATCATCATTAAAAGAAATCTCTATTTTATTTCCATTTTTTGTTGACTTGATTTTTACAGGTGTGTTTAACACTTCTTTTAATGCTTTTGCAATCGCTTTATATTCAGAAGGAAGTTTCTTCGCTTTTGTCTTAACAGCAGAAGGTTTCATTGAAAGTAACCTTGCTAATGTTTCTGTCTCTCTAACATTAAGCTTTTCATTAATAATTCTTTCAACAAGCTTTTGTCGTCCCTTTTCGCTCGGAACAGAAAGTATCGCGCGTGCGTGCCCTGCGGTAATCTTTCCATTAAACATAGCTTCTTGCGCGTTTTCTGGTAAATCTAAAAGCCTTATAGCATTTGCAATCGTTGATCTTCCTTTTGAGACTGCCTTCGCAAGTTCAGCCTGCGTATAGTTCATTTTATCCATTAATCTTTTATACGCGTAAGCTTCTTCAATTGGATTTAAATCATCTCTTTGTATATTCTCAATCAATGATGCTTCTAAAACTTCGTTATCTTCAAGCTTTAAAACAATTGCTGGGATTTTTGTTTTTCTTGCAATTCTAGAAGCTTGCCATCTTCTTTCCCCAGCTATAATTTGATATTTTCCGCCATTTACTTGTCTGACTAAAATAGGCTCAAGAACACCTTTGTCATTTATTGAATTTGCGAGCTCTTGAAGTTTATCTTCTTTAAAATTAGTTCTTGGTTGTTCAGGGTTTGGCTCAATTAAAGCAACGTCAATCTCTAAAAATTCATTTTTGTTATCTTTTTTATATTCATCTACTATTTTTCTCTCTTCTTCTGTTGAAATTCCTTCATTAACAGAAGAAGAATTAATTGAAAAATCTGAAACCTTGTTTTCGTTGTTATTACTAGGCGAGTTAAGTAAAGAAGATCTTGTTTCTCTAATCCTAACAGTGGCTTGCTCTGGATCATAATTAGAAGAAATTAAATTATCTACACCTTTTTTCTCTTCAGTGTCAACTTGAGTATTATTTATTAAATTTGTTATACCTCTACCAAGTCCACTTTTATGGTCTTTAGCCACGGTTAATCACTTCCTTCGCTAATTCTATATAAGCTATCGCCCCTTTGCTCGTTGGGGCATAATCAGTAATCGCTTGTGCATAACTTGGAGCTTCTGCAATTTTAACGTTTCTTGGAATTAAAGTGTTAAAAACAATGCTGCCAAAATAATTTTTTACTTCATCAACAACTTGTCTTGCTAAAAGTTGCCTGTTATCAAACATAGTTAAAACAACTCCAAGAATAGAAAGTGAAGGATTTAAAACTTCTTTAACCCTTTTCATTGAATCTAAAAGTTTTGTTACACCTTCTAATGCATAAAACTCGCATTGAATAGGAATTAAAAGTTTATCTGCAGCAACAAGCGCATTAATAGTTAAAAGACCTAGTGAAGGGGGACAATCTATAAATATATAGTCGTAAAATCCACGAAGAGATCCTGCTGCATTTCTTAATCTGTTTTCTCTTGCCATCTCACTGACTAGCTCAACTTCAGCTCCCGCAAGATTTATTGTTGCTGGAACAATATCAACGTTTTTACAAACTTCTTTAATAACCACATTATCAATTTTTGTATCGTTTAATAATACATCATAAATACATTCCTCAACCTTTGATTTATCAACTCCTATACCACTTGTTGCGTTCCCTTGAGGATCAAGGTCAATAAGTAGTATTTTCTTACCTAATTCACCTAAAGCTGCAGAGAGATTAATTGCCGAAGTTGATTTTCCAACTCCTCCTTTTTGATTAATGATGGCAACAATTTTTGTTTGACCAATTGTTTTATTTGATAAATTGTTTCCTTTATCATTTAAACTCATAATAATTCCTCTTTTAAGAATAGTTAATTTATTTCATTATACGAAATAACAAAAGTCTAGATAACAATATTTATTTTTAATTTAAAACTTATTTAGTTAAAACTTTATTTTCTTAGAGTGGATTAATAACAACGTGACGATTTCTTCCTGCTCCCTCAGAAAAAGTCTCGACACTTTTTTCTTCACTTAACGCCATATGAACAATTCTTCTGTCATAAGGACTCATTGGTCTTAAATTAATTTTTCTAGATTGTGAAAGTGCTCTGTTCGCCATCTTAAAAGCATAATCTTCAAGCTTGTCTTTTTGTTTTGCTCTATAACCACAAATATCTATCGTAACTGGGAATTTATAACCTAATTTATTAGAAGAAATTAAAGTAACCATCTTTTGTAGAGATAAAATTGTGTTTCCATGTCTGCCGATTAATGGGGACATATTATCTCCTTCTAAATCTAAAATTAACTCTCCCTCATCACCTTCATATTCGTTAATCTCAACATCTCCAATTTGAAAGAATTTTGAAATTTCTTCTAGTGTCTCTGTGTAGGTGTCAGCAATTTTATCTAATTCTTCTTCTTCAACTTCTGTTTTAAATTCCATTTTTTCCTTCTATCTCTTTTTCTTAGGCTTAGCCTTTTTAACTTTACGAGTAACATCTACCTTATATGGTTTTGCAATTTTTTCTTCTTCTTCTTGCTTTTTCTCATCTTCTTTTTTACAACGCGCCATTGTGATTTGATTTTGTGCTATACCAAGAAGTGAGGAAACTCCCCAAAAGAGAAGAACTCCAGCAGGAGATGTCCACGCTATAAACACCATCATTACAGTCATAACAGTTGCCATAATTAGTGTTTGTTTACCTTGCGCAGTATTTTTATTTTTTAACTGTTGTTGAATCATTGGGAAAAAAGTTGCCCCAGCAAAAATTATGATTAAAACTAAATATGGAATAAAGCTTAAAAAGCTTTCGGAGAAAGCTTGAGAAGGGTTTTTAACGAGGTCCGGGACTATATTATAAAAACTAATTGTTAAATTTTCTGAATTTGGAATGTAGTCTTGAATATTTCTTAACACTTGGAAAAGTGCAATAAAAATAGGCATTTGAATTAACATAGGAACGCATCCAGCAAGGGGATTAAAATGCATTTCAGCATAAATTTTTTGCATCTCTTGCGATTTTCTTAATGGATCGTTAGCATATTTTTCATTTAATTCATTAATTAAAGGTTGAACTTTTTGCATCTTATAGTTAGATTTAGCCTGTTTACTCATTAATGGATAGACTAAAATCCTTAATATAATCGTGATAATTATTATAGAAAGACCCCAATCACCGCAAATTTTTTGAAAGAAGTCTACTAACCAAAAAATACCACTAAGAATTGCTTCCCACATTTTTTTATCCTTTATATCTTTTCTGGGACGGGATCATAACCATATCCTCCGCCAGGTCGACATCTTTTAATTCTATTAAAACCTAGTTTAATTCCTTTTAAAATTCCAAATCTTGAAATTGCAATTTTTGTGTATTCACTGCAACTTGGCGTGAATCTGCAACAACTCCCAAAAAGAGGAGATATGCAAACTTGATAAAAATTAATCAACAAAAGAAATAATTGTTTAAATATTTTTCTAATTAGTTCCATTCTTAAAAGAAATCTTTTCTAAATCTTTATTCACTTTCCAAAAATCTGCTTTTATTAGGCTTTTTTTAGCGATCAATAAAATTTGTTTATCATTAAATTTATCTTTATTCAATAAATAAAGGTGGCGAAGACGTCTTTTTAAATAATTTCTAGTGGGCGCTTTTCCTAATTTTTTGCCAGCAATAAAAGCAACTTTTCCTTCATCTAAATTATCACTTAATTTGTAGTAAATTAATATATCTTTCGTTTGCTTTAATTTACCAATTCTAAATAACTCAGAGATTTTAGAATTGCTTTTTATTGTTTTAAACACTTAAAACTTTTCTACCTTTTAATCTTCTTCTTGATAAGACTTTACGACCGGAAGAAGTAGACATTCTATTTCTAAAACCATGGCATTTAGCGCGTTTTCTTTTATTTGGTTGATAAGTTCTTTTCATTATTTCCTCCAATTAATTTGTGGACTAAGAATTATACAACAAAATAATAACAAAATTGATAATTGTGTTTTTTCTTAAGGATTCAAAAAGAAAGGAATACTACATTTTGTGTTTTTAAAATAAAAGATAATAGTATTAATAATTATTGTGAATATGTTTATAAATTTAAATTATTAGAGAGTAAGTTTATTTTTTTAACAACAAATTTTTAGTTTTTTATCAACTGCTATTAACAATAAAAAATCAAAAATTTTAAGAATTAATTATTTGTTTATAAATCTTTAATAATATTTTTTAAAACTTCAATTTCTTCTTCGGTCTCTCTATTTGTTAGTAAATCTTGTTCGATTTTATTTACGGCATAAAGGACTGTAGAGTGGTCTCTATTGAAATTTTTTCCTAATTCAATAAATGGAATGTCAAGAATTGTTCTGCAAAGATAAAATGCAACTTGCCTCGCGTATGCAATATTTTTACTTCTTGATTTTCCAACAAGATCATTCTTTGAAATTTTATAATAATCTGCAACAACTTCTTGAATATCTTCAACCCTTATATTATTTTTACTGGTTGTGAAGTGATTAAGAAGAGAAGTTTTGAGTTCTTCATAATCAATTTCTTGATCTTCAAAACTAAATTTATAGATGATCATTGTTATTGCGCCTTTTAATTCACGAATATTACTCCCTGAATATTCCGCAATAAAGTTAATAATTTCATCTGGAATATAGATTGTTGAGTTTGGAGATTGTTGTTTATATTCATCAATAAAGCTTTTAATAATAGCTACTTTTGTTTCAATTTCTGGAGGGTGAATATCACACGTTCCTCCAGATAAAAATCGAGAAGTGTAACGTTCATCAATGTCAATTACTTTTGGAGCTCGGTCTGCAGATAGAACAATTTGTTTACCATTAGTTGTTAGTGAATTTAATATTTGAAAAACATTATCTAGAGTTTGCTTCTTTCCTTGCAAAAATTGAATATCGTCAATTAATAAAACATCAATTTTTTCATACTTTTTTCTAAAGTTATAAAAAGAATCTTTATAGCGATTATGTTGAGCTGCCGCTTGAGTGTATTCATTAACGAGATCATTTGTGTCTATATATAAAACATTTAATTCAGGATGAGTTTTTAAAACATCATTTTGTATTGCTCGCAATAAATGGGTTTTTCCAAGTCCACTTTTTCCATATATAAATAAAGGGTTTAAAACAGGGGAGCCTGGGGTTTCTGAAACTTGAACAGCCATAGAATATGCCATTCTATTAGACTCTCCAATAACAAAATTAGAAAAAGTTAAGCTAGGAATTATATTTAACTTATCTTCTGTTTCTAAGATAGTATCTTCTTGATGAAATATTTGTGAAGCATTGTTAGAAGACAAATTAGCAAAACTATCATTTTTAACTTCTTGTTTAAAAGATATTGGATTTTGAATCTCCTGACTTTCTATATTTGTGTCGTCAACGTCAATTTTCACATCATAAACTCTTCCAGTTAAAGACATAAGTGCATCCTTTATTGATGTGGAAAAGTTTTTTATAGTCCAATTTTTCAAAAAGGTTGAATCAATTGATAAAAGAAGAAAACCATCGCTCATTGCTTGAGGAGTCAATTTATCTTTAACAGAAGAGAATTGATTCCAATCAACAGAAGGGTCTTCTTTCAATTTTTGGCAAATTTCTTGCCATGTGTTTATTAACGTAATTTGATTCATAAATTCCTTCAAGACGTGCTTTGGGAGGAATAAAGATTATATCAATTTTAAAAATTTATTGTTGATAACTCTCAAAATTTTCAACAATTTTTTCTCCAAGAGGAGATAATGAGCGTTTAGTGCCAATTTTTTTTACAAGATTTAAGTTTTCTAACTTTATAAATTCAGAGTGCACTGAAGAATTTGGGAAAGAGTAGCGCTCCACTACATCTTTAACACCTGCGATTTTTTGTTCCTTTAAAAAAGAAAGGATCAATTTGCCTCTTGATGAAATTTCTTCAACTAAAGGAAGATAGATATTTTCTTCCTTCCTTTCTTTCTTTAAGTTCAAAGAAATTGATTCTTTATTGTTTTTATTAAGTGATAAGGTGATAACGCTTCCAGATGATATATTGTCCTCAATTTTTAAAGTGCCTGCGGAGGATTGCATATATTCACATGCGATTGGAAGACCGCTGCCAACGCCATCAATATATTTTTTCATCTCTGAATTTGCACTAGAAAAACCAGGGAGAATAGCAGCCTCTTTGTTTTCAATTCCAGGTCCTTGATCAGAAAATTTAATAACATTTCCTTCTTCCATTATGCTAACGACCATTTCTTTAAAGTTAGCATGAATATAATTTTCACAAATTTGCTTTATGACAGAATATGCTATTTTTCCTCCAGCTTCTTTTGAATAGCGATAAACTTCTGAGCTAAGAAGACCTATAAATTCTTTAGTTTCATTCGCCTTTATTTCAATAATTTTTGGACTAGATTTTAAATCATCATAAATAGCAATTCTGGCAGGGGCTGCCACATATGAATAATCCTCTTTTTTTGAAGTTAAAGTTTCCATATTTCTTTTGATTTTACCTTTATATTTAAAGAATTCTTCAAAAGAATGAATTTTTTAGAATAATTCAGAATTTTCCACAAATTATTCATAGATTGTGGATAAGTTAAAGTTAACTTATGAAAATTCTTAACTTTAGAAGAATTGTGGTTAATAACTTTGAACTAATTTTATAAAATCGCTGTTTATCTGCTTGTTTTTATTTTACAGAAAACAAAATACAATTTTTTAGTGTTTTTTCTATAATGAGGAGATTGGTTTTTGTTATTTATAAGAAATGCCCAGCAAGATTGATAGATAGCTTATTTGAAGTAAAATTTTATCAACATACAAATTAATCACAAATTAAGCAATTAATAAAGTTTTGCTAGGAAAACGTTGAATCTTGAATACAAAATCTCAAATTTCAAATTTTATTCACATTTTCCACAACAATAGGTCATTGAAATGTTAATAAGTTAGGAAATTCAAATAATTCAATCTAAAAATTCATGTTTTTCTCTAAATTCGAGAATGTGAATATTCACAAATTTATTCTATTGATTTAAGACTTTCAACCATGTCTACCTTTTTAAACTTGCGTCTCATAACAAACATAACAAGGCAGCTAAATATTATGGTTACAACGCTAGAAATAATGTAGCTTAAAAGATGAATGTCGCGACCAAACATCATTAAATTTCCTTCTGCAGAAGAAACGACAAACCCTTCCAAAAAGACGCCAAATAACAAACCGAACAAACACCCTAATAAGGTTAAAATGATGGTTTCTCTATAGATATACATAGTGACTTCGTGGTCAGTAAACCCAAGAACTTTAAGCGTTGCAATCTCCCTTTTTCTCTCGCAAATGTTGATGTTGTTCAAGTTGTAAAGAACGATAAACGCTAAAAGCGCGGCGCAAGCAATCAGAACTACCACCACCATATTTACAGCAGATAAAGAAGTTTTATAAGTGGAGATTTTTTCATCTTTAAAGGAAACGGATTTAACAGCTGAAGTAGAAAAGGAAATCGTTGAAAAATCACTATTTGTTATATTATCGCTGTTTGTCTTTGCAAGAAAAGTGTTGTATTCAGGAGTTTTATCATCGTATAGTTTTGAGTAGGTTGAAGGCGAACATAAAATGTAATTGAAAAGGTAGTTTTCAAAAAAGCCTTCGACTTTTACAAATATTTTCTTGTTAGAGGCGTTTCCCATGCTATCCTGTTGGCAAATTGTTATTCCATCTCCAACTTCCAAGTTATAGAGGTTTTTTAATTTTTCGCACACTAAGACACCGTCGCTAGGCTCCTCTAGTGCCTTTTTTGTTGTTCTATCTTGAATTTTCCAAACTGTTTTGAGCGATTCGTAGTCTTTAGGGACGATTAAGGAGGCGTGGACGTTCTTGTTGTCATCGGAGGTGACAACAAGATTAGATTGCACTTCGGCGCTACTTGCAACATATGTGTCATTTTCCATGATGGCTTCTAAGCTTAAATTGCCGCTGTCAGTTGGGCTGTCCACTTTCGTTATAGATGCACTATAGTTCACCAACTCGTTATATTGTTTGTCTATCATGTCGTTTAAGGAATCATTTAATCCAAAACCTGTCAACAAAAGACCAGTGCAGCCACCGATTCCGATGATTGTCATTAAAGATCTCTTTTTATAGCGGATGAGGTTTCTGACAGTAACTTTTCCCGAGAAAGAAAGCTTGTTCCATATAAAAGACGCTCTTTCGAGAAGAATTTTCGTTCCTGCTTTTCCTTGTTTTGGACGAAGCAAGCTTGAAGGAGATTCTCTTAAAGACGACAAAACAACAGTGAAAGTGACAAGCAGAGTTATTCCAACTCCCGCAACAAATGACAACAAAGCTATAGGGATGTCAAGGGGAACAAGGGTTGTGTGGGGCATGCGATACATAGTGCCATAAGCATCCATAATGATGTTAGGGAGGACTTCAGACAAAATTAATATTCCGCAAATGGCACCGCAAGCAGAAGCTATAGCTGCATAAATAAGATATTTAGAAGCAATTTTTAGTTGAGAATAGCCAAGCGCTTTGTATGTGCCAATATATAATCTTTCTTCCTCAATCATTCTAGTCATGGTTGTCAAGGCAACTAAAGCAGCAACAAGGAAGAAAATTAGAGGAAAAAGTTGAGCTATGCTATCAACGCGTTCAGCGTCTGTTTTGTAGGATTCTGCGCTCTCAATTTTTGAGCGATCCATAATTAGCCACTCAGGGGTTTTTAGATTGTCGATTTGAGTTTGCGCATCATCAAGCTTTTTCTTTGCTTCGGCTAATTGCGTTTCGGCTTCGTTTCTGCTTGTTTGAAGGCTTTCTGTTCCTTGGTTGTAGGAATCAAGACCATTTTGATAATCACTAAGACCTTTATAGTATTGTTGTTTGGCTGCATTATATTGAGCGTTAGCAGAATCGAGTTGCGCTTGCGCACTTGCAACGGACGCTTCTGCTTGAGAGATTCCAGCATCCAGTTGCCTGTTTAGCGCTAACAAAGCTTCGTATTGGGCTTTCGTTCCTTCGTATTCAGGATCTGAAGGAGACATAGAATCAAGGGCTGCTTTTAAAGTTGCAATTGAAGAGTCAAGAGAAGCCTTTTGTGATTTTAACTCGTTTAAAGCGCTTTTCCCTTGTTCTAATTGAGAAGTTCCTTCTGAAATTTTTCTTTCAGCCAAGACGAGCTCTACTGGTGCCTCATCTAAAGAAGATTTAGCGGAGTCGAGTTCATTTTTAGAGGAATCAAGAGTGTTTTGAGCTTCGTCTAATTGAGCATAAGTTTGTGCCTTCTTCTCTTCATATTCTTGTTTTCTTTTATCAAGTTCTGCTTGAGATTCATCCTTAAGAGAGTTAAGGCGAGCTTGCTCTCTTTCAGGCGCTATGTTTTTAATTTGATTTAAAGTCGCTTCCACTTTAGACGAATACTCGTCAGAATAAGAATAAAGGGCAGAAGCTCCTTTTATAGTTAAAAAGATTTCATTATAGGGGTAGGAATCTGCAAATGTGTCATTTGTCACATATGCGTAATCTTCGAGTTGACCGGAACCTAGAGTTGTGCTGCCGGGGGATGCGAAGTCAACATAAAGCGGGCTTTCAACGACTCCAACAATTTCTAATTCTTTTGTTGCGAGGGTTGAGTCGATGTCGCTTGAGCAATCTTTTATGTTAATTTTGTCGCCAATTTTTTTCTCTGTGTTAATGACGCAATCGCTAGAAATAACACACTCACCTTTGCTTGCAGGAAATCTTCCTTCCTTTAACTCAATTGTGTTTAGAGAGTCGTCATTTGTCATAGAATGAAGACGCATTATCACTTGGTCTCCATTAAGCTCTCCCGTTATGTCAGTTTCATAAGCCAGTGTTGCTTTTTCAACGCTGTCTATGTTATTTATTGCATTTAAGTCTTCTTCCACAAGACCCAGCGTGGAGACTATTCTAACGTCCATCATGTTAGATGAATCGAAATAGGAATCTGCTGCGATTTTCATGTCTGGACATATCATGCGAAGGGCTGCATAAAAACCTGAGCCTAAGCCGACAATGAGGAAAATAGCTAAAAATCTCCCAAGGGAACCTTTGATTGTCCTTAGGATGTCTTTCCTAAAAGCTTTCATTTAAAATCAAATTACCACTCTAAATTCATGGCATCCATCGGGTTTTTATTTGCAGAGCATTCAGAAATTTTGCCTTCGCGAACATGGATAACGCGGTCTGCGATTTTGCAAAATGCAGAGTTATGAGTCACCACCGCAACTGTTTTGTTTTCTTTTTTGCAAGTGTCTTGAAGTAATTTCAAAATTGCCTTGCCGGTGTTATAGTCAAGAGCGCCCGTTGGCTCATCACACAAAAGAAGCTTTGGGTTTTTTGCTATTGCACGGGCAATTGAAACGCGTTGTTGTTCTCCGCCCGAAAGTTGTGAAGGGAAATTATCAGCTCTCTTTGACAAATCAACAAGGTTTAAAGCCTCGAGTGGGTCATGAGGATTTTTGCATATTTGAGAAGCGAGCTCAACGTTTTCTTTAGCTGTTAGGTTTTGAATAAGGTTATAAAATTGAAAAACAAAACCGATGTCGTGGCGGCGATAATCAATTAACTCTTTTGTACTAAGGGAACTTATTTCTTTGTTGTCGAGGACAATTTTTCCCGACGTGCAAGTGTCCATGCCGCCTAGCATGTTAAGAAGTGTTGTTTTTCCAGCGCCGCTAGGCCCAACTATAACAACGAATTCGCCTTCTTCAAAGGAAAACGTCATTCCGTTCGCTGCGGCAACTTCAACTTCGCCCATTTTGTAAATTTTCTTTACATTTTCAAATTCAACGAAAGACATAAATTGAATCCTTATTTAAGAATTTTTGAACGTTACTATTTAATTCTATATTAACTTTGGTGAGGATAAAAGAAAAAGGACGAGCAAGACCCGTCCTTTATTTATTTTAAGTTTATAGAAGTTAGTTATTTTGCTTTTTGAGCAATCTTAACTAATTCGCTAAACCCTTTAGGATCACTAACTGCAATTTCTGCCAAAGCTTTCCTGTCTAATAAAACTCCTGCTTTTTCTAAACCGTGCATAAAAGTGGAATAACTCATTCCATTTTGTCTAGCTGCAGCGTTAATTCTTGTGATCCAAAGGCGGCGGAAATTGCGTTTTTTGTTTCTACGGTCACGATATTGATATTGCATCGAGCGTCTAACTTGCTGTTTTGCATTTTTGTAGGAACGCGATTTTGCACCATAATATCCGCGTGCAGCCTTTAGCGTTTCACGGCGTTTTTTTCTTGCTGAGATTGATCTTTTAATTCTTGCCATTTTCGCCTCCTTATTTCATTCCTAAATTGCGTTTTACAGTTTTTACGTCTGAAGCGCTCATCTCTGTTTCTTTGCGGAAATTACGCTTACGTTTTTGAGATTTCTTAGTTAATATGTGGCTCTTGAAAGCTTTAGCTCTCATAATTTTTCCGCCTCCAGTAACGCGAAATCTTTTTGCACTACCGCGATGTGTTTTCATTTTTGGCATCTTTTACGCCTCCTTCAACTAGTAAACCTAACTTTATTTTTAATTTTTGGCAGCTACTTTGTTCTTTTCAGCTGCTTGTTGCCTTTGTTTTTCTGCTTTTTGAGCTTTTCTGCTCATCGTTGCCTGCTTTTTTGTTCCAACTTTTCCAGAAGGAGAAATTGTCATATGCATGTTTCTTCCTTCCATTATTGGGCTCGATTCAACAACTGCGATTTCTGCTAAGTCGTCGGCCAACCGCTCAAGGATTGAGATGCCCTGCTCTGGGTGAGCCATCTCTCGTCCTCTAAACATGATCGTTATCTTCACTTTATTGCCGTCATTTAAGAAACGAATAACATGTCTCTTTTTTGTTTCATAATCCCCAACGTCGATTTTTGGGCGAAACTTCATTTCTTTAACTTCAATGCGAGTTTGATTCTTTTTTGCTTGTTTCGCTTTCATGGCTTGTTCATACTTAAACTTGCCATAATTCATAACACGACAAACTGGAGGATTGGCTTCTGGAGCAATTTCGACGAGGTCATAGCCAGCTTCTTCGGCAACCCTCAAGGCTTCGTTGATTTGATAAACGCCAAGTTGGTTTCCTTCATAATCGATCAAACGACAACTTGGACAAGTGATCTCTTCGTTGAGCCTCGGCTCTGGCTTTGCTATTATAACCACCTACTTTCTAAATAAAAAACAATAAAAAAAGCTTGCTGATAAATAAGCAAGCCTCAAATTTTAAGCAGGATTCAAAAACAAACTTTTAAAAAGTCGATTTTAAATTCGTTATTAACTTGTTTGACCCGCACGCTAAAGAACGCATACAAGGTGAGGCGGCTTGCCTACTTTAAAGCGGATGTAATTATAACATTGATTTTGTTATTGTGTTAATAAAATTTTATCGTCGCGAAGAGCTTCGCCCGTTTTAGCTTGGAACAGCGCAATCAATTCCTCAACCTTCATGTTTTTCCGCTCTTCGCCTTTTACATCAGCAACGATTCGTCCTTCATGCATAACGATTGTTCGTGTTCCATTTTCAAGAGCCTCTTCCATGTTGTGGGTAATCATCAAAGTTGTTGTGTTGTTCAAAGAAATGGCTTCTCTTGTCATGTCCATAACACGCTTTGTTGCTTGTGGGTCAAGGGCTGCCGTGTGTTCGTCTAAAAGTAGTAACTTTGGTTTTCCGATTACTGCCATCAACAAGCAAACTGTTTGACGTTGCCCACCGCTTAAGGTTCCAACTTTGGTGTCGAGGCGATTTTCAAGTCCTGCGTTAAATTTCGAAAGAACTTCTTGAATGTAGGAGCAAGACTTGCTTGACAGGGCAAAGGACAGAGGGTTTTGATGAGTCGACCTTCCAAGCGCAAGAGAGATATTTTCTGCAACTGTCAAATTGGGACAAGTTCCTAAAAGGGGATCTTGAAAAACTCTAGATAAATCTCGAGCACGCTTGAAGTCTTGAGTGAAAGTGATGTCTTTGCCTGCGAGCTCAACTCGGCCTGCATCTGGAAAGGTGGAACCTGCAATGCAATTAAATAGTGTTGATTTTCCAGCGCCATTGCTTCCAACGATGCAAACGAATTCACCGTCGTTTAATTCAAGGTCAATTTCGCAAAGAGCCCTATGTTCAACTGCAGTTCCTGGATTGAATGTTTTCTTTAAATTTTGAATTTTAAGCATTGGGCTATTCATGGTTGGCCTCCTGCTTATTGTAGTTTTGATTTTCTTCTTGATAGTTTTTTGGCAAATATGTTGAAGGTTTTGAAATATCTAAGTTCGCCATCGCGTTACTTCGGATTTTGTGATCTTTAATAAAGGTGCGAATTGCTGGAACTGACATAAATATTCCGACTATAAGAGCGCTTATTAGTTTCAAAGAGTTAGCGTCGAGGTTCACTCCAAGGGCGAGTTGCACTATTATTCGATAAATTATGCTTCCCAAGACGCTGCATAAAAGACCTGCGGTAACACTTCTTCTTCCTCCGCAAACCTCACCAATGATGACGCAAGCAAGACCGACCATCACCATGCCAGTTCCACTTGTCATATCTGCAAAACCTTGGCATTGTCCTAGCAACGCGCCCGTCATTCCGACTAGGGCATTTCCAAGAGCAAGACCGCCAATTTTGTAGGCGTCGACGTTGATTGAAGAAGCGGCACTCATTTTCTCGTTGTCGCCAACGGCACGCATAGCAAGCCCGCTTGAGGTTTTGAAGTAAAGAATCAGAAGGATTAGAATAATCGCAACTATTAGACCTGCGAAAATAAATTTTGAAATGTCAATGGGAGGAATCCCACCACCTGATTGCGCTCCACCCATCATAGAGCTGTTTGGTGATCCTGGGAAAAGTCCATCATGCATCGTGTCAAAGGATTTGTGAACTCCCAGCATGCTTAAGTTTGGCGATCCCAAAACATAAACGTTTATAGAATAAAGCCCTGTTGAGGTGATTATGCCCGCAATGAGTGGATTTATGTGGGCTTTTGTTGCTAAAAGCCCTGTTATAACTCCTGCGCATGCTCCTGCAAGCGCTCCAGCAATGAGTCCGAACTCTGCCATTCCTCCAACTGTGCAAACAGCACTTACTGCCATCCCTAAACAAAAAGATCCGTCAACAGTTAGATCTGCCATGTCGAGGACGCGAAAAGTTATGTAAATCCCAACGGCAAGCAAAGAATATTCAATGCCGAGGGAAGTTGCATCAAAAAAAACTACAGGTGTCATTCATCATTCTTTCTAAACTTCTTTTAAATTATAAAAACAAAAGGTTGCCCGCTAATTATAGACCAGGCAACCCTTTTTTTGGCAACTAATTAAAATTGCAACAAAATTGAAAACTAAATTATTCTGAAATTCTTGTCAGTTGGGATCGTTATGCCAAGAGCATCTGCAGTTGCTTTGCAAACAGATTTGTCGCTTGATGGCAAAACGCTAACAGGCACTTCAGAAACACTTTTACCACTCAATAGAGCATCGGCCAGTTTTCCAGATTCTTGTCCAAGGTTGTCATTTGTGCAAGAAACGCTTTCAAGGGCGCCATTTTCAGTCATAACAGGGTCAGTGCCAAGAACAGGAATTCCTGCTTTAGTTGCAACTTCAGTCAATTGAGCCATTGCAACTTGGACAATTGAGTCTGCAGGAACGTAGATGCTGCCACATTCACTTGCGAGAGCTTGACCTGCTTGTTGGACTTCGCTTGAGTTAGTTACAGTTTTGATTTCGCTCTCAATTCCGCGTTCTTTAAGATAGTCCTGAGCTTGCTCTGCTGTGACTTGTGCATTTTTGTCGCTGCTGCAATATATGATGCCAACTTTCTTGCTCAAGATATCGCTCTTAAGTTCCTCAGCTGCCTTGAAAATTGCCTCCACATCAGCAAAGTTAGTTGTTCCTGTCATGCCCTTGTCTGGTTTTTCAAGGCTAGAGGTGATTCCTGCGTTTACAGGATCAGTTACGCTCATGAAAACCATCGGCTTTGAAATTCCAGCGTTAGCACATGCTTGAGCAGGTGGAGTTGCTATTGGAACTATAACGTCATAGTTCGAGTTTTTAAGTTGAGCGGCAATTTGGTTTAGGGTTGAGGAATCGCCTTGAGCATTTTTTGTGTCATAAGTCACGTTTGTGTAGCCAGCATCTTTCATGCCAGTTTTAAATCCGTCGATCATCGTTGCAAATGCATCATTGTCAACAATTTCAACGAAGCAAACTTTAATTGCCCTGTCTTTTGATCCTTCAGTTTGTTGAGAGGAGCTGCCATTGTTTGAGTTGTTTGACGAGCATCCCCACATTGCGATCGCCAACGCAAAGCATGCTAATACAGCCAGCATAACGCTAATGATTTTTCGTGAGTTGCTCTTCAAACAGTTCATTTCATCTCCTTTGTTAGAAATCTAATAATTAATTAAAAGTGTTAAGACACCATCTAACATCGTTAGAAATTCAAATGCGTCATAACTACGGTTGATTATAACGCGTTTTTTGGAAATTATTTAAAAGAAATGGTGGAGCTTAGGGGGCTCGAACCCCTGACCCCCTGCTTGCAAAGCAGATGCTCTCCCAACTGAGCTAAAGCCCCACTTCAAGAAAGGTTTTGCACGTAATGGTGGGCCCGAATGGACTTGAACCAGCGACCTCACGCTTATCAGGCGTGCGCTCTAACCAGCTGAGCTACGGGCCCTCATAAAAGTGCGTAAATTATGATACTACAAAGTTGAAAACTTTTAAAAAATTTTTTAATGCGATAATAGAAGCATGGCTAAGAAGCGGAAAAAAAAGAGCAAGAAACTTGAACCGGGACATTTAGTAGAAAAAACGATTGGTTCTTCTAACGAAATTTCGTTTAATGTTCTAGAACAAATAAAGAACGAGAAAACTGATGAAACATCACAAGATCCCTGGGTGATGCCAACTTCAGAGGTGCAAGCGAAAAAGAAAAGCAGGAGAAGAATTCGCTTTGTTATTATCCTAATGTTCGTGATTATTATTCTTTTTGCGCTAATTTCTTTGACAGTTTTTGTTGCTGGGTTTATAGAAAAGCAAAGCGGAACTGCTGGAAGACTTAGAAGTGAAGTTGAAAATGTTGTTTCAACGAGTGAGAAAAATGATGATTTTCGAGAAACTTTAAAAGAGATTTTTATTAGCACGTCGGATAGTTTTGACACTCAAACAATTGAAGAGACCTACAATAAAAAACTTGATGAGGCGAATAAGAATATTAGCTCATTAGAAAAAAATGAAAGCAATATAAGCGAACTTCTAAAAAGCTTGGCGACCGATTTTCAAAAAACTTTAGGAAACGATGCGCTAGATCTAATTTCAAAAGAAAAAGACTTGGTCTTACGAGCAAATTCTTCTAAAGATTACGTAAATGAATTTTTTGAGCAAAGAAAATTAGCACAGGAAGGCTACTCTTATATAGCTTCTTGCCAAACAAATGATGGGGAAGCAACGGAGTTGTTTTTAAAAGGGAACATTGATGATGCGAATAAAGCTTTAGAAAAAGCGAATGAGGCTCAAGAGAATGCGAGCAAGGCGAAAGAAAAATTTGATCAACTAGCAAGCAAAGACACAAATTTTAGTAGCTATGCTAATTATTGCCAAATTAAAATAGAGGCGCAAGAAGCCTCAAAGGCGGCGATAAGCGCTTTTATTTCAAGAGAAAAAGATGTTATGAATGAGCAAAATAATAAATACAATGAATTACAGACGAAGGCTCAAGAAATTGCGGATGGATGGAGCAAATTGCCCTATGAAGAAATTGATGATAAGTTTTACGAGAAGAGAGAAACCGACCAAGAGGCATTTAAGTTGGATTTGAGCCAAAGAGAGGCTGCTTATAAGGAATTGACAAGCGAATTGAAAAGGAATGAGTAGAAAATGGGCGCAACTGTTATTGTTGGAACACAATGGGGAGACGAAGGCAAGGGCAAGATAACAGACCTTGTTGCGGGCGACTTTGACTATGTTGTTAGGTGTGCGGGAGGAAACAACGCAGGTCACACAGTCATTGCGGGAGACACAAAGCTTGCGTTGCATTTAATGCCGAGCGGCGTTATGTATGAGAAAGCCACGCCTGTGATTGGGAATGGTTGCGTGATTGACCCTGGGGTTCTTGTAAAAGAGATGGCGATGCTCCAAGCAAATGGGATAAGTTGCGAAAAGTTGAAAATTTCTTGCGATGCTCACGTTATCATGCCCTATCACAAAGTTTTAGATGGAGCCGACGAAAAGAGGCTTGGGAAAAACAGAATTGGGACAACAAAAAGGGGAATTGGACCTGCATATCAAGACAAAGTTGCAAGAAGAGGAATTAGAATGCAAGATTTGCTTGATGACAAAATTTTTAAATTAAAACTTGAAACTGTGCTTAGCAGAACTAATGAAATTTTAAGCAAAGTTTATGGTCTTCAAACTTTTTCAGTTGACGAGATCTTTGAGGAGTATCACGACTACGTTTGCATTTTAAAGAAGCATGTTGTTGAAACTGCACAGCTTTTAAATGACGCGATTAGACAAGGAAAGAATGTTTTGTTTGAGGGCGCCCAAGGGACAATGCTGGACGTTGATCATGGAACTTATCCATTTGTTACATCAAGCAGTTGTTGTGCAGGCGGTGCATGCACGGGAAGCGGGGTTGGGCCGACAAAAATTGAAAACGTTTTAGGAATTATGAAAGCGTATGTCACGCGGGTTGGGGCAGGACCCTTTCCAACGGAACTTCTTTTTGAAGAGAATGGTGGGCAAGGCCAGGACGCTAAAGATGGAGAAGCGTTGTGCAATGCTGGACATGAAGTTGGGACAACAACAGGCAGAAAGAGAAGGTGCGGTTGGTTTGACGCCGTTGTTGGAAGGTATGCCGCTGACATTCATGGACTAACAGAGATCGCTTTGACTAAACTTGATGTTCTTGGCGAATTTGATGAAATAAAAGTTTGTGTTGCTTATGAATGTGAAGGGAAAAAGTATGACTATTTCCCGATGCAACAATCTGTTTTGTTTCATGCAAAACCAATCTATGAGGTTTTGCCAGGCTGGAAAGGCCAAGACATAAGCGGGTGCAAAACCTTTGATGAACTTCCTAAAAACGCGCAAGCTTACGTTAATTATTTACAGAAACAAATTGGAGTGAAGTTTAAATATATATCTACCGGGCCTGACAGAAACGAGACAATAATAAATTAAATGTCTTCAAATTGTGAATTGTAGAGTTTAGAGTAGAACCCACCTTGCTCTAAGAGAGAGGAGTGAGTTCCTTGCTCGATAATCCTGCCATCATTGATAACAAGAATTAAGTCTGCGTTTTTAATTGTTGACAAACGGTGAGCTATAACAAATGAAGTTCTGCCTTTCATCAAGGTGTCCATCGATTTTGATATCAACTCTTCGGTTCTTGTGTCAACGTTTGATGTTGCTTCGTCCAAAATTAGCATAGGCGAGTTTTTGATCATAGCGCGCGCGATTGTAACTAGTTGCTTTTGACCCTCTGATAGGTTGGTTGAGTCACTAAGGAGAGTGTCATATCCCTTAGGCAACGTCATGATGAAATGGTGAAGCCCGACAGCTTTGCATGCGTCGATCACGTCTTTTTCGTCGACACCTTGCTTCGAAAAGACGACATTGTCGCGAATGGTTCCTTGCAAAAGCCATGTGTCTTGCAAAACCATGCAAAAGTTGTCATGAACTTCTTCTCGGGTCATCTCTTTTGTGCTTTTCCCATCGATTAAAATTTCGCCATCTTGAATTTCGTAAAAACGTATGAGCAAGTTTACTAATGTTGTTTTTCCAGCTCCAGTTGGGCCAACGATTGCAATTTTTTGACCAGGCTCAGCTTTCATCGAAAAGTCATCTATTATGATTTTGTTTGGAGAGTAGCCAAACTTAACATGGGAGAAGATAACCTCTCCGTGTTGGTTTCCAGCAGCCGAAGTTTCATTGCTCTTTTTAGTCAAGGAAGGTTTCATTTCTTTTTCTTCAAGAATTTCAAAGACACGTTCTGAGGCAGCAGCTGCGCTTTGCAATGAGTTTGCAGCCTGCGCGAATTGAGATAAGGGTTGGGTGAATTGGCGAACATAGATCATAAAAGCAACGATGACACCGAAAGAAATAATGTTTTGCATCGTCAAAATTGCGCCAACGATGCAAACGATTACATATCCCAAATTTCCAACGAATCCCATTAGTGGTTGCATCAAGCCGCTTAAAAATTGACTTTTCCATGCGCTTTCGTAGAGCTTGTTATTATTTTCAACAAATTTTTCTTTAACTTTGTCTTGCGCGTTATAAGCTTTAACAACAGAGTGGCCAGAGTAAGTTTCTTCTATTTGTCCGTTTAAAATGCCAAGCGTTTGTTGTTGCGCGAAAAAATATTTTTGTGATTTTTTAACGATAGCCATCATGAGAGCAAAGCCAAGCAAAGAAGCAAAAATGCCAGAAAGAGCCATTATCCAATTTGTGTAGAACATGCAAAATAAAGAACCGAAAAACATTGCGATTGCGCTTACCAACGTCCCGACGCTTTGGTTTAGCGTTTGGCCAATCATGTCAACGTCGTTAGAAATTCTGCTCATGACGTTTCCAGTTGAAGTTGAGTCGAAGTAGGAAAGAGGAAGGCGATTGATCTTTTTAGATATGTCATCCCTCAGCTTAAGAGTGATCTTTTGCGTGATCGTTGCCATTATAAAACTTTGCAAAAAGTTGCAAAGCCAAGCGATAAAGTAGAGAGCTGCAAGAAAGAGTGCGATGCTAACAACTGCATCGACATCAATGGATGAAGTTAGGCCTTCCGTTATCAAATTCGTTATGTCGGAAAGTTTACCAGGGCCTATTAGGTTTAGGATTGAAGCGGTGGTTGCAAGAATCATTGCAACAATGAATGCTAAAAGGAAAGACTTCGCATAAGTTGCAAGCTTTTTTATAGAACCAGAAAAGTCGTTCGCCTTTTCACCTGCTGCAAATTTTCCAGGACCCATCCCTGGTCGTCTTCTCGGTTGAGGCTTAATGTCGTCATTATTGCTATTAGACATTTTGCAACTCCTCGATGCTTAGTTGAGATTTTGCAATCTCTTGATAAATAGGACAAGTTTTAATTAGATCTGAGTGTTTGCCACAGCCAACAATTTTTCCAGCATCAAGAACGATTATCTTATCTGCTTCCAAAATTGTTCCTATACGCTGGGCAACTATTAGCTTGAGAGCGTCCTTTGAAACTTTAGATAGGTTGGAGCGCACTGCCCGATCTGTTTTATAGTCAAGCGCGGAAAAAGAATCGTCGAAGATATAAATTTCAGGGTCGCTAAAAATTGCCCTAGCAATTGAGAGCCTTTGTTTTTGTCCACCTGAAAAGTTCGTTCCACCTTGCGAAACTTTAGAGTTTACGCCATCAGCGAGCTTGTCGACAAATTCATCGGAGCATGAAGCAGAAAGCGCCATTGCTAGGCGCTCGTCATTTTCGTCTTTGCCATACTCAACATTTTCCTTAATCGTTCCTTTAAAAAGAATCGGTTTTTGCGTCACATAGCCAATTTTGTCTCTTAAATCTTTTTGTTTAATTGTTTGAATATTTTCTCCATTAATTAAAATTTCTCCGGAGGTGCAATCATAAAAACGTTCGAACAGTTGAATAAGAGTGCTTTTTCCGCTTCCTGTCGAGCCGATAAAAGCGACAGTTTGACCTCCTTCGGCTTTAAAAGAAATGTCATGAAGAATTTTTTCTTCTGCGTCGGGATATTTAAAGCTAACGTTTCTAAACTCAATTGATGTTTTTTCTTTGGTAGTTTCATTTTTAGGAGAAGGCAATGTTGTTAAGCTCTGAGATTGCTCGGCATCGGTTATAGAAAGAGGAGTTTTTAGAACTTCTTCGATCCTTTTTGCAGCAACAGTTGCGCGAGGCAAAATGATGAAGACCATAACAATCAACATAAATGACATAACGATTTGTATTGCATAAGACGAAAAGACGACCATGTCGCTGAAAAGACCGAGGCGATCAGGAAGTTGAGCGTCATTGATTATAAAAACGCCCGACCAATAAATTGCTAAAGTGAGCCCGCTCATAACAAGAGAGATCGTTGGGAACATGAGTGACATTCTGCGGGACGTGAAAAGTTGAGTGTTTGTTAGATTCGAGTTAGCACTGTCGAACTTCTTTTGTTGAAAAGCCTCAGCGTTATAAGCACGAATCACGCGAAGTCCACTCAAATTTTCTCGCGAGATTGAGTTTAAGTTGTCAGTTAACTCTTGCATCATTTTAAACTTAGGCAAAACGATAGCAGAAATTACTCCCATAAACACAACGATAAAAACAACCGCGCCTGCTGTTATAGCAGCCCATTGCCAACTTTTGTTGGCGATTTTCAACGCTGCCCAAATTGCCATGATTGGCGCACGAGCTAAAGCTTGAGCTCCCATAGCTATGCATAATTGGATTTGTTGAACATCATTCGTCGTTCTTGTTATCAAGCTTGCTGTTGAAAATTCTGAGATTTCAGCTTTTGAAAATTCGACAGTCTTTGAAAAGATGAGCTCTCTTAAAGTTTTGGCAAGTCCTGCTGCAACCTTTGCAACAAAGTATCCAACGATAAAGGTTGTTACCAAACTCAAAAGTGCACAACCAAGCATTTTTGCGCCTGCAATCAAAACGTCGTTCATTGAGGATCCTTGAGTTTGAACAAGTGTGGTTATCTCACGCATGTAGTCGGGGAGTTTTAAATCGAGAGCGACTCCTGCGAAAATGAAGATTATTGCTAGAAAAAGGCGAACAAAGTCGCTTTTCGATAGATATTTAAACATTTTGAGCACGAAGTTTTATTATAAACAAAATTAGACATGGGTTTATACTTTTAAAAATATATGCAAATTGCTATTGAAAACATAATTCTGTTCATTTTTTTGTTCTTGTCATTGGTTGTGGTTGGAGTAGGGGCAAGAAGCGATCTTAAAACAAGAATGGTGAGTAACGTAGTTCCTCTCGTTTTGATAATTTTGTTTTTTGTTGAAAAAATAATCTTGGTTGGAACATTTTTTTATTTTGGGAAATTTAAGTCTGGCACTGATTTTCAAACAATCGCGATTCAAGAATTTATAACTCCTCTTGCGCGCGCTGTGTGCATTTTTTTGCTTTTCCTTTTATTGACGCTCACCTTAGAGAAATTAAGAAAAAAAGAAATGTTTGGGGGCGCTGACATAAAAATTTTGGCAGCCTCAAGCCTTTATTTAACGTTAGAATATTTTGCGATAGCTTTGATAATCGCCTGCTCGTTAATTATTGTTATCGCGATCTCAAGAAGAAGCACTAGAAGTCTAAACGTGACAGTTCCTTTTGTTCTCTATTACTTTGTTGGCTATGCATTTGTTGTGATTTTGCAAGTGATAGCTCTCTTCGCCTAGCGAGCGATGGGATCAATAACGAGCGATATGCTAATATAAATTAGTTAAAAATAAAGAAACTAAACAGGAGAATATCCATGGCAGAAGAACAAAAAGATTACAAAAACGAATATTGCTTTCACTCTCACACATGCGGGCAACTTTCTAAAATTGACGATGGAGTTGTTGTCAAGCTTTGTGGTTGGGCGTGGCACACTCGCGACCATGGCGGGTTGATATTTATAGACTTAAGAGACAGGACTGGATATTCGCAAGTTGTCATTGACCCTGATTGTGTTTCGAGCGATGACTTTAGCGCTGCTGAACATTTAAGCCGCGAAGATGTTATTGAAATAGAGGGCAAAGTTCGTCTCCGCGATAAGGATGCAATTAATCCTGAGATGGCAACGGGAGAAATTGAAGTTCTTGCATCAAAATTAAGCGTTTTAAACAAGTCTAAAACACCTCCTTTTTCAATCGAGGATGGAATTGAGACTGACGAAACCACAAGGATGAAGTGGAGATATCTTGACATTAGAAGACCTGAGATGCTAGCTAACCTAAAACTTAGGCATGAGGTCGTTAACGCATTGAGAAATGCATTGAATAAAAGGGCATTTATGGAGATAGAAACTCCAATTTTGGCGAATTCGACCCCTGAGGGAGCGAGGGACTACATTGTCCCAAGCAGACCTAACCCGGGAAATTTTTATGCTCTTCCTCAAAGCCCGCAACAATTCAAGCAAATGCTTATGGCGGCTGGCGTTGAGAGATATTATCAAGTTGCAAAATGCTTTAGAGATGAGGACTTGAGGGCTGATCGCCAACCTGAGTTTACTCAATTGGACGTTGAGATGAGCTTTGTGGATCAAGATGACGTTATAACTATGGCGGAGGATGTTTTGAAGGAAGCATTTGACGCTATTGGTTTTAAGATTGAAACTCCACTTCCGCGGATGACCTATGATGAGGCAATGAGGCGTTTCGGGTGCGATCGCCCAGATGTGCGCTTTGGGATGGAGCTCCACGATGTGACGAAGATCGTAGAGGGATCAAACTTCAAAGTCTTTAGCAGCGTTGCTAAGAGCGGCGGCATTGTTAAAGCGATAAATTGCAAAGGAGCCGGGGATTGGAGCCGAGGCGACGTTGAAAAGTTAGCCGATGTTGCAGCAGAAAATGGTGCAAAAGGTATGGCGTGGATTGCCTTTACTTCCGCTGGAGAGGAAAAGAGCCCGATAATAAAATTTTTCACAGATGAGGAGTTTTCAGCTCTAAAAGAAGAGATGGAAGTTGAAAAGGGCGACCTTCTTTTGTTTGCAGCGGACAAACCTTCAATTGCAAACGCAGTTTTAAGCGCCCTTCGCTTAACTATGGCAGAGAAGTTAAACATTGAAAGAAAAGGTCATAAACTTTTGTGGATAGTCGACTTTCCTGCTTTTAAGCAAGACGAGGAGACGAAGAAGTTTGCTGCTGAGCACCACCCATTTACTCACGTTGCAGATGAAGATATGGACAAGCTCGAGAGCGATCCTCTTAGTTGCAAGTCCTACGCATACGACATTGTTATGGATGGATTTGAGCTCGGAGGAGGGTCTATTCGTATTCACAATGCGCAAGAACAACGTCGCGTTTTGAAATTGTTCGGTCTAAGTGATGAAGAAATTGACGAGAGATTTGGGTATATGTTAAACGCTCTTGAGCTTGGGTGCCCACCGCATGGTGGAATTGCACTCGGGCTTGACAGGTTAATTATGCTTCTTGCGAACAAAGATTCTATTCGTGACGTCATAGCTTTCCCGAAGACTTCAAGCGCAAGCGATCCGATGACGGGAGCTCCAAATGAAGTTAGCGCAAAGCAATTAAAGGAAGTTGCGCTAAAGCTTCTTTAAATTAGCTACACGATTTTGACGATAGGGGCGTAGTCGACGAGAAGTTGTTTTGTCTGGCCTGATTTTTCAAAGAGGATTGAAATTCGATCTCCTTTTAGATCAACGACTATCCCTCGCCCGAAGACTTTGTGTTCAACAAGATCATTTACGTTGAAGTGCTTTGGGTCGCTTGTGCTGTCAGTTGAAATTTGTTGATAGCCTGGGATTTCTGGTTCCGAAAAACAAGAAACTTCTCCTTCAAATGAGATAGGAGTGGAGTTTTTCTTCCTTCTGTTAGTTGATGAACTTGAGATAGTTGACACTTTTCCACTGTTGAAAAATTCAGTTGCGCTTCCAGCGATTCCTCGTCTGCTTCCTCTTTTCTCAAAACCTGTCCCTTCAAAACCGGAGCTTCCGATTCCAAGGTTTTCTCTAAGATCGGCAGGAATGTCCGTTAAAAAACGAGAAGCAGGAGAAGATTCGCGCGTTCCATAAAGTCTCCTTGATTGAGTGTGAATCAAAACTAAACGTTTCTTTGCTCTTGTGAAGGAAACATAAGCAAGTCTTCGCTCTTCCTCTATTTTGTCTTCATCGGAATCAAATCGAAGGCTCGGAAAAAGCCCTTCTTCCATTCCTGTTAGATAAACTTGTTCGAATTCCAGCCCCTTTGAAGCGTGGCACGTCATTAAAGTGACAGCTGCTCCTGACTCATCGAGCGAATCCAAATCAGTTCTTAAGCGCACCCACTCAATAAAGGCAGGCAACCCTTCCGTTGCAGTTGTCAATTCCGGGGAAACTCTTTCTCCCTGTTCTTCTCCAGGAGAGGGGGCTTCAAAGGCTAAGTCCTCCTCTAGATTTTTTTCCGAAAATTCTTCAACAACCGTTAGAAGCTCCTCGATGTTTCCAATTCTCTCTCGTGCCTCGTCGGTTCTTTGTTCTTCTAATTCTGCTGTGATTCCGCTGTTGGAAATTATTAAATTTATAATGTCTTTTAAGGTTCCACCATAAGATTTTGCATCCCTTATCAAAGTGATGAATTTTATTAATTGTTGCTTAACTTTAGGGCGAAGCTCTCCTGATCCTATCAAGCTTTCAGCAGCAACTAGTTCGCTTGTTGAGAGGTAAGCTGCTTGCGTTCTAATCCTTTCAATTGTTGAGGGTCCGATGCCTCGTTTTGGAGTGTTAATGATTCGCTCGAAAGAAACATCGTCATCGTTGTTTGTTATTAAAGAAAGATAAGCCATGACATCTCTAATTTCTTTTCTGTCAAAAAACTTTTGTCCTCCAACAATTCGATAAGGAATGCCGCTTCTAAGCATCATGTCCTCTAGCGTTCTGCTTTGTGCATTCGTGCGATAAAGGATAGCCACCTCGTTTAAACTTGAAAGCGCACCTTTTTTCAGTGCCTTATCAATTTCAGAAGCGATCCATCTTCCTTCGTCTCTCTCGTCGTTTGCGTAGTAGACGCCAACTTTTTCCCCGAGGTCGCCATTTGAGAATAAGTGCTTTTGCTTGCGTTTTTTATTTTTTGCTATAACAGCGTTTGCAGCTTCGAGGATGTTTTTAGTGCTTCTATAGTTTTCCTCTAATTTAATTGTTGTGCAATTTTTGTAGTCTCGTTCGAAGTCGAGGATATTTTGGATATCTGCCCCGCGCCAAGAATAAATTGATTGATCATCGTCCCCAACAACCATTATGTTTTTATTTTTTTCTGCGAGCATTTTGCAAATTTCATATTGGACATGGTTTGTGTCTTGATATTCATCAACAAGGATGTAGTGAAAGCGATCTTGATAAGCCGCCTTAACTTCAGGAAAGTCCTTTAAAAGGGTATAGGCATGAAGAAGCATGTCGTCAAAGTCGAGTGCGTTTGCCGCTTTTAGGCGTTTTTGATATTCGACATAAACAATTGCTGCAGTTCTTTCAAGAGGCGTTGTTGCAAATGAGCCAAAATCTTCAGCATAAATGCAATCATTTTTAGCGTTAGAGATTATGTTTAAAATAGCGTTCGGTTGATACCTTCGATCATCGAGGGCAAGATCTGAAAAGATTGCTTTTATAAGCCTTTTTTGATCTTGGGAATCGTAGATTGTGAAGTTTTCAGTAAAACCGATTAATTTTGCGTTGGCGCGAATGATTCTTCCGCAACATTTATGAAAAGTTGAGACCCACATTCCGCGTGAAATTGTCCCAATTAGAGAGGAGAGCCTTTCTTTCATTTCGTTAGCAGCTTTGTTCGTGAAAGTTATAGCAAGGATTTCCCAAGGCTCAACACCTTTGTTTTCGATCATGTTTGCGATTCTATATGTTAAAACGCGAGTTTTGCCGCTGCCAGCGCCCGCGAGAACCAAAAGAGGTCCTTCTGTGCACTCGACGGCACGAAGTTGAGCTTCGTTTAATGTGGAAAAATCGATAGACATATCATTAATTTTAAAGGATTATTTACATTAAAGTTTTGACGCCAAAATAAATAAGAACAATGATGCCTATTATGATCCTATAGACTCCGAATGCAGAAAAATCATGACCTTTTATATATGACATTAAAAACTTGATGCTTAAAATGCTAACGATAAACGCACTAACGATTCCGCAAATAAGAACGCCAATTTCTGTTTGAGTCAAGGTTATTCCTGCGAGAATCATCTTTAAAGTTTTTAGAGCTCCCCATCCAAACATGACTGGTATTGCAAGAAAGAAAGTGTATTCAGCTGCAGCCGTTCTTGAGCAGCCACAAAGCATGCCTCCGATGATAGTGGAGCCGCTTCTAGAGGTTCCTGGAATTATAGCCAAGCATTGAAATGCTCCAATTTTAAGAGAAGTTTTGATGTCCATGTCATCTACAGTTTCAATTTTGTAAAGACGAATATGGGACTTAGCAGATCTATTCTTTTTAAGAGATTCTTCTTCGTGTTTATTTCTTCTTTCAATTAGGATAAAAATTATTCCATAGGCGATCAGAGCAATTGAAACTGTCCAAGCATTATAAAAATATTCATTAAAAAAATCGTCAAACGCAATCCCTATAATTGCAGCAGGAATGCACCCGATTGCAACAAGACCCCACAATCGCCAAGTGCTTTTCTTTTCCACCTTTGTTTTATGTTTAGAGAAGGGGTTTAACTTATTAAAGTAAATAACGATGACAGCAAGGATAGCTCCAATTTGAATGACAACTAGAAACAATTCGAGGAATTTATCTGACACATTAAGACTTAAGAACTCGTCAACAAGAATCATGTGTCCGGTGCTTGAGATGGGCAACCATTCAGTGATACCTTCAACAATTCCTAAGAATATTGCTTTTAAAAGCTCGATGAATTCCATGTTTTAGAAATTAGTTTTTCTTTTCTAAGAAAATCTTTCTTGTTGTGAAGTTATAAACCATAACGATTGCAGCAGAAATGACTTTTGCGATTGTATACATTAGATTGTATCCAACGTTTTGTTGCAAAAGAGCATTGGAGCTGTAGACAGGACCAACGAAAATCCAAATTATGAAACTGTTCAAAAGAAGACCAATTCCAGAAAGAACAACGAAAATGACGAACTCTGCTTTTCTGTTTAAGTCGTCTTTTCTCTCGAAAACAAACTTGAAACTTAAGTAATAGTTAACAATAACAGATATTCCAAAACCGACTGCTGAGCCAATAACAGAAGCAATTTCAAAAAAGTCTTCGGAGGTAAGCGCCATGATTGCGTTAAGAGTTGCAAGTCCAATTAAGTAGTCAACTAAAAAGCTAGTCGCGCCAACGAATCCGAACCTTATGAATTGTTTAATTAGTTTTTTCATGTTGTCAATGATAGCAAAGAAATTATAGAACAATAAGTGATAACTAAAAGTCCGTGGAGAGGGAAAGGGAGAAATAAAGCCGTTTTTGACTGATGTATAATTGGAGCATGAAGAATAACTCGATAAATATTTATTTAAAACTCGTTAAAGTTTTTATTGGAATGGCGCTAATAATTTCTTTCTTGCCGATCGCAAACGTTGCAAACGTTGATGCCCAGGAAACAACTCAACAAACAACAAGCGAGAAAGAGGCCGAGTATGAAAATGGCGCCTATGACAAAAATCATGTTCTTGTTAAGTTCAAGGATTCGGTTGAAAGCGCTTCGGCAACTTCAACTCTAGATTCAACGGATTCAGTCAAGGATAAACAAGAGGCTAAAGTTGATGCTATAACAAATCAATGGGCAAGTGTTGAAGTTGAGGACGGAAGAACCGTTGAGGATGCAATCCAAGAATTGAAGGAAGACTCAAGAGTTGAAAACGCTGAGCCTAATTATGAGATGGCGTTGTTTGAAACCGGATCAAACCTCGCCACAACTTCGGTCAATGACCCTCAAGTCTCGCAACAATGGCACATAAACGACTCGATTTCTAATGTTAAGGAAGCCTGGGACTTAGCAAAATGCAATGACAATGCAACAGTTAACAAAAATGGAAAGGTGACTGTTGCCATTGTAGACTCAGGAATTGACAAAGACCATTCGGACTTAGTAAATAACATAATTGCTGGTTATTCAGTTGTTGGGTCTGATACGACTGATTATGATGACAGGATTGGACATGGAACCAATGTTGGAGGGATTATTTCCGCGCAATCAAACAATTCGCTTGGCGGGACAGGTGTAAGCTACAACGCGAACATTTTGCCGATAAAAGTGACTAATGCCTATAGCGGATTTGGTGCTGCAAGCGTTGCAAAAGCAGTAAATTGGGCGGTAGATAACAGCGCAACTTATAACATAAAAGTTATAAATTTAAGCCTTGGAATGAAATCCACTGAGACTGATTCTGAGCTTTTAGCCGAGGCAGTGAATAGGGCATGGAACAGCGGTATTTTGTGCGTTTGTGCTTCGGGAAACAATGGAACAACTTCAGGGGTGTCTTTCCCTGCGTCTATGGAGACAACAATCTCGGTTGGAGCTGTTGCTGAAAATCACACGAGAGCGAGTTATTCAAATGGAGGAACTGACCTCGACGTCGTTGCTCCAGGATCTAACATTGTCACAACTCTATATAATGGACAAACTGCAAATGCTGGAAGCGGAACTTCATTTGCAGCGCCTTTGGTTTCAGCGACTGCAGCTTTGTGTTATGTGATGAACAACGCTTCAACTCCAACAAATGTCAAAAGCGCAATAACAAGCACTGCAAAAGATTTAGGAACAGCTGGCAAGGATATTGAATATGGATATGGACAAGTTGTTGTAAATGAAGCTGTTAAAAAAATGTCAAATCCTGACTCGAAAACTTCAGTCTATCGGATGTATAACGCCTACACAGGAGAACATTTCTTTACTATGAGCGCAAGTGAAAAAGAAACGCTTTCGGGAAACACCGGTTCTGGCTGGATCTATGAAGGAGTTGCGTGGAACGCTTATAGCACGCAAACGTCTGGATGTTCCCCTGTTTATAGGTTGTGTAATTCAGGCAGCTGGCTTCATTTTTTCACGAATAATGAAGCGGAGCGCGCGAGTCTTAAAAATTCTGGATGGATAGATGAAGGAATAGCTTGGTATTCTCCTAGCTATTCGGATGCGCCAAGCTATCGACTTTATAACGAGAGTTCGGGACAGCATTTCTTTACAACTAACATAAATGAGTGCGTTTCTGTTTTAAGAGATAAAAATTGGAAGGACGAAGGAATAGGATTTTATGGAATTGGAACCGATGAAATCACCTCTTCGACGGTTCCTGTTTATCGTTTATATAACGACTACTTGGATGAACATTTTTACACAACTTCCTTAAGCGAGAGAGCATCTCTTATTAACGCTCGTTACTCAGGGTGGTCTTTCGAAGGAATCGCGTGGTGGTCGCGAATTGATCAAACAGCAGGGTTAACTCCAATTTATCGACTTTACAATAACTATAATTATTTCCACATGTTCACTTCAAATTCGACGGAAGTTGACATCTTAAAAAACTCCGGGTGGACAGAGGAAGGGATTGTTTGGTATTCCTCAACAGTAACATCTAAACCAGTTTATCGAGTATATAATGCATATTCTTCAGATCATTTTTTGACGGCAAATGAGAGCGAGAAGAATGGACTTTTAAACAACAGTCAGTGGGTATATGAAGGCATTGCCTTTTATGTGGAAAAATAGGAGACGATTAAACCCTTTTTAGAAATAACATAGGAGTGAAAACATGGTAAATTGCAAAATAAATAGACTAGTTAAAATCATAATTTCGCTCGCGTTTTTACTTGTTGCTAGTTGTTTTGTCTCGGAAAATGCACATGCAGAGGTCACAAATGCTGATCAACCTAACAGTTGGAGGTATAAGGATGGTCAACTTATAGATACGCTTGAGGGAAGCTTGAAGTTTTCTGGAGGCGCAAGTTTGCAAGCAAATGCGATCGCGCACGGGATCGATGTTAGCGAGTGGCAAGGCGACATCAATTGGGAGGCTGTTAAAAATAGCGGGATGTGTGACTTTGCGATTATAAGATGCGGTTTTGTTGGACAAGGTGCAGCACGTGCCGATTATAAGTGGGAGAGAAACGCATCAGAATGTGAGCGTCTAGGGATCCCATATGGAGTCTACGTTTATTCCTATGCAACAAGTTGGGATGACCTTAATTCATTGGTTAGTTACACAAAAGGATGGCTTTCGGGGCATTATCCAACCTACCCTGTTTTCATCGACATGGAGGACAGTTCAACCACTTGGTGTGGCAGAGAAACGTTGACCTCATTTGCTAGCAGCTTCTGCCAGCAAATTGAGAGCGCTGGTTTCGTTGCTGGAGTTTACGCAAACACAAATTGGTTTACTAACATTCTTTATGGTGATTGGCTCGACAACTACGTTAAGTGGGTTGCGCAATATAACTATGTCTGCACCTACAGCGGGAAATATTCGATTTGGCAATATTCTTCGAGTGGGTATGTGCCCGGGATTTCAGGAAGTGTTGACGTTAACTATCTCTATGATGAAATAGAGATGAATGAAGAGAGGTTTAAAGGGGTCTACGACTACGATTTCTACACAGCTGCAAACGCAGACGTTAGGGATGCGTTTGGGGGAAACAGATATTGGACCTTTAGGCATTTTTTGATGAATGGAATGAACGAGGGAAGGCGTTCTTCAGCGATCTTCGACCAATCTTATTACAAATCGCAATATGCTGACCTTCAAGATGCTTATGGAAATGATAATAAGAAATACTTCACTCATTTTCTTGAGTATGGGATGAGCGAAGGAAGAGTTGCTTCGGATCTTTTTGATTGTGCTTACTACAAAGCCAAAAACGCCGACATTGCTTCTGCTTATGGGAACGACAACCCTTCATGTTATTATCACTTTATCTCGACAGGGATGAATGAGGGAAGAGAGGCTTCTGCAACCTTTGATCTCACAGCCTACTATAATCGATATCAAGATTTAAGAAGGGCGTTTGGCGGAGATTTTAAGTCTTATTATTTGCACTATGTTCGAAGTGGAGCTTCAGAGGGAAGAAGTCCTGTCAATTGTAATACATTGCAAAACGCGATCTATTCTTTTGCTGGAGTGGATTATTCTGTAGTTTATGATGGGATCTATTACGCGACTAACAATATCGATGTTAAGAATGCTTACGCATTCAAATATAGAGGTGATTTAATAAACGATGCGGCAATAATTCAACATTTTGCACAATGCGGAATAAGTGAAGGAAGACAAGCCAATCAAATTTTTAACGTTGCGAGTTACTACAATCGTTATCAAGATTTGAGGCGCTCTTTTAGAGGAAATATTAGTTCTTACTATTGGCATTTTATTAATCATGGCTACAATGAGGGAAGAAGTGCTGTCGATTGTGCAACGTTGCAAGACCCGGTTTCTTCTTTGTGGGGAAGAGATTATTCGCTTGTTTACGATGGGAATCTTTATATGAATAACTATGCAGATTTGAAGAACGCTTTTACGATACAAAAGCTTGGAGGACTTGTTGATGACGTTTCTTTGTTAGAGCATTTTGTTAATTCAGGAATGAATGAAGGAAGGCAAGCGAAAGCAACATTTAACGTTAATTCTTATTACAACAACTATGAAGACTTAAGGCTTGCATTTGGACAAAATTGGAAGAGTTACTATTTTCACTATCTTGATTATGGATATTGGGAAGGAAGAGGTGCAACAGCTACTAAGTAACTTTTAACCTAGGGGCGCTGCTTTTGCGGAAGCTGCGAGATTATAACAGCTGCAAACATGATTGCGCAGCCAAGGTATTCTCGAAGGCTCATAACTTGCCCCAAAAAGACCGCCCCTCCAATTGCCGCAAATACGCTCTCAAGACAAAGAAGCAAAGTGACAAGAGTTGGGTTTGCGCCTTTTTGCGCAATGATTTGCAAGGTGAAGCCAACTGCGGAAGAAATAACTCCCAGATAGACGAGTTGTTGCCAACAATCAAAAAGTCCAGAGAAATCAAAATCTAGTGTGATTATCATTCCAAGGAAAGAAAATAGTGAGGCAAAAAGAAATTGAAAACATGCGAGGCTAACTGGCTCGCATGTTTTAGTGAAGTGGCTAACAACGAGGATGTGGACAGCGAATAAAAACGCGTTGATTATCAACAAGATGTCGCCAGGGTCAATTGTGTAAGTTTCTTTTACACTTAAAAGGTAGAGTCCAATTATGGCAAGTGCCACGCAAAACCAAATGCGACTGGATGCTTTCTTCCCCAGAAAAATTTCAAGAAGAGGAACGATAACAACATACATTGCAGTTAAGAAGCCTGCCTTCCCGCTGTCTGTTCCAAGATACATCCCGCTTTGTTGAAGTGTTAGAGCCGCGCACATAATAAGTCCGCAAAGAGAAGAACCTATTAATAGATCTTTGCTGAAAAAAGCCTCGGTTTTGTTTTGTTTGGAACGAAAGAGAAGCACAACTGGAATAAGTGCTACGCCAGCCAATAAATTCCTGATCGCATTAGTTGAAAAAGCTCCAAGATGCTCAGAGCAAATTTCTTGAGCTGAAAAAGCCATTCCCCAAACGAACGCTGCTGCAACAGGCAGAATAACAGATTTGTTTAATTTAAAGTTCATATTGACTTGAATTATTTTACATGAGGAAAACGGTGCCAGACTTAAATTTTCCCAGGTCTAAAAAACGGTGCCAGACTTGTTTTATAATTAAAAGAGCTTTTAATTAATTAAAAGGAGAGACATGCACTACACAATTGATATTGCAGGATTAAAAAGAGACTTAAAATTATTTCCCGTTTCTGAGCAAACGATGATCGCCGCCCTAATTTTATTTGGAGATGTTGAACTCACAACTCATTGTGCGAAGGAACTTTTGAAGAAAGCTCCTGAGTTCGACATAATTTTGACGGCGGAGGCAAAAAGCATTCCGCTTGCCTACGAGATGGCGAGACAAAAGCAAATGAACGATTATGTTGTTGCGCGAAAAGTGCAAAAAGTTTACATGGGAGACACTGTTCAAGCGCAATTGCAATCTATAACAACGCGAGGCTCGCAAAAGCTCTACCTCGGGCGCGAAGATTTTAAAAAATTGACGAACAAGAAAGTTTTGATCGTTGATGACGTTGTTAGCACTGGCGATTCTTTGCATGCACTTGAGATGCTTGCAGACACAGCCCATTCAACTATAGTTGGTAAGATGGCGATTTTGGGCGAAGGCGATTCTCAATCGAGAGAAGACGTTATCACTCTTGGCAAACTTCCTTTGTTTGACGCGGACGGGAATCCGAAATAGAAAATAATAATGCCTTTAAAGAAGAAACACTCTCACCTTGCTTCTGACCCACATGGCAATGCTTCGCAGCTTGCATTGATGCAAGGGTTTATAAACCACACTGATCAATTTCAAGGAGTGGTTGATGGCTTTAAGCATTTGTCGGACATAAATCGAGTGAGGATTTTTTGGCTCATGTGCCATGCTGAACTTTGCACAGCGTGCATAGCAGAGTTGATGGATATGAGCAGCCCTGCAGTTGCGCATCATGTTAAACTTCTTCGCGAAAGCGGCTTGATCGAGGGCAGAAGAGAGGGAAAAGAAGTTCGCTACCGGGCGGTAAATAGCGTTCAAGCGCGCACTTTGCATGAAGCGATTGAAAGAATGCTTGCGATTAATTGTCCAGCGAGCAGCATTTAGTTTAGCAAGATAGAAACCCACATTTAACAAGCACTCCAATTTAGCAATGGTAAAATAAGATAAAAGTCGTGCGTTAAAGGAGTTTTGATGTCGACAATTGAAGAGAAATTTGGGTCTTACGTTTTCGATCGCGTGACAATGCAGGAGTATCTTCCAAGCGAGACTTACAAAGAGTTGATGGAAACGATCGACGATGGGGTTCCGCTAAATGAAGATCTGGCCAATGTTGTTGCTCACTCGATGAAGGAGTGGGCAATTGAGATGGGTGCGACGCACTACACTCATTGGTTCCAGCCGCTAACGGGCATAACGAGCGAGAAACATGACAGCTTCTTAAAGCCTCTAGATGATTCGCATGTCATAATGACATTTTCAGGCAAAGCGCTCATTCAAGGAGAGCCTGATGCCTCATCTTTTCCAAGCGGAGGGCTTCGTGCAACGTTTGAAGCGCGTGGATATACGGCTTGGGATCCAACGTCTTATGCTTTTATCAAAGATGAAGTTCTTTGCATACCAACAGCTTTTTGTTCATATAATGGGGAGGCTCTCGATAAGAAAACGCCTCTTTTGCGCTCAATCACTGCTTTAAAGAAGCAGGTCAAGCGCGCTTTAAGTTTCTTTGGTGAGGACGTTAAACATGTTGTCCCAACGCTTGGTGCGGAACAAGAATATTTTTTGATTTCGGAGAAGGACTATGAAAAGAGATTAGATTTGATTTTGTGCGGGAGAACGCTTTTTGGATATTCTCCATGCAAAGGTCAAGAGTTAGAAGAGCACTACTTCGGAGCAATTCGCCCGACAGTTAACGAGTTTATGAAGGAACTTGATGATGAGCTTTGGAAGCTCGGGATTCCAGTTATAACGAAACATAACGAAGTTGCGCCATGTCAACATGAGTTGGCGCCAATGTACACAAATGTCAACCGTGCAGTCGATCAAAATTTGTTGACGATGGAAAAGATGAGACTTTTGGCAAGTCACCATGGTCTCGTTTGCTTAGAGTCTGAAAAACCATTTGATCACATAAATGGATCGGGAAAGCATAACAATTGGTCAATTTCGGTCGACGGGAAAAACTTGCTAGAACCTGGAGATGACCCGATAAAGAACCTGCGCTTCATGGTAATTTTGACTTGCATAATTCGAGCAGTTGATGTTTATCAAGACCTTTTGAGAATGACAACAGCCAGCGCTGGAAATGATAGAAGACTTGGAGGAGATGAAGCACCACCTTCGGTCATATCTGTCTTTTTGGGAAATGAGCTTGAGAGAGTCGTTCAAGCAATCATCAAAGGTGATGACTATCACAGCGAAGAGAGCTCAAAGATGGATCTTGGTGTTGATGTTTTGCCAAACTTTGAGCAGGATAACACCGACAGAAACAGAACGAGCCCATTCGCTTTTAATGGAAACAAGTTCGAGTTTAGGATGCCAGGAAGTTCTCAAAACTTGAGTGACACAAACATGGTTTTGAACACAGCGATGGCAGACTCCCTTTCTGAGTTTTGCGATTTTATGGAGAAAAAGGCTGGAAAAGACCCAGAAAAGGTCACCGAAGCTTGCCAAAAATGGGTAAGGAAAACGCTAAATGACCATTCAAGGATAATTTTCAATGGCGACGGTTATTCTAAAGAATGGGAAGAGGAGGCAAAGAAGCGTGGTTTGTCCAACTTGAAAAACACAGCCGAAGCGCTTCCTTGCTTGATAGAGAAGAAATCCATCGCATTGTTTGATAAATTTAAAGTTTTGAATGAGGCGGAAGTTTGGTGCAGATATAACGTCAAGTTAGAGAAGTATAACAAGACGATGAACATAGAGTGCAGAACCGCGAAGAGGCTTGTTAGGCGCGATTACCTCCCTGCAATTGAGTCTTATGCAGCTGACCTTTCTAAAACGATCAAGTCTGTTGAGACAATTCTCGGCAAAGGAAAAGCGAAGGGTCAAAGAAAGAGATTCGAGCAAATTTGCGAGGGAGCTGCAAACATTCACAAACTTTGCGACAAGCTTCATGAGAAACATCATGCGGCGCGAGACATCGAGGATGCTCAAGAAAAAGCCAACGCGTATGCAAATGAAGTTGTTCCTATCATGGACGAGTTGAGAATGTGGGTGGATTCAATGGAGATAATAACTCAAAGCTCCTATTGGCCATGCCCAACATATAACGAGCTTTTGTTTTACGTTTAGAATTTAAGGAAATTATTAAAAAAAGATAATAGAAACGAGGAAAGGATTTTATTATGCCAAGCGTTCCAGAGCAAAAGTACATTTGGAAAAATGGAGAGTTAGTTGAGTGGAAGAATGCAACAACGCATGTTTTGACGCACTCTTTGCACTATGGAAGTGGTGTTTTTGAGGGGTTGCGTCTCTACCATGATCCTGACAGTGACCGCTCGATGGTTTTTAGACTCTATGATCACATGGTGAGACTTCACAATAGTGCGAAAATCGCAAAGATGGATCTGTCCTTTTCTGTCGATGAACTTTGCGATGCAACATTGAAGACTTGCAAAGAAAATGGATTGAAGAGCGCCTACATTCGTCCTTTAGTTTATCGTGGATATGGAACAATGGGTATCGATCCGACGGGTTCTCCGACCGATGTGATCATCGCTGCATGGCCATGGGAGGCATACCTTGGCGAAGAGGCGATGGCAAAAGGCATAAAGATGGGGACTTCTTCTTGGCGCCAACGTTCTGTCAACGCATTTCCGCCAGCGGTGAAGGCAACAGCTTCCTATTTTAACAGCTTGCTTGCTAAGCTCGAAGCATCCGAGCATGGATATGACGAGGCTGTCATGCTAAACGAGGTTGGCAAAGTTTGCGAAGGAACGGGAGAAAATCTCTTTATAGTTAAGAATGGCGTTTTGAAAACTCCTCCAATTTCAGACGGATTGCTCGAGGGATTGACGAGAGATTCGATTATTCAAATCGCGCATGACATGGAAGTTCCTTTCGAGTTTTGCTCATTGGTTAGAAGTGATCTTTACACTGCTGACGAGGTCTTTTTGTCAGGGAGCGCCGCGGAGCTAACGCCAGTTGCAGAAATCGATGGCATTAAAATTGGCAATGGAGCGCGAGGCCCTATAACAGAAAAGTTGCAAAAGCAATTCTTCGAAGTTTTGTGGGGACATGTCAAACTTCATGCTGATTGGAATTTTGATATTTAGTCTCTGAAGGTGTTGAAAGAGCGTCTTTAGAATGGAAAAAAGCGAAGAGGAGTTGAGGGGCGAGTTAGTGCATGTTTTTGCAAGCATGACTGACGAAGATGAAGTTGAAGC
>CAVAIA010000051.1:0-17135 GCA_963588595.1 bacterium | reverse complement strand
CTGTTGCAACAATCGAGAAATTCCCCCCATTAACAGTTTTATATTCACTATTCGTGTTGCAAGGGAACCACCAGCCGTCTTGCACTACTGTGACAGAGTCCGTTGCAGTTAGATTGCCAACATAAATGTTGTTAGTAAGCGTCCTCGTGTAGGCAACATTTAAAAGAGAGTGATCGAGTTCAGCTGAAGTGTTAGCTTTCAAACGAAGAGAGTAGGAAGGCTCAACTTCAGATCCTGCATATTGATAAGCAGGATTGCTCTGAGTTGAAGTTGTTAGACCATCCATCGATGTTTTGAGGTAGTTAGTGTGGACTAATTCGAAGTCCCTTATATCTCTTTTAATCGTAAAGTTCCCCGAGAAGAGCACATCAGCAGTGTACGCATTGCTGCTGTTAGTTAGCAACGGGTTAGAATCTTTAACAGCTTTAATCTTGACAGTTGCAGTTCCAACATTAGTGTTGTTTTCATATTCAACGGTGTAAGCAGATGACGAAATTACTGTGTTGGTTGGGACGTGAGTTATAACAACCTTCGGCTTAACTTCATTTCCAGTATATTTAAACGCATCATCGTCGGTCTGTCCGAAATTCGCCTTGCCAGTGCCGTCTTGTTCCATGAGTTCAATTTTGCACTCATTAATTGGATAGCGATATGTATACTTAGAATTTGTTCCATCAACAAAATACTCAGTTGCATTTGCAGAAGAAGTCAAAGTTGGAGACGCTGAAAACCAACACGCTCCAGCTGTCGTGCTCGCTTGTTTTGCGTTTCCTCCATTGCCACCTTTTGCACCTCTACCGTTATTTGCGGCGTAATAGAGTTCCCCTCCTTCACCACCGTAAAGATTCCTGTCTTTTTTATCGTCTGTTGTACCTTTGTCCTCACCATAAATATTATATCCCGCTGATGTGGCCTCAAGATAATCGCCCTGTTCCTTTGCCTTTTTTCGATCTGTTGATTGACCCGCCAGGCTAGTATATTTAGCTCCGTGGTTATTGCCTATAACAGATGCTGCACCTCCAGATGCATTTCCTCTGCCGCCGCCACCACCGCCGCCGCCAGCACACATCCAGGGAAGATTTTCATCTTCCTCTTCACCAAAGCCTTGATGCCATACCTTACTTCCAGAAGCCCCAGAACCTCCACCTGCTCCTCCTGTGGCTCCAGTGCCTATAGACGCAGCAGCACCTCCTTGACCACCAGCACCGCCGCCAGCACCTCCCCACATATAGTGATTACTTCGCGCTTGATGTTGCCAATCTTTCGTATGCGCTAACGCTCCTCCGGATCCAGCTGTAGCACTCGAGCCGTTCGCTCCGCCCGTCGCGTTAATTTTTACATTTCCTCTTTGATAAACGCTTCCGCTAGCACTTGTGGAGTCTGTTGTGCTCTTACCTTCAAATAACTTTTTTGCTGTTTCTTTTGAATTATTTTGATCCAACCCGCAATTTTTAAGATAATTATAAAGCTCTGCATATGGTCCGATTCCAGCCCAACTACCACATTCATTATTATTTTTAATATCGATCCAATGATGGTATTTAACGCCTACATCATCGTAGTCGTACCAGTGCCAGCCATCTTCCGATTGCAACTTTCCATCTCTATATCGTCCAGTTTGTTGCCCTCCTTCGGCGCCTGCAGCACCAGAAGAACCAATTCCAGCACCTCCACCTCCGCCGCCATTTCCTCCAGCACCTCCCGCACCTGCCTTACATCTACGATCTATATCGCCACTGTCTACACCTAAATTACTATCTTCGCCATTTCCTCCTTTTGTTGCATTTCCGCCCTTTCCTCCCGTTGCATTGATAGTTCCATCTCCCTCAACGTAAAGATTAGAACCCGAAGTTAGTTGGATTCCAGCATAACCAGCCGAAGTTCCATCACCATTCTTTCCTTTCGCAGTGAGCGTCGCTCCGTTTTCAAATATCAACGTAACATCCCCAGAAATAATCAATCCAGCCCCTGATCCTGATGATTGATCAGACTCCAAATTTGTGTTAATGTAATATGTTCCTTTTGTTAGAGTTCTGTTACTTGGAATCGAAGATAAGTGGGTGTGGGATCCGTTTACATAAGTCCAATAAGCACAGCTGCCATATGTGTAGACCGTACCAGTAGTTTGGTTGACAAATGGTGTTTGAAGAGCGACTCTTTTAGTTGGAAAAGAAGACAGATAGAGATTATCCAAGCTCAAAGAGCTTAAGAAGAGACTTCGCATCTCTTGAACGTTTTCATCATCGGAAAAATCAGTCGTGGAAGATGCGCTCGTCTCTGAATTCATTGCACTTAAGCTTTCTTGAGCATAAGCAATCGCTTGGGCGTTAAAGCTAAAAATAGAGAGTGCTAAGCTTAAAAACACACACATCAAAACGCTTAAGACTCTTCCAGTCAAACTCTTTCCAAATGGCGTCTTCACGCTTTCCCAATCCATTTGGATTCTAAAATCTTTCTCGTTTCTTTGATCTTTGTTGACTGTTGCGCCCATTTTCTTGCTCCTTGAATTGATTTGTTTAACAATCTCTTTAAAGTCTCTCATTTTTATCGCCTATGCCTTCACTTGCTTTTGGAACTTTTCTAGCTTGTCTTCTTCGTTTTTGTAGTTGCGACGATTTCTATAAGCCATGCACCCGCAAATTATCGCCAATATCAAGAACAAAAGAAGTCCTAAGATCGCCCATCCTGGAATCGCTCCGAAGAACAATCCCCCAAGCGAATTGTTGATTGCATCGATCAAGTTTTGCTTTTCTATCTCAGAATTAGCAATATCGTCTTTATATTTTGCAACTCTTGCATTCGCTTCGTCGATTTGGTTTTTAACATTTTGCAACTCTGGATTTAAGTCCACAATCTCTTCCCATTGAGCGTAGAGGGTTGCTCCACTCGTAGCGCTCTCTTTTCCATAAGTTAGCATTAAGGTTGCATCAGGGCTATCGCCGCTTTGAGAAGCTCCCCAACCTTTGAAGTAGTATCCATCTCTTGTTGGAGTGTCATATTCAACAGCAAAACCATATTGGTCGGAATAGGATTTAGAATTTCCTCCATCTATAGTTCCACCATTAGCGTTTAAGTTCACTGTCACTTGCTGTTTTCTTAATATTGCATAGTAGTTAACATCCTCTGTTGGATAGGCAGTTGGCGTCTCTGCGACATAATCAGAGCCAGCATATGTTGTCCAGCCGAGGAAGTTATAACCCTCAACTTCAGTTGTTGGAATTGAGAAATTCAAAGGATCATCGGTGTGACCATCGTAAGCTGCCATTTGGCTTGAAGAATCCCCGTTGATTCCGCCTTCTCCAGAAGTGTAGGAAATCCTTATGTCATGCGCCTTCCAAACAGCTTTGTAGGTCGTTGATTCTCCAGGGAACAACAATGAGATGGCAGCTTCGTCGTTGATGTCTCCGCTCTCATTCCACCCAACGAACGTGTAGCCGTCCCTTTGAGGGAAGTCAAAAGTCAATAATTGTTGATAGAGACCATCTCTCGAAATACGGCTACCTGATGAAAGCTCAGCCGAGAGACTGGTTGGGTTCTTAAAGACTCCTCCATTCGCATCAAAGATAACATGGATGTCGTTTGCAGTCCAATATGCGTAATAGGTTGTGTTGTCCATAGGTCCTGTTGGAGTGTCGGTCAACATCTCTCCCTCACCATCAGGCTCCGTGAACCAACCTTGGAATGTGTGTCCAACTCTTGTTGGAGTTTCAGGAAGATCATAAGGATCATCAGCTCTTGTTTTCACAACAAGAGCTTGAGTGTCATCGGAGTAAATGCCACCTTGAGCATCAAAGGTCAAATTGACGTTCTTCTTGCTCCAAACGGCATACCAATCAATCGAAGATCCATCCTCTGTTGCTTTAGGATACGTTGGATAGAGTCCAAGTTCAGCATTGTCTGTTTCGCTTGAAGTTGACCAACCAACGAAGTTATACCCATCCTTCTCAGGAGCTGTGTAGGTTACATATTGACCTTCAACGCCCGAAACTTCTTGTTTCTCGTCAGTTCCGTTGTTTGAATGAAGCGTCACATTTGTTTGCACTTCCGCAAAGTGAGCATAATAAGCTTTTGGAGTGCTTTCGGTGAAAGTAAGTCTCGTGCCAGCCGCAGAATCTAGGCGATTTCCTCCAGTTGGAGCATCATACCAACCTAAGAATTTATTTCCGCTCTTAACTGGATCGTCTGGCACCTTAAAAGTTTCTCCAATTCTGCCTGAAAATTGAGTAGATGTGTCGTCAACATCCGCTCCGACTGCAATAAACACGACCCCTGTTTGGGCAATCACCCAAACAGCCTTCAAAGTTTGACCATCGGTGTCTTCGTCGAACTTAGGTCTCAAATCTCCAGAGTCTCCGGTTCCGTCTTCATTCCAGCCCGCAAAAGCCCTTCCTGTTTTGGTCGGAACAGTATATTCAAAATCGTCGCCATAAAGCCCAGTCTTTGTCTTAGACGTCGTTGAATCGCTAAACTTGCCGCCGTTAGCATCAAGAGTGAGCGTGAATGACTTTTTCTCCCATGCCGCGTAATAAGTGCATGAGGTTGTTGATGGGAAAACATTAGCGCTTGACATGTCTTCACCGCCGCCATTTGGCAAGCTCCACCATCCCTTAAATTCATAACCCTTTCTTGTTGGGTTGCTTGGGATTTGATAAGTCTCCTCTGCCAAACCTGAAACGGCTATCTTGTCCTGACCATCATCGAATTGTCCTCCTTGAGCATCATACTCAACAGAGATGGCACCAGGAACCCAAATTGCATATAAGGTTGCACCATTAACAGCTATATCATGTCCAAAGATAAGATCTGGCAGCGCTTCTTCAGCGGTCGCATTAGCTTTGTTCGACCAACCAGCAAGGGTGTAGCCTTCTCTTGTTGGAAGCGTGAAGATGCATTCTTGATCATATTTACCACTTATGCTTGAAGTGCTAGATGCTAAGAATTTTCCTCCGTTAGCCTCAAGGTTAAGTGAGATGTTTGTTGGAGTGAACTTAGCATAATAGGTCTTCGATCCTGGCTCAAAGGTTGTCTCAAAGGACGTTACATCGGTGTATGAAGGAAGTGCATACCATCCATCGAAAGTATATCCTGTTCTTGTTGCTGTAACGTTACTAAATTGAACATTTTGATCTGTTCTGCCAGTGTAGGTCTTTGATTCAGTTGCTTCAGAAGTTCCGTCATTAACAACGTCTCCTCCCCAAGCTATGAATGTGACGTCCGCAACGTTAGCTTCCCAGCAAGCTTTATAAGTCGCATTCGCTGTTGGGTAGGTCAGAGTTGCAATTGGGGGATCAACTTCATCCGTTGCATTGCCAGATTTATTCCAACCTAAGAACGTATATCCTGCTCTCGCCGGAGCAACATAGCTGACCTGTTCGTCCGTTTTTCCTGTCACATCAATGGACGTGGGATTAGCAGTTAAATCAATAGTGTCGCTTGATAAAGTGCACGTTGAAGTTACTCCTGTTGCAAAATTTCCACCATTGCCGTCAAGCGTCACTTTAATTGAGTTGCTTGTGAAGTGAGCATAATAGACATTTGGCTGCAACACGTCAAACTTCATGTCGTCGCCAGCTTTTTTGTCTAGCTTATCTCCGCCAACTGCTTGAGTGTACCAACCCTCAAAAGTGTAACCCGCTTTCTTTGGCTCCGTTGGAACTTTGAAGAATGCTGCAAAACGCCCTTGCCTAACAACGTCGCATTCACTAGCGTTGTCAGCCTCAGATGCTATAAATGCAACAGTTGCAACGTCAGCAGACCAAGTTGCTGTATAGCTTGCACCGTCAACATCTGAGTCCATTTTGAGATCATAAACAAGGTCATAGTCTTCTTCAGATAGTCCATCTTTTAACCATCCAACAAAGGCATATCCATCTTTTGTTGGAACCTCATATTGAACGTCATCTCCATACTCAACGGTGTATTTCTTTGAAGTTGTTGCATCGTTAGCGTTCGCCGCTGAAGCATAGGATCCACCATTCGCTTTTAACGTGACCTCACCCTTTACTTTCACCCAATATGCGTAGTAGGTAACGTCGCTATCAAGAGGAATCGTTGGGTTGCTAGCAAGCTTAGTTCCCTTTCCGTCCCTTTGGCTATACCATCCTTTAAATTGATAATTGTCTCTAACAGGATCGGCAGGCACTGTTACAGAATCTCCCGCATCACCATAAATTTGAGTCAAATTAGATTTGCCAGACCCCTCTTCTAGGTTGATAACTCCACCCTCAGTCTCAAAGTTAAAGTAGTGCTTTTGCTTTGACCAAGTTGCGTAATATTTGATAGCACTTCCGTCTGAGGAAGGAGCTGGGTAAATCAATTTCAAGTCGCCAAAAATAGCGTTCTTGTTCGTCGACCATCCTTCGAATGTGTAGCCAGATCTTGTTGGAGTTGTGTAAGAAACAGTGTCTCCCTCAATTCCAGACACCACTGTTGAAGATGCTCCTGTGTAGTTTCCATCCAAAGAAAGTTTCGTTTTATTAGCCTTCCAATGAGAGTAATAAACAGTCTTGGTTTCTGTTGCCACAGTGACAGATTTTCCCGCTGCAGTGGTCAATTTCTTTGCATCGTCGCCAGGTCCGTCATACCAACCATCGAAGGTGTAGCCAGTTCTCGTTGGGGTTGATGTTGGAACTTTAAACTTTCCATCCGTTACAGCTGACATATATTGCGTTGCGTCATAAACTGATACTCCTGTAACGAGGAAAACGACGTTTGTTATAGAAACTTTCCAAACCGCTTTATATTGTTTGCCATTATTGTCATCACTCAAAACAATGTTATAAACTAGCGCATTGTCTTCAGTTAACCATCCAGCAAATGCAAAATTGTCCCTTGTTGGAACCTCATATTCAATAGTGTCACCTACCTCACCATTGCAAGCCTTCGTTGCATTCCCATCTGCAAACTTCCCTCCATTTGCATTGAGCGTCACTTTAGCTTTTGTCTTCGTCCAAAGCGCATAGTAGGTGGTTGAAGTTTCTGGATAGGTCATCTCAGTTGATGCAGCAACGTCCGCTTTAGTTGCATATGGGTCTAGCGCCCATCCTTGGAAATCATAGCCGGTCTTCGTTGGAGCCGCAGGGGTTGTGAATTTAGTTCCTGCTTTTCCTGAGAAAGAAGTCGTCGGTTGAGTACCACTATAAGTTCCATTGATTGTGTTGAAGTTTACAGTTGTGTCTTCGGCGTCCGCCCAAACAGCATAATAGGTTGACTCTGTTGTCGCTGGATAGGTGAAGTTAACCTTAGCTGTTGTGTCAGCATCGTCTTGCGCAAACTTAAACCCTTTAAACACATATCCAGTCTTTGTTGGAGTTGTGTAGGTCACTTCGTCTCCAAGAAGCCCTTGCAAAGACACTTTGCTCGTGTCTCCATCTATGTTTCCGCCATTTAAGTCTAGATAAAGCTTGATGCTAGCACCCTTCCAATGGGCATATAGCTTAGTATCGTTTGTCGGGTAGGTCGAAGGGATGGTCACTTCACTTCCGCCTTCAGGCTTGTCAAACCAGCCTTCGAAAGTGTATCCTTCACGCGTTGGAGTTGGCGCGCTGAAAGTTATAGTGTTGCCAGCTTTTCCATTGATCGTCTTTGTTGTCTTTTGAGTTGCAGAGTCACCATCTGAAATTTTACCTCCATTGGCATCGAAGACAAACTTAACGCTCATCGCCTCCCAAACAGCATAATAAGTCTTTTCTCCCTTTGCAATCTTTATTGATTTGCCAAGGTTTTCTCCTCCTGTTTGCGAAGCGCTCCAGCCTGCAAACACATATCCCAATCGAGTTGGAATTTCATAATCGATGTTTGTGTCGAACTCTCCTGTGTAGGTCTTAGAATCCTCACCTGCAATCGTTCCGCCGTTTGCATTTAAAGTGGTTTCATACTCTTTAATCTTCCAATGAGCATAAAGCTCCGTTTGTTTCTCAGGAATGACAGAAATTGAAACTTGATTTCCGCCGCTTGGGCTGTCATACCAACCTTCAAACTCATAACCGTCTAGAGTTGGATTGGAAGGAATCGTGAACGACTCTCCTGTTTTTCCAGTTCTTATTCCATTCTCTGAAGTTCCCCAAGATCCACCTTGAGTGTCAAATATAACAGTGTTTTCTTCCGAGCTCCAAATAGCATAATAAACCTTATTCTCGCTTTGCTCTGAGCTCTCAGGATAAGTTAGTGCAAACGTTCCTGCATCTGCCTCCGCGTCCTCGCTCCATCCAACAAACGAATAACCCTCACGCGTTGGAATTGAGTAAGGAACAGCTTCACCACAATAATCAGTCCACTCCTCGAAAACCTTATCTGTTCCATCATTTTGCATCAAAACAACGGTAGACTTGGTTGTCATCCAATGCGCATAATAAACAACATCCGCAGCAGTTGAAGAGAAGGTTGGGGTTGCATCGAATGTTATCTTGTTCCCACCAGTTGGTGCGTCATACCATCCTGCGAACTTATACCCATCGCGAACAGGATTCTCTGGGAGTTTATATGTTGCACCATATGCACCAATCCTAAAGCCATCCTCACCATAAGTTGTGAAAGTTCCTCCATAAGGATTGAAGAAGACTGCATTAACGCCAGTTTGCCAAACAGCCTCAAATGTTAAATCCTCCTCCGGATAAGTCACAATCATCTTTGCTGTTGAATCTTCTGCGCCTTCAAGTTTCCAACCGACGAATGTGTGGTCAGCCATAACAGGAGTCTCATAATCATAAATTTGAGCTCCATATTCCCCTGTCTTTATTTGCTGAGAAGGAGTCGCAGATTCTGCTTTTAGCGTTACAGTTATCGTCTTTGGATTCCATTGTGCATAAATTGTCTTCGATTTTGCTGGGAAAGTTCCAAGCCCTGATGTTTCGTCAACTTTTGTTCCTCCAACTGGCAACGTCCACCAACCGTTGAATTCATAACCCGCTCTGGTTGGAGTTTGAATCTTGTCAGCGTAGGATGCACCGGTGTAGCCCTTAAACTCGAGAGTCTCTTCATCTCCAGCAAAAGTTCCACCATTTGCAATTAACTTAACAGAGATGTTCGTTTCTTTCCAATACGCAACGTAGGTTGAATCCTCAGTTGGGAATGTTGGAAAGAACGTTGCAGAAGCATCGCTTTGCGTTGTCTTCCAGCCCATGAATACATATCCTGTTTTTGTTGGCGTTGTCCAATCAGTCACTTCTTGACCAACTTTGCCAACTTTGCTTTGCGTTTGAGGAGTTGCACCGTCTCCAGCATCAAGGGTGACAGTCACATCTTTTGCTTCCCATTTCGCATAGAGAATTGTTGTTTCATCATCTCCGAAAGCAAAGTCAGTTACTTGAGTTCCTGCTCCATTAGGAAGAGTGAACCATCCCTTAAATTCATAACCGTCTCTCGTCGGGTTTGCTGGCTCGTCATATGAAACGCCCGTTGTTCCAACTCTCAAACCGTCTTCATCTTGATCGCTCCATGAACCTCCTGCGGCGTTGAAGATAACAGAGACTGCGCCTTCTTGCCAAACTGCTTCATAAGTTGCGTTTTCAGCTGGATAAGTTAGAGCACAAATTGCAGTGCTGTCAGCTGCTCCTTGCAATTTCCATCCAATAAAAGCGCTGCCTTCCTTCTTAGGAATTCCATAATCAACGAGTTCTTCAAAAGTTCCGGTCTTCGTTTGAGTTGCAAGCTCGCTTGCCCCTGGAGCTAATAAGGTTACCTCAATGTCATCCCTTTTCTCCCAATAAGCGTAATAAGTCACGCTCTTGGCAGGAATCTTGTTGCTGTTCGTCACACTTTGAGTTCCATCAAGGTTTAGCTTCCAGCCTGCAAACTTATATCCGCTTCTCGTCGGGTTTAGAGGAGGAGTGAACGTGTCTCCTTCTGCTCCTCTTCTTATTCCCGTTTCATTTTCTTCTGTAAACGATCCTCCATTAGGGTTAAAGACAACGCGAACCGTTCCTTTTACAAAGACCGCAACGTAAGTTGCATCCTCTGTTGAATGCTCGACGAAATATTTCGCCGTGTCGTCGTCTTCACCTTCAACTTTCCAACCAACAAAGGTGTAGCCCTCTTTTTCAGGAATCGTATATTCAACTGACTCCCCAAACTTACCCTTGTCTTCTTGTTTTGCTGGCGTTGCATCGTTTGCAACTAGAGTTACTTTGGTCTCGATTGCCTCCCATTGAGCGTAATATGTCACGTCCTCATCAGGAGTGACACCAAGATTGCTTGCTTTATATTTATCTAAATTCTTGTTAGGAGATGTGAACCAACCAACAAATTTATATCCTTCGCGAGTTGGGTCTTCTGGAGTTGTGTAGGTCTCTCCTGGTTTCTTGTTGAACTCTAACTCAGTGGAGGTTGTTTGACCTTCCATCGTGTTAAATTCAACTGCAATGTCGTTTGCTTCCCAAATTGCATAATAAGTAAGTTGCGTCACATCTTCATCAAGAGCAGGAACGACAAGCGTCATTTCAGGCGCATAATCGCCGACAGCCTCGCTTGCTGTTTTCTTCACAGACCAACCTTTGAAAGTGTAGCCGGCTCTAGTTGGAGTTGTGTAGTCTATGACATCATATGTTGATTTATTAGTGTATTGTTTTTCATCTTTGCCATCTATCTTAGCTGGAGAAGTCTGAGTTCCATTTGCTTTAAGAGTTACCTTAATGTCATTTCTCAATTCCCACTTAGCAACAACGGTCGTCTCGTTGATTGTGTCATCATCGTAGACTAAATCACCGTAGGTTGTGTCGGATTCGAGAGTCTTTGATTCATTTCCGACAACATGCCAGCCTTTGAATTTGTATCCGTCCAAAACCGGGCTTTGATAAGGAAGAATGCATTTTGTTTTATCGGATGAAACTCCTCCATAGAAAGAGCCGGTCCAATCAGAATAACTTGTTCCGTCTTTCTTAGCTCCCCCTTGAGCATCGTAGTGAAGGGTATATTGTCCTTCTTCAAAGACAGCAGTATATTCACGATCCTTGTCATCGAATTTGCTTGGCGGAACGTTCTTATCAGCGTCCTCCCAACGAACAATTTTCCATCCTTTATCTATTTTTAAAGGAGTCGCAGGGGTTAGTGTGTCGCCAGAATAACCATAAATAGAATATGTTGTTGCATTGTTAACATAACTCGCATGATCTTTAACTTTGAAAGTAACCTTTGACGCCTTCGTCACAGTCGCATTAATCTCATAAGATGTGCCTCCAGAATCAAGGTCAAATATTTTATATGATTGACTTTGTCCGTCAACTTTCGTTACTTTTTGTGGACGACCGCTGCTGTCGAAGTCAGTGCTAAAAGCAATTTTAACTTTCCTCGGTCTTCCGGGGACGTTGTTGAATGCATAGTTGCCACTTTCATTAGTCTTTGTTTCTTGAATCACCTCTCCTGATGAAGCATCAGTTAAAACGACACTCACGTTAGAAGAAGGAGATGGAGTTGCTGTTGAGGTTTGAACAAGACCTGAAATGTCGACGCGGGTCCATTTTAGAGTTATTTTCGCCGAATCTCCAGCCATAGTTGCCACGGTTATAGTAGCTTGCGTTGAGTCAGCTGATTCAAGTGTTCCATGAATTTTGCCTGTGTTAACATCAAGAGTTAGACCTTGCGGCAACATGCCCGCAGTAACTCTCCATGCAACTTGTGCATAAGGATCTTGATTGTCGCATGTGCATGCCAGTTGTTTTTCATATTCATTGCCCTTAACAAGGTCGCTATAAGTCTCGCTAGGGGATGTTATCGTTGCGGTTGTTATGATAGAAAACTTCTTTTGACGTTGCTTACCGACACTATCCTTAAACCAAAGACCATCGTCTCTAACAGTCAAAGTGTCTAGCGCTTTTTCACCGCAAACATTGACATTGTTAGCTTGAATTCTGACGAAAGCGCTCGTTGATCCACTAGTTTCATTAACAACATAATTTGCGTTGTCATTGTGCCTAAATATAGCAGTTGGAACAATAGCCTTGCCTGTGTAGGCATATGCAGGTTTTTCGTTAGTCGATGAAACTAATCCCGGGCGAGACGTTGTTAGATAGTCAGAATATTCAAAGGTAAAATCATCAACATCTCTTAATATACTGAAGTTAGTGTCAAATTGAGCTGTGCCTTCCGAATAACTTGTTTGAGTGCTATCCGAAATTGTTGCACCTTCGGAACCATCCGAAGATTTTATTGTTATCTTTGCTGTGTTAACACCTGGGTTCGTGTTAGATGAATATTCAACGGTATAAGCATAAGTTGGAACAACTGTTCCCGTTGGGACATGAGTTATAACAACACGAGGCTTAACAGCTTTGCCAGTTGCTTTGTAAGCTATTTGTTTCTTTGTCTCTCCATTTTCAGTATATTCTACCGTCTTTAAGGTTGCAGAATCTGAGTCTTTGAGTTCGATCTTGCATTCATCGATTGGATAGAGAATCAATGTCCCTGTCTCATTTCCGTCTACTACAAAAGAAGAACTATTAGCTTCAGAAGTAAGAGACGGCTTCACAGTAAACACAGATTTGTTTGAGGCCGTTCCAGCAGTTGTCGAAGAGCCTCCACTTCCGCCTTGAGCCGAGTAATAATCATAATGTTTGACAAACGGCATCTTATTTCCAGCTCCTCCAGCAGTATTTGTCGCTGATCCTCCGTCATACCCATCACAATTATTTGTCATTCCTTTATATTCGCTGCCATCTCCGCCTTTTCCTCCAAAGCGTCCAGCTCCACCGCCGCCGCCTCCTGCACCATACAAAGCGTAGCTATGTCCAGTCCAATAATTAGGGTCTACCCAAACTTTACCACCAGAGGCTCCACCGCCTCCTCCGGCTCCTCCAACTCCTCCTGAACCTATTGCCGCAGCTTGTCCTCCGGATCCGCCAGCCCCGCCGCCAGCTCCATCCCAAACCCAATGGTCATTGTTTTGGTTTCTGTTGTTTGTTGATCCTTGAGGATATTTACTGTCATAATAAAGCATAGACACGCGGGTTTTATCAACAGATCCTCCTGCATTTGCTCCTTCTTTTGCTGCATTTTGAGGTTGAGTTCCGCTTATTGAAGTGACAGAAACATTTCCTCTTTGAATCACCCTTCCAGCACTATCGGAAGAAGTTGAATTAGAACCGTTATTTCCGCTAAATCCCCCATAGATCCAATGCCGACCGTAAATAACATTGTCTCCGAAAACATCTATCATTGTATCGGCATCCACATAAAGAGTTCTAGCTCCGCCGTCAGCACCATCAGTGCCACTTGTTCCTATGCCAGCACCAGCGCCGCCGCCGCCACCCGCGCCGCCACCACCATATCCACCCATAGCTTCGTCATCAATGCTATGAGTGGTGACGCCGAACGCATTGTCCTTAGGCAAATACCAAAAATGTCCGCGAAGTGCATTTTTTGCTTCGCTTCCTGATCCTCCCTTAGCATAAATTGAACCAACACCTTCAAGGGTTAGTGTTGAACCTGATCCAACATATATCCCTGCTCCACCTCCAGTAGATCCTGTGGTCTCTCCAAATTTCTCATTCATGTAAGAATAAGATTCTCCATTTTTTCCAATTGCGCTCAATTGAGCCCCATCTTCAAAGATCAAAGTTACATTACCTTCAATCTTTAAACCGAAAGTGCTATCAGTGCTTGAAGATGCATCCAGAGAGAAGTTCTTATTAATGTAATATGTTCCAGATGTTAACGTTCTGTTTGCGATTGATTCTAGATGAGTATGCCCTGGATTTTTTGCCTCCCAAAAAGCATGCGTTCCATAGGCTGCGCTTATGTTCTCATAAGGGTCTTTCACAACGATAGTGTTATCTGAAGAGCTTAGAGTTGTGGAAATTGCAAACATAGTTCCCTGCAAGCCGAGGGATTCTAACCTGGTATCCTTTAGGGATGCGGCTGCTCTTGTTTGCAACGTTTCTGAAGTCTCTGAAACCGATGTGTTTTCACTAGAAGCGCTCTCAGTGTTTGTCTGACCCGCGCTCGGCAACGCAACGTTTTCAGCCGCGAAGGCGATGCCCTCGGCAGAAACTGAGAAACTTAGCGAAATTGTTAATAAAACACAAACGAAACTTTTGAAGGCTTTCATAAGCCATCTCCTTCCACAAACTTTGTCATTTAAAACACAACAAGAAGAACTTTGATCTTTCTTTTTAATAAAGTTTTTTTCTACTCCCATTTGCTTAATCTCCTTGCCGAATAATTGCTTTTTTTATCTAATTCAACCAGCATATATTTATATAAAATGAATTATAACACAAGATTACCCCCCCCAAAGATTTTTTAAGAAATATTATTGTGTTTTATTAATTTATTTTTCGGCTTCAACGCGCAAGACTTCCAACTCCCAAATCCTGCGGTGGTTCTTGGCAACGTTGTCAAGAATTAAGCCTGAAGAAAATGAAAGAATGGAACAAATGACGATCCCCATTGAAAGCATCGCTGTTGGAAAACGTTGAACGAGACCAGTGCGCCCAAATTCCGCAATGACGGGGATTCCCAAAATGAGACCGATCACGAGCAAAATTAGGCTTATCCAGCCAAAGAACGCAAGCGGTTTATTTTCTTTGAAAAGCGAAGTTATCGCAAGGATGACCTTTGCACCATCTTGGAAAGTGCTCAACTTTGACTCACTTCCCTCTGGACGGTCGCGATAGGTGATCGGAACGTCAACGATCCTGCACCTTTTGTCAACCGCGTGGATGGAAAGCTCCGTTTCAATTTGAAACCCTTCGCTCATAACGGGCATAGTTTTGACAAATGTTCGCGTCATCGCTCGGTATCCTGTCATAACGTCGTCAAATGAAAATCCGTAGATAACTTTTATCAAGAAACGAACTAAGTTGTTGCCAAAGCCATGAAACGCGCGGTCGTTTTCCTTGCCATATGTCCCATTTGAGAGGCGATCGCCAACAGTCATATCGGCTTTTCCAAGTGCTAGAGGTTTAACTAAGTCGAAGGCGGATTCGGCGGGGTAAGTGTCATCGCCATCAACCATGACATAAAAGTCAGCTTCGATGTCTCGAAACATTTGACGAACGACGTTGCCTTTGCCTTGCCTCGTCTCAACTTTTACAATCGCGCCATGCTCGCGCGCGATCTCTCCTGTGTTATCGCTTGAGTTGTTGTCGTAAACGTAGATGGAAGCCTTGGGCATCGTCGCCTTAAAATCATCAACGACCTTGCCGATCGTTAACGCCTCGTTATAACAAGGAATTAAAATTGCAACGCCCGCTCCCTCTTTAATCTCCTCGAGATTATCGAGAACTGGCGCGTCATTTTGCATTTTAACAAGCCTTGCAGTCATTTTCCTTATGCCTTTGATTTCCTCTATATCAAATAACTTAAAAATAATTCAAATCCCTATACATCTATTATAGATAATCAAAGCAACTTTTAGCATTATAATTATGGCATGGCTAAGCAATCTATATTAATAGTTCATGCATCCGTTGGAAGCGGTCATAAATCAGCGGCCAACGCAATTTGTCAAGCTCTTGAAATTTTGCAAGCGGAAGCTTCAATTTCAAGCAAATTTGACTTAAAAGTCATAGACATTTTGGATTATGGACGCGTTGAAATCGATGGAAATGGCTGGGCGTCTTCTTTTACGGGCGCAACTCGCCCAATTTACGACTTGACTTGGAGATACACGTTGACGGGACGCTTGCTTTGGGGAGGAGGAAGTTGTTGGTCGCGCGTTATGTTCCCAGCCTTTACTCAGCTCGTCAGAGAAACGAAACCTGCGGCAATCGTTTGCACTCACATAACTGCGGCAAACGCGGCAGTCGGCGCTAAATTGATAACAAGGGAACACTTCCCTATCATTTGCGTTCCAACAGATTATGAAGTCGAAGGGCTTTGGCCTCACGCCTACACAGACCTTTTTTGCGTTGCAAACGAAGAAATGGCAGAAACATTGAGGTGTCGCAAAATTCCTGAGACAAAAATTAGGATAACGGGAATGCCTGTTAACCCCGAATTTATTAAGAATTACGACAAAGACAAGGCGCTTGAAGAGTTCGGGCTTCCCAAAAATAAGCGAATAGTTCTTGCTATAAGCGGGGCTTCACTTTTGCAACCCTATGTTCACATTAAAAAGGTTATAAAAAACGCAACTTATTTTATGCACGAGTTTGAGAATTTGCACTTTTGCATCGTTGTTGGCAAGGATTCGCAATTTAAGGCAGAGTTGTTGCAATTTATAAAAGATCACGACATTAAAAACATTTCCGTTTTTGGATACGTTGAGCAAATGGCGATGTTGATGAGCGCGTCTGACCTGGTCATTTGCAAGGCGGGAGGGATGACTGTTACGGAATGTTTGGACGCCGAAGCTTCGATGATTTTGACTTGCCGCGCCTATGGGCAGGAGAAGGCCAACGTCAAAATGTTGACCGGCGCGGGAGCGGCGATCCATGTTACAACAGTGCGCGAGCTTTATGGCGCTCTTCGCCTTGCAAACAAAAATCCTCATGCATTCAGTGGACTTAGGCAAGCAGCGAGCTACCTCAGGAAACCAAACGCCGCGATCGACGTCGCAAAGGAGACGTTGCTTTGCGTTGCGAACGGGAGGGGGGAAGAGGAAGGGCTCTCACCCTCGAATGAAAGTGAAAGGCGTTCGCTCGCTAACGGGAAGGACAGCCGTTCACCAAGAAACGGAGCTCGAAAGCACTTCCTTTCCTTCTACGTCGGTGATAAGCCGGCACATACGAGGTAGACGGGGCGACAGCGGCAGCAAATTTTTTTTGTAGTAAATTGGTGCCAGACTTTGATTTACCTGGGAACTTTCTTCATTTTTTCACATTTCAAATGTAAATAAGCAAGCTCGTTAACAATCCTTGCATGAGCCCATTGTCCGCGCAGCGTTACTTCTGCACGGGTTTCTGGTGAATTGGGGAAATTGGTGCCAGACTTCCATTTACCTGGGAAAACTGAGGAGGAAAATTGGTGCCAGACTTTGATTTACCTGGGAACTTTTGCTCTTTTTGCCAAACTACAAAGTTTGAAATAGCAAGCTCGAGGAATTCACTCACGAGTGCCAATTTATTGCGCAGCGTTACTTTTGCTAAGGTTCGTTTCTCGTAGGAAATTCGCGTGGGAAATCAGTGCCTGACATACTTTTTTGCAAGTGGGAAATTGGTGCCAGACCTGTTTTTTCAAATAGGAAAATTGGTGCCAGACTT
>CAVAIA010000050.1:0-3392 GCA_963588595.1 bacterium | reverse complement strand
GCCTGGTCCAGAACTTCAACACCTTTAAGCGTGGCGCCACCAGGGCTACACACAGCACTTTTTAAGCTCTCTAACGTTTCGTCAAAATGTAAATACGCAAGTTTAGAGGAGCCTATTATGGTTGAAAGTGCCAATTCTTTTGAGGTTTGTTCATCTATTCCTAATTTTTCGCCGCCGCTTGCAATGGCATCCGCAAACATATACACAAATGCAGGTCCGCATCCACTAAGAGCAGTTCCTGCGTCCATCAATTCTTCTTCTAACTCAAAGGCATTTCCTGTTTTTTGCATAATTGTCTTAAAATCATCTAGGAATCTTTCTTCGACCCCCCTATTGCACATAAGTGTCACACCCTCACCAATAGAAACAGGAGTGTTAGGCATTATTCTAATTGTTGGAATTTCACCTGCAAATCGATTGAGTTTGTCTAACGTAATCCCTGCAGCCATAGAAACCAAAACAAAAGTCTCTCCATTTTTATGTCTATTTGACAGAACCTCAGAGATTTCAGATAAAACATTGCTTATAGCGTTAGGCTTCACGCCTAAAAAAATAAAATCACATTCTTGCGCAGCCTCTATGTTTGTTGAAATTCTTGCTTTTTCTCCAATTTTTTCTTTTAGAACCTTTGCTTTTTCACTTGATCTATTTGCGAGAAAAACAGAGGACACATCATCAATTTTGGCAACAGAGCTTGCAAGGGCGCCTCCCATATTCCCAACACCTATAAAGCCAACTTTGAACATTTATTCTCTCACCTGGCCTTTGCCTCTAATTACATATTTACAAGTGGTTAAACCCTCAAGACCAAATGGTCCTCTAACATGGAGCTTTTGAGTTGAAATTCCAACCTCTGCTCCCATTCCAAATTCCCCACCATCCGTAAATCTAGTTGATGCATTCACGTACACAGCTGCGGCATCAATGTCATTTAAGAAACTCTCAGCATGCTCGTAATTTTGCGTCATAATAGCTTCGCTATGACCTGAGGTGTGTTTATTTATAAACTTAACAGCCTCCTCATAGCTATCAACAACCTTGATCGCTAAAACATAATCATCATATTCAGCATCCCAATCTTCTTTTGTCGCCTTGACAACAAGACCTTTAGAAACATAATTTTGACCGCACGCTTCACTTATATCATCTAAAGATTCTAAATCGCACCTAAACTCAACATTTTCAGCAACCAATTTAGGAACACAAACCTCACAAAAGCCATTAAGAGCGCCCTTGTGCAATAAAACACATTCAACCGCATTGCAAACTGAAGGTCTGGAACATTTTGCATTAAATATTATGTTTGCTGACATGCAAGAATCAGCAAATTCGTCTACATATATGTGGCAAACTCCTTCACCTGTCCTAATCGTGGGCACAGTCGAGTTCTTAACAACACTTCTAATTAGATTTTTTCCACCGCGAGGAATTAAAACATCGACATATTTATCCATGTGCATAAGCTTCGTGGCGGCATTCCTGCTTGTATCGTTAATTAAGCTCACGCACCCTTCAGGAAGAGAAGCTATTGTCAAACCTTGTTGAATTATTTTTGTTACCGCTCTATTTGAGTTGATAACTTCGTGTCCTCCACGAAGAATGCAAGAATTCCCTGACTTAATGCAAAGAGAAGCTATATCAACAGCGACGTTTGGTCTAGCTTCAAAAATAGCAGCAACAACCCCCAAAGGCACCCTTCTCCTCGTTATGTCCAGACCATTTGGCATGGCGTAGCTCTTATCACTTTTAGAGACAGGGTCATCTAAATAAGTAAGTTGTTTAACCGCTTCAGAAATGTCTTTAATACGCTTGTTATCTAAAGCGAGTCTGTCTATTAAAGACTCACTCATTCCTTCTTTTTTTGCTAGACTCACATCTTTTTCATTAGCGCTCATCCATTCGTCTTGATGAGTTATTAATAGCTCAGCTATTGCGCTTAACGCCTCGTCTTTTTGAGAGGAAGACGCTTTGCTCAAAATTTTAGACGCCGCCTTCGCTTCTTTGCATATTTTTTTTACTTCACCCATTTTTCTGCTCTACCTATCTTATTTTTTATTAGATATAAACCAAGTCCCAATTTTTTCTCCATCAGCGATTCGATAGAGGTTTTCAATATTATCACTATTCGTTATAACCATATTAAATCCTGAACTTAAAGCAATTTTGCCTGCTTCTAGCTTTGTTATCATCCCGCCAGTTCCATGCATAGTCCCAGCTCCACCAGCAACTTCAATTAAATCAGAAGTTATTTCATTTACCTCATTTATCAATTTTGCATTACTATTTTTCCTTGGGTCAGAATCGTAGAGTCCATCGACATCACTAAGAATTATTAGTAGATCTGCATTGCAAAACTCCGCAACAATTGCCGATAGAGTGTCATTGTCGCCCAACAACTTATGTTTTCCACTTTCAATTTCTGTAGATGACACAGAATCATTCTCGTTTACTATTGGGATAACATCCATATCAAGAAGGGCTTCAAAAGTGTCAGAAAGACACTTAGCCGACTCCTCATTTTCAACATTTTCGCTTGTTAATAAAATTTGAGAAATAGTTCTGTTATATTCGGAAAAAATAGTGTCATAAGTGTGCATCAATTTGCATTGCCCAACTGCTGAAATTGCCATTTTTTCCTTTAGAATTTCAGGTCTGTTTTCAAGCCCCATTTTTGCAGTTCCAACAGAGATTGCAGCTGATGTTACAATGATAACTTTATTCCCCGCACCTTGAATGTCAGAGACAGCTCTGACAATCTTCTCCATTTTTCTTAAGTTGAGCTTGCCTGTATCATGAGTCAAAGTTGAAGTTCCAAGTTTTATGACTATAAGTTTATCTTTTAACATTATCTTGTCCTAATAACTATTTCAATTAATGCTATATTAACAAAAAAGCCAACCTTATCGGCTGGCTTATTCTCAGTAAAATAAGAAAATATCCTGAGAAAGCGCAACGTCCTAGTCTCGCACAGCCTGACGCTGTACTACAATCGGCGATGAGAGGCTTAACGGCTGAGTTCGGAATGGAGTCAGGTGATCCCTCTCTCTATGGTTGCGCTATCTCAAGATATTCACTTTTCAAGGTTTGCACCCTGACATCTGCATAGGCGCTAAAAATCTATTATATGTCAAAAGATGATCAATCTGTAACTCAAACGTGATTCGATGCTAAAAAATGCTAGATAATAAAAAGCTCGGATTATTAGTAGCGCTCGCCTGAATACATTACTGCACTTACAGCTGCGCCCTATCAACCTCATAGTCTATAAGGATCCTTACCAAAAAGGGAACTCATCTTGAGCATGGCTTCCCGCTTAGATGCTTTCAGCGGTTATCCGTTCCGTACGTAGCTATGCGGCCATGCTGTTGGTCAACAACCGCTACACCAGAGGT
>CAVAIA010000049.1:0-3320 GCA_963588595.1 bacterium | reverse complement strand
CTTGTTTCAATTTTGCGCAAAGTTATAAATTTGCCAAGACCGAAGCTTGAGGGCGGAATTTATAACAAGCGCGATGGAGAGTCGTTTCCAAGCCGTCACACGTTCTCGATGATGATGATCGGGCTTTCATGGATCAACTTAAACATCGTTGTTGGAATGGTAGTTTGCGGTTTGGCGATATTGCTTGGAGGAATTAGGATAGCCATGGGAGCTCACTATCCGAGGGACATATATGGTGCAATTGTTATCGCGTTAACATTTGCGGGAGCGGGTTATTTATTTTTTTAAACGCGTTCAAACACCAGCATAGAGTTCATTTTTTCTTGATTTCTCGGCACTTTTTGTCAACTTTTGTGCTAGAATAATCTCATGCAAAAACAGGTGGGTTAATCGCTTGGTTGAGAGAGTTCGAATCTGCATCGAGCCGCCGAAGAGGCAAGAGTTTAGAGTAATTTAAACTTGAAACTTTCAGGCAAAAGGAAACCAAAGCGTACCACACTCTGAAGATTCGGGGCTCGAATCGACTGAGACGGCTTAAGGTAGCAAGCGGAGGGGCTTGCGAAGTCGTCTCTTGCAATGTCAAACATCTAAGAGCCGATTTCAAAACTTAAGCACTGTGAGGCAATAGTTGCGCAATTAAGTTATGAGGGGGCTTAAAAGGATGTATCAACAAAAATTTCAAATCGTGACTAACAATCCAATGGTTTTTGATGAATTCGGCAAATCCTACGATGTGAATTTTTTGGGCGATTATTCAATTAAGCAAATCATGATGGAAGTGCGTGACATGTGCATAAATGGTCACGAGCTTCTCACGCATCCATTGAGTGGCAGTGTTAAACCAGGAGAGACTCCCTATAAATCCGTTTTAATTTCAAAAGAAACGGGGAAACCAGACTATAGCGGAGCAGAGCTGGCAGACGCGGCGACGCAGGCTTGTGAGAAATTCGCATCAATGCACAAAGATTGGAGTCCGAGTGTTCTCGACGATTTTCAGCTCGTCGATTACACGTTAATTTCAAGCGGCATAGAGAGTGCCGTTCGTTAAGAAAGAGGAGGTAGAACAGTGAAGTTAGAGTTAGGAGAGATTCACATTAAAGACGTCGTCTTAGGCAACGAGTCTAAGATAGAAAACGGCGTCGTGACAGTCGACACTCAAGCTCTTAAGGATCTTGTCTTGGAAGATGAGCATCTAAAAGACGTTAGCTTCGATGTTGCACACCCAGGTGAGTCCACAAGGATCACCCCAGTTAAGGACGTTGTTGAGCCTCGTGTTAAGGTCGAAGGACCTGGCGAGATTTTCCCAGGCGTCGTTGGCAAAGTTACCCCAACAGTTGGAAGCGGTAAGACTTATGCATTAAAAGGCATGAGCGTTATGACAGCTGGAAAGATTGTTGGATTCCAGGAAGGCATTATTGATATGTCTGGTCCAGGGGCTGACTACACCCCATTCTCAAAGTTAGTCAATCTTGTTTTGGTTATTGAGCCAAAAGATGACATTAAACAGCATCAATATGAGCAAGCTGTTCGCTTTGCTGGTTTCAAAGTTGCTTGCTACATCGGTGAGCTCGCTCGCGATTTGACGCCTGATGTAACTCATGTTTATGAGACACCAACGCTTATGGAAGGCGCAAAGATGTATCCAGATCTTCCGCGTGTTGCTTATGTTCAAATGTTGCAATCTCAAGGTTTGCTTCATGACACATATGTTTATGGCGTTGACGCAAAGCAAATCGTTCCAACCATTCTCTATCCAACCGAGTCAATGGACGGTGCAATTGTTTCAGGAAATTGCGTTTCTGCTTGCGACAAAAACCCAACGATTGTTCATCTTAACAATCCAGTTGTTCATGACCTTTATCAAGAGCACGGCAAAACAATTAATTTTGTTGCCCATGTTATAACAAACGAGAATGTCTACTTGGCAGACAAGCAACGTTCAAGTGATTGGACTGCAAAACTTTGTCGTTTCCTTGATTTGGACGGCATCATTTTGACTGAGGAAGGCTTCGGCAACCCAGACACCGACCTTATCATGAACACAAAGAAAATTGAGACTGAGGGCATCAAGACAGTCATCATCACTGATGAATATGCTGGTCGTGACGGCACAAGCCAATCCCTCGCTGACTCTGATCCTTTGGCGGATGCTTGCGTTACAGCTTCAAATGCTAACCAAATTGTCATTTTGCCAAAGATGGACAAAGTCATCGGAACGCTTGACTATGTAACTAAGATTGCTGGCGGTTCAGACCAAACAGTTCAAGCTGACGGCTCACTCGAGGTTGAGTTGCAAGCTATCACAGGTGCAACAAGCGAAGTTGGCTACAACTATTTGAGCGCAAGATAAAGAGAGGGGGATGAGACAAACATGGCTAATTTAAAGGCAGTTCACTACATCAATCAGTTCTATGCTGGTCTTGGTGGTGAGGAAAAGGCAGATTATCCAGTTGAGTTCCATGATGGCAAAGTTATGGGACCTGGAATGGCATTCAAAGGTGCTTTTGGCGATGAATGCGAAATCGTATCAACTATAGTTTGCGGCGACTCATATTTTGCTGAGAACATGGATGCAGCAAAAGAGCAAATTTTGAACAAGGTTAAAGAGATCAATCCAGACGTCTTTATCGCAGGCCCTGCATTTAATGCTGGACGTTATGGTGTTGCTTGCGGAACAGTTGCTGACGCTGTTAAGGAAGAGCTCGGAATCCCAGTTGTCACTGGTATGTATGAGGAGAATCCTGGCGCTGACATGTTCAAGACAAAGGTCTACATTGTTCCAACAAAGAACAGTGCTGCAGGCATGAAAGAGGCTGTTGGATTTATGGCTCCTTTGGCTCTAAAGCTTGCAAAGAAAGAGCCAATTGGCGTTTCTTCTAAAGAGCACTACATGCCAAACGGGATCCGTGTTAACTTCTTCGAGGACGAGCGTGGTTCAAAACGTGCTGTTGACATGCTTTTGCAAAAACTTGGCGGCAAGCCATTCACAACAGAGTTCCCAATGCCTTCATTCGACCGCGTTCCACCAAATCCTGCTGTCAAAGACATAACAAAGGCAAAGATCGCTCTTTGCACATCTGGTGGAATTTGCCCTAAAGGCAACCCAGATCACATCGAGGCTTCAAACGCAACTCGTTATGGTGAATATGACATCGCAGGTGTCACTGATTTGACAAGCGAGGGTTGGGAAACAGCTCATGGTGGCTATGACCCAGTTTATGCAAATGAGGACCCAGACCGTGTTCTTCCTGTCGACGTTATGCGTGATTTGGAGAAAGAAGGAAAAATCGGTGAGTTGCATCATTTGTTCTACACAACCG
>CAVAIA010000048.1:0-3402 GCA_963588595.1 bacterium | reverse complement strand
TTGTCATGAAAAGTTCACGAGGCAAAACAACAATTGCTTCAACTTTGTCTTCTTGGATCAATTTCTTGCGAATTGAAAGTGTGTCAGAATCGTTCAAAGCACCATTTGCAAGCAAAAACCCAGCAACTCCACTCATCGGCTTCAAGTGAGAGAGCATGTGCAAAATCCAAGCGTAATTGCCATTGCTTGCAGGAGGGGTGCCCCAACCGACCCAACGAGCGTCTGTGCCAAGTGAGTCAACATACCAATGCTTCAAATTGAAAGGCGGGTTTGCCATGATGTAGTCAAAATAGCGACCACGATGAAGATCATTTGTGAAAGTTGAATCGGCTTCCTCAGCTAAGTTGTGGCTCAAACCGCGAAGCACCAAATTCATTTTAGCAAGACGCCAAGTTGCAGGCTCTTTTTCCTGTCCATAGATGTTTATGCAATTAACATCTCCTTGCCTCGACTCAATGAGTCTGGCACTTTGAACAAACATGCCACCACTTCCACAACACGGGTCATAAATTGTTCCGTCAAATGGCTCAATAAACTCAGCAATGAGTTTAACAACGTCAACAGGTGTGTAAAATTCACCTTCTTCTTTCGTTGCATTCACAGCAAACTCACGCAGGAAATATTCATAAACATGGCCAATCAAATCTTTTTCTTCACCGAAGGCATCAATTTTAATTTTGCCAATTTCATCCACAACCTTCTTTATGTCATTTGCCGCCAAATTTCGCTGAGTGAAAATGCCTTCTACAAAACAACCCTTGAAATCCTCATCTTGCTCGCTCAAAGCACGAAGAGCAGTGTCAAGTGCAACATTTAGCCTGTTTGCAGGTGTGTTGATGATTGTCTTCCACTGAGCCTCGGGTGGCAGGGCATAAGTTCCATCTGTGAAAGTTGGGTCGTCAATGAAAGCTGCCTTGATGTTTGGGTTATTAACGTCATAACCCTGTTTTTCCAAGTCTTTAATGACGTTTTCAATGCCCTTTTCATATTTCTCTCCAATGAAACGCAAAAACACGAGTGTTAGCATCATGTCGCGTTTCTCAAAAAAACTACCAGAATTTTTTGCAGAACGAAGATAGTCTCTGCAATTCATCAATATTTGGTCAAGATTCAAAGTTTGTTCTTCGGATGCGTTTTTCTTTTTTGCCATCTCAATCCTTTGAAAATTCAGTTAAATGTCAATAACGTTAATTTTATCACGATGCACGCTGAGGGTATCCACGCTGGCAGCTATCCGTGACGTTAACAGCGGCATGCATATTAAACACGTTCAATTTTTTGCCTGCTGTCGAATCCTTGTTTCTTGAAGTCTGAAAACAGCACGTCCATCTTAACTGGAGTGATGCAAAGCAGATACATTGGTTAAAAATTGAGATTATGCCAAAATCCTAAGCTCATTCTTTGATGTCAGGAATTAAAGATACTTGTTAAACACTGGCTTCATCCTTGTCATTTTGTCAATTATCCAATCAAATTGCTCTTCCCAGTTTTTTCTGTTATCGAAATTTGCTTTTCTAGTCACTATCACTCTACTTGCTTTTTTCTTTGGTAATGGTTGCCAATCAAAGGATAACTCTGTTTCATTTTCTATTGATGTTTTTTCGTCAAGAAAAGAATTGAATAATTCCTGATCGTCATAGATGTAAATTTCCACGCCTAACTCTTGTTTTTTACGAAATTGAACGACGCCAATGTTGCAAGCGGATGAGCCTATGCTGAAAGTCATGCTTTGACTGTAACTAGGCTTTTTGGGTCTAAACATTGAAGCGAATTTTTGATTTTGAAACGCATAGTCCTTAAATTCTATCCAGTAATCAAATCTTTCTTGTTCTGTTTCGCTAACTACACCCTCGCTTCTCTTTATTTCTTTATTCCAATCATTAGGTTTTTCGACAACTTCGAACTTTACTGCTGGGGCAGAGTTTCCAATTTTATAAAGTTTAATTTCGCATAGAAAGAACCCAATATTTGAATCAGTACGACTATTGAGCCACTCTATTGCCGATTTGTGTTCATCACGGGCATTTTTGACGATCCAAACGATCACCTCCGCAGATTTGCCTGATGCGTAGGTTATTAATTTTCCAAGATGATCATGATTAGTATCTTCGAGTTGATTTTCAATTATTATTTTTCTGTCAGTTCCGGTCTCATATGCAAAAATATCCGCATTAAAACTACCAACACTAGATTCACGCTCCTCAACCTCTATGTCTATCCCGATTGCGTCTGCGAGCAGAGTGATATTCTCTTCTTTAGCCAGCCATGGCGTGAAGTCCCTTGCTTCATCGTGCCAAATTTCTCTTAAGTCTTTAACTTCTTCTAATTTACTTAAATTAATCATGTTAGCATCCTTCGTAAGTTATTTCATTATACAGGTGCATTTTAGACTTGAACAGAAAGCTCTTCGATTAAGTCTGAGATATGGGACATGAAAGCTACCTCACCATTCTTTGAGGGATGAGTGCATGCAATTGAACTGACATATTATCTTCATCGAAGGTGTAAATCAAATCAAAAGGGCCAACAGCCCACTTAAAAATGCCTTCACCAAACTCTTCTTTCAATGATTCTCTTACAATTTTCGAACCTATTGTTGGAACAACCTCAATCAGAGAAATTGCCTTCTTCAGCTCGCCTGCAACCCTTATCGTGTAAATTTGGCTGGCATCCTCCAAAAACTTTTTTGAAAATTCGATCGTTACGCCCACACTTCTGGCCTTTTCTGTTTCAACATTTCAAACAGGTTGTTTGCTCCCACATAACTTTTACCTTCAGCAAACTGTTCTTTACTTTCTCGCACAGCTTGAGCAACTCGCTCAATATATTCATCAGTTTCTTCTTCAAATGATTCATCATAAGATGCTGTCAAATTTTGAGGATTCGCAAAACCTTCAGCCTCATCGCGAGTTACATAAACCATTGGCGTGAGAACGATGTTGCCATTTTGATATTTAATATCGAAAGCATCACCTGTTTTCAAGCCCGCTTGCTTGATAACGCTGGCAGGAATTGTCACCTGAGATTTTGCTTTTAACGTTGCAACCATAACCAAATCTCCTTTTAGACTTAAACAGATTTCAGAATTTCTAACATTCTAACATATTTATGCGATCTCTGCCACCACCGCTTCAATTGCTTCGCGGAGCTCTTGTTCTTTTGTAACAATTTCTTTTATTTGAGCGTTTAGTTTTTCAATGTCGATCTTCTCGCGAAGGTCGGCTTTTTCAACATACGTTGAAACTGAGAGGTTAAAGACGTTTTCTTTTACCTCTTCATAACTTGCGAGATGCGAGAAATATTCCTCATCCTCGCGCTTTGTGAACGCATCAACAATACGTTCCATGGTCACCGAACGCATCGATATTGTGATTCTTCACATCGCCTAGCTCCATCTCACCG
>CAVAIA010000047.1:0-27837 GCA_963588595.1 bacterium | reverse complement strand
GCATAAATTTGAGGGTAGGTGACCTCAACCGTTTCAATTTTCGCTTTGTTCTCACTCATTGCCCAAAATACTCCATTTTGCCTTTTTTCCAATTCATAACCTTAACTCTTTTACCTGGAATTTTTTTAACTTTAGAAGTTTTTATAACCTCCACATTCCCGAACAAATCAGGCTGTTCGATCTCTGTTGAAACGGTTTCTTCACTTTCAGAAAGTGGAATAATTTGTTTTAACCCATCCATCTGAAACACATTGTAGCTAACAATTTCTGCAATTTGCAAAACTTCTTCTAAACTCGGCTCCGCGTCCCATTTTTCGCGGTAGTAATCAACAAACGTCATCACCAAGTTCTCACGTGCCAAAACAATCGAGTCACCACTCCACTCAAAGCCATAACTTGCTTTGTATGCTCGGCAAACGTAGTCAAACCACGCATCAAAGCCATCAACATCCTCATTTATTCTGCGAAGTTTTCTGTCCAAGAAACCCGTGCGGTCTTTAAGTTCAATCAGTTCCCCTGATTCCATTTCATATCTGTTAGCAATAAACGGTGCTTCACCGCAGGTTATTTCAAGCCATGTTCTGTCAACGAAAGTGTCTAAATCTTCATTCCATCCAGGGTTTTCTGAGTCCATGCCATCGATCATTTTCTTAACAATCCAAGAAGGCGTAAAAACTTCTGCGTGCTTTTTAGTGCGTTTTTTTTGCACTTCTTTGTTTTTCAAAGCACGAGGTTGAATCAAGCGTGAATTTTGTCCAGTGATTGCTTGGGGCTGAATTTCATCTGTTGGAGCATAACCTTTGCCAAGATGAGCATAATTATCATTTGCCCAAATGATGTTGTGTTGCATCGATGCATTGCTTGAGGTTCTGTCAACAAGGAGAAACTCCAACAACTCCGGGGAAATGTCGCTTATCTCTTGCTCAAGTATGTCAGATAAAGTTTGCATTCATTTCATTATCTCAAATAAAACTTATCAAACTTTGTTATAACATGTAATACGCATACGCAAACATGTCTTCATATTCGCCATTGATGTTGCGAAAACCGCCTTTGACGACGCCAATTTTTTCAAAGCCGATTCTTTCATAGAGATGTTGCGCATGGATGTTAGACGCAACAACTGCATTGAATTGCATGATTCGATAACCTAATCTCTTTGCGACCTCCAAGGAATCACGAACCAGTTTGTCTCCAATATGTTGCCCTCTACATTTTGAGGAAATTGCATAAGACCCATTAGCGATATGTCCACTTCTCCCTATTGCATTTGGGTGGACAATCGCAACACCCAAAACCTCCCCTCCTTCAGAAATGGCAACGCGACACGCGTCTTGCGAAAAGAAGAAATCTCGCCCACTTTCAAGAGTCAAATCTTCTTCCCAAGGAAAAGCAACTCCTTCATCGATGACTTCATTAAAAACCTCAATCGCTTGAGGCAAGTCCTCTTTGTTTAAATCCCTTATCTCCTTGAAAATTACTTCCATAATTCTAATCACTTAACTTTCTCTAGAAAGAAAAGTATGCTCCTTCCCAAGCTTGCTTCACATACTTGTTGCTATAAGGATCATTTCCACCAAAAAGCTCAGGCCAATCAGTCAAAATCATTCCAATTTCGGAGTTAACCCTCGCATCCCTTGTATTTCCTGCATCGCTACCTCTAGAAATCGATTCATAATGATATAGTTCTGTGTTTGAATCATAAATGCATAGCTTATTGGATTGCCTAACTCTGTTGCAAAAATCAACATCGTTAAAGGCAACAGTATATTTCTCATTAAAGCCGCCTACTGCATCATACGTTGTTGCCGACACCATAAGACATGCAGCAGTGACTGCTGAAACTTCCCTAGTTAAGTAAGCAAGTCCCATATAACAATTAGAACCATTTGGTAAATTTGCAAAATAGTGGTGAGGATTGTCCGCGAGGAAAACGCCCGCATGTTGAATAGTGTCATCAGGGTAGAGCAATTTGCATCCTACTATTCCCACCTCGGGCTGCAAACAAATCCCTAGCATATTCTCAATCCAAGTGTTTGTTATCACCTCAGTGTCGTTATTTAGCAACAATAAGTAGTCACCTGACGCATACTTTCTGCCAAAATTAACGATCTTTGAAAAATTAAAGTCCCCCTCATAATAAACAACTTTTAAGTTTTCTTTTTCTTCTAAAGAATTGTAATATTCAAACGTGGAATCCTCTTCACTATTATTCTCAACAACAATTACCTCGAAATTTGAATAAGTTGTCTTCTCATAAATTGAATCAATACAAGTCTTAAGCAAATCAATGTGATCTTTAGTTGGGATAATTATGCTGACTTTTTGAGTTGAGCCGTTCAATTTATAATCAATCCTGGTGGCTCCCGCAACCAAAGGATTTTCACTAAGTCCAACATCTATTCCAACGTTTTTAAAATAACTTCTTTGCGCGCGCTCTCGAGCTTGATTAACATACGATTTTGCCCCCAAGGCAGCAGAAGTGCTATTATCACTAAGTCGCCAATGATAAAGAACCTTATCAATATGCTCGACGTTCTTAGTCTTCTCACATGCTTGAAGAACTAGATGATGATCCTGTGCGCCATCATACTCAGGGTTGTCATATTCGAGTTGCAATAGCAAATCCCTTTTAATCGTAAGCATGTGGCATATATAATTTATAGACCGCAAGAGAAATAAACTGAAATCTGGCTTAAAGTAAACGCAACCTAAATGCCCATCTTCAAATAACTTATCCTCGTCGCAATATAGAACTTCGCTTTCTGGTTTTTCGTTTATTCTCTTAGCATATTCAAACAAACAATTTGGCTCTATAGTGTCATCGTGGTCAACAAAGCAAACAAAATCGCCTGTTGCTTCTTTTATCCCACGCGCTGTGTTTAACGTTATGCCCTCGTTTTTCTCTAGCACGACTTCTTTAATTCTCGACTCTCCAACCTTAATCTTTTCAATCGCTTGTTTAAGGTCAACATCGTCAGGGCTTGCATTCACTAAGAGAAGTTCCCAATTCGAATAGGATTGATTTAAGATAGACGAGACCATCTCATTGAAATAAGATAATGGCGTTTTATAAAGAGGAACGACTATAGAAAACTTCGGCGAATTCTCAAATTTTGCTTCGCTTTGCAATTTCAGCTCATAATCAGAAGAGCGTTGGTTTTTATCAAACCATTCTTGATAATAAGGGTCGTTATAAGCCGTCAAATAAAAAATTCTGTCACTAGAAGAACGCAAATCCTTAATTTGCCCCCCTGAAAAAACTTGTTCGTGAAGAACCTTGTTTTCACCCTTGGAGAAAATAGACAGAACTAAATCTTGCTCTGGATAAGGGACGAGCAGAGAAAACACTCGCTCTTTAAAAACAGGATGACCGTTAACATTCCTTTTGCTATCAGCCATTCCCATAAAAATTGATTTTAAGGATATTGTTTTGCTATTCAAATCTTTTGCGCAAATGTCAACATCGGAGGTGCAACTAGCTGGGAAGCGTAGCTTGCACCTAAAAATCATCCACTTTCCCGTTGAGATAACTGAAATAAGCTCTATCGAAAAATCGCATTTTGTAACAAGTTTAGGTGTTTTAATTTCGATTGGTTTAAGCTTTCTATAAACTTTCCTAAGTAAATTCTTTGCTCTTCCCATGATTGAAATATTATTCCTTTATGTCCCTAATTTTTCTAACAACCTTTGCTCCAACGTTTAGAGCAGGATGATAGAGTTTTTGGTGACGATCAAGAAGTCGCTTGACCTCCGATTCTTGATGCCAATCCGTCCCTCCTTGTCTCAAAAGTTTATGACAAAAAGGTGTTTCAAGAGCATAATTCCAGAAGTTTTGCTCGAAGTCAACATTGAAATGATTCCAAGGCTTTTCAAAACCCGCATAGTGGATGACTTTTGGATCCTCTCTAGATTCCATGTAGGCATCATATGTGCTTGCTGGCGCAAAAGAGAAAACTTTTTTAACTCTGTCTGCGCAATCATGCATGACGTTCCATTCATAAGGAAGGTAGATGACCTTGCCTTCACACTCTCTATTTAAGATGTCTTGATCGTTATAAATAAGGTTTTTGTTTTCAGCAAACTCTAACCACTTCTTAGTTTTATGAAGCGATTTTAGACCAGGAATGTTTAAGACTAAAACACCTGCTTGGAAATAGTTATAAGGATCCTTCATCTTCAAAATTTTCTTGTTATAAGCGATCCTGCTCCCGTCATTAAAGTTAAGGTTTCCAAGAAAATCGAGGTCACGAACCGCAGCAACAAGGTTACCTTTCATATCAATCTCAAAAAGCTTTGAAATATCATCTTCGATTATCATGTCAGAATCAAGGTAAATAACTTTTTTATATTCGTTCAATAACTCAGGAATTAAGAAACGATAATAAGTCTCCGAACTGATATGCTCATTAGAAGTTTTGAGCTCATAAGTCTCAATCATCGGACTTACGTCAATAAAACGAAGTGAAGCATTGCTAAAGCTTTCGAAGAAATCTTTCATTTCCTTTTGATTTGCGTTTGAGATGTCTTGGTTTAAGACACACACGTCATACTTATAATCTTTTGAGGCGTTGACTAAACATGAATAAATTGCAACTGTCAAAACTGGAACGTAGTTATTGTCAGCTGCAAAAACAAGAGGAATTGTTTGTTTATTATCCTTGCCCTCGACAAACTCACATTTTGGAATCTCATATCTTTCAGGATTCGTGAAATGAACGCATTGAACTTCTCGATGCTTCCAATTCGCGCCGTCCATCTTATTTTTAAGAATATAGATGTTTAATAAACGTTCTGCTAAATGACCAACAGTCCTCAAGGATTCTTTTGAATATCTCGAGAAATCTCTCCTATTACAAAATTCCTCTAGAATTGGGAATAGCCACTCACAATAATCGTTAAATAATTCCCTCTTCATGATAAACATGTTGCAAAAACAAGTTTTGCTTCCATCCAAATAATTTTCACAAGCTGGTGCATAGTCAGGATGAAGCTCCTCTAGAACATTAACCATTAAATCTAGGTCTTCGTCCTTTAGGTTTTCTGCGTAAGCCCATTGCTCTTTTGGCGTTTTAAAATCGCCTTTTATCTTGCTCAAATTTTGAAACTTAGTTGTTATTAAGTCTGCGCCCTTAACGCGCTTATAAATGGTTTTGTCATCTAATCCATACTTCTTTTGAGTCTCATCATTAATTCGCGAGTCTATAACTTCGCCGAACTTGTTTTCTTTAAACTCCTTTTTAGAAAAGTTGAAATAGCGCCTATAGTGGCAAAAGCCATAATAGTCGCAATCTTCATTCTTCCAAGCCCAATATTGAGCTGTGAGCTCGCAATACATCGGGTTCAAGTTCGAAATGTTATCACCACTATCATCTGGCATCGCCCATGGAAATTTCTCTTTGGCTATTGCAGCACCAACTTGAATAGGTTGCAAAACTTTACTGTCAAACAACTCAACTTCTTTATGGCAACTTACAAAAATTTTCAAGTTGATATCTTTTGAGTTCTTTTTCATTATTTGAGTCCTCTTTGTAATTTTCCCTTCACTCTATCAACTAGAGATGGTCCTTTCAAATCTGCAAGATGGATGTTTGCAATTTCTTTCATTTGAAGATATCTCTCATTCGTTGATTTTTTAACAAATCGATCAGCTAACTTGGCTTGAGCAACTAACGCTTTTAGTTCTTTGTCGTGCTTCCAATCTTTTTTATTAACGAAGTCGTCGTAAGCTCTGTCTCTAACAAAGCGCCAAAGTTCCCCAGCAACAGCATCCGCGCTCCATTTTCTTAAAGAAAAACGAATACACTTCTTTGCTTCTTTCTTAGAAAAGTTATCATGCATTTCATTCATAGTGTGTTCAATTAACTTATTTTGGCAAAGCGTTAAGACTTCACTCCACTTGTTTTTTGCATACTTTTTAGCAAGAGACAAAGCAATTGAGTCCGAGTTACAAATTCTTTTCCATTTATCAATAGAATATTCTTGTCCGAATGTTTCTCCTGCACCAAGGTGATATAGATACCACTTGCTATCTGGCAAAGCAACATACGTTTTCGCTTTCGAACACAAAATAAAACTCACCAAAAAATCATCAGATGTGCAAAGGCTCTTATTTTTATAAACTTTCCAGGCACTCTTAGCAAGTTTTGCTTTGAAAACCTTATGATTAACTTGCCAATCAAAGCCCTCTTCATCAGAAAATTGATACGCTAAAATTTCATCACCCTTTAGCGTTCTTGCCTTAGGATTTATCCACGCCTCATAGTCTTTTGCGGCTGCTTTTGCTTCTTCGTTTTCAGGGACAACCTCAACCCCAAAGTGTAAAATGTCAATGGACTTGCGACCAATCGCATTTTTTAGACTTTTAAGAGCGTCAGATTTTAACTCATCGTCTTGATCCATCAACATAACATACTTTCCACGTGCGCTCAAAACTCCTTTTGCCCGCGAGGAAAGCGTGCCTCCGTTCTTTTTCTTATACACACATCTGATTCGTCTGTCTTCTTTTGCAAATTTCCTTAGAATTTCAACAGTCGAATCTTGACTCTTGTCATCGACGACAATAACTTCAAAATCATCGAAAGTTTGATTAAGAACACTTTCAACAGAACGCTCAATAAACTTCTCTGCATTAAACGCTGGAATAATAATCGAAAAAAAAGGATGTTTGTTTGGAATTTTTTTCATATTTTCAAAACCTAATTAACTAGAAATATTAAAATCCTATGGCGTAGTGTTTTCAGCCATAATGCCCGCATAACCTTGCGGCCAGAAAGAAATTATAGCAAAAACGATAATGACGGTCAAAATGGCAAAGCATGCGAGCATAAATATAATTCTAGATTTAGAGGATTTCAAAACATTCCCTGAAAAATAATTAAAAGAAATTCCAAAAGAAAAAATGACAGGAAGCCAAGCGACAATTATATATCTTCCTTGCGCTTGATAATCAACAGCCCAAGCTCTGTACGCAGAAATTAAAACAACTCCAACCACGGTTATTATGAACAAGACCCATAGGAGAATAAATTCTCTGTCTTTTTTGTCAACACTATTTCTCTTAATTCTATTTATGAAAGAAATTTTAAAACTTGTTGCAAGCGAAACTATTATCAAGATTAAACACAAAAGATAAAGCCAGCTAGGCAAGAAAAATTTCATATATCCAAGACAACTTATTGATGACTTGAATGTTGTTGATAGCCATAATTTTGAAAACAAGACATCGATGAAAGAATATCCAGCTTTCTTAGGACTTAAGTAATTGCTAGGTTTATATTCGTCCAGACCATACATCTCTCCACTTTGAGAGAATGCATTCAAACCGAAAAAATCACCATCGTAAATTATGAAGTTTCTTATGTAGAACCATCCAGCAATAGCAAAGGCTATTAAAAAAATAGAAATCGCATAAGTAAACGATTTTTTAAAACCCAGCCCTTGCCATTTTGCTGTAAAACAAAAAAAGACGATTGAAAGGGGGATCAAAATGAATGCAAAATAGTAAGACAAAGCTAAAAGGCCAAGGCTGGCTCCCAGCCAAGCGCACGTCCTTGGGCTCCATCCTTGATAGATCACCCTAACCCAAGAATAAATGACAAGGCATGCACAACATGCAGAAAAAATATCTGCATTATGATAACTTGATAAAAATACGAATTGTGGCAAAAGACCTAGACAAGCCCCAGCCAAAAGTCTGCTTATAGAATTAAACTTCAAAAGCTTTGAAGCTTTTAAAAAGAACGCAATTGTTAAAGAGCCAAAAATACAAGATGGAAGCCTTGCTGCAAATGTTAATGCGGCGCTTTCAGCTGTGAAAAACGATGCAATTTTAATAAAAACTACTGAAAAAAGCGAGGCGCCATAAGTTGTGAAGCCATAAGAATTTCCCCATGTAGGATGTCTTATACTCTCCTCAAACCCACTTGGCAAGTAGCCATTATCAACAATAAAAAAAGGAACTTTCAACCTTAAATACTCGTCTGGAGATTGTGCAATAGGCAGACAACTGGCGCATACAGCGTAAATTAAAAAAAGAATAAACGGGAGCGCCACTATCGCTTTTTCGATAATATTCCCCTTGGAAAGTTCGTTAGGACACACAAGCGTTTTAAGTCTGTTGTTATTCACAGTCGATCGATATTACTTAAGCTTATTTATATGCTCTTGATGTCGTTCAAGTTTTTCAATTGCAATTTCTTGCGTTAACTCTTTAATCTTTGTTTCTGCTTGAGAATTTCTAACGCTTAAGTTAAAACAAATAAACAACAATATTGCAATAAAGAACATAAACACAAAATTTGTTGTCGAGAAAACGCCCGTTATCCTTGCGAGGAAATCAAAAATTTGCGGGAAGATGCTGACAACCAAAAAACCAAATGCAAGGACGAACCAAAGTATCGAATCTTCGAGTGCAATTTTAGATTTGCGAACCTTTCGAGTCGTAAAAAACAATGTCAGCAAAGCAGCAATAACTAATATGACCCTTATTGCAATTGTCAAACCAGAACTCACTTAAAACTCCTCCCTTTTAACTCTTCCTGAAAAATTGAACAAACAAAATTGAGATCATCATCTTGAGCATATATTTAACAGATACACCAGCAGTCAGGTAACTCTCTCCCGCTTGACGCTCTCTCATTGTAACTTGCATCTCTTTTATTTTTGCACCTTTTTTCTTAATTAAATAAGAAATGGTGTCAGGTTCAGGGCCGACGTTTAAATTGTTAGCCATTATCTCTATCATTCTTTTGTTATAGGCTCTCATTCCTGAGGTGGGGTCTTTTATTGTGGTTCCGGTTGTCAATTTAATAGTTGTCGAGATCAAATTTGAACCTAACATCCTCATTGACCTTGGCTTCGCCTCCTCAACGAAGCGCGACCCGATAACTATGTCCGCCTCATTCGTGAGCATTGCAAGACCCTCTACATATTTTGGAACATGTTGACCGTCTCCATCGAATTGAATTGCGCAATCATACCCATGCTTCAATGCATATTTCATCCCTGCTTGAAAAGCTCCAGCTAGTCCAAGATTGATTGGTAAATCGATAAAGGGATAGGAATTTTGCCTGCAAATCTCTGCTGTTGCATCACCAGAACCATCATTTACAACTATAAAATCAACATCCTTTGCAACACTCTTTAAATCCTCAACTGTTCGCTCAATTGAGGCTTCTTCGTTATACGCAGGAATTATAACTATGCTTTTTTGTTTATCCATAAGTGGCTATCTTTAAGTTACGTTCCCTTTCTGTGCTTTTTTATATTGAGAAAAAATCATTTTTGCAATTGAAGCGGGCCAAAACTTTTTTAGCATCGCAAGATCTTCTTTGTTTCTAGTGTCATCCTCAATTAGTCTAGAAGTCTCGGAAGATTCATGAATTCTATGCCAAACTAAAGGCTCTTTTACATATGCAAAACTTCCCTTTAATCTTGAAAGCTTCTCCCACGCTTCCCAATCTAGGTTGCTATCAAAATTTTTCTCAAACAATGGTCTTTTGACCACTTGCAAATTATAGCAAACAGAGGGACATGCAATTGAGTTTCCTAACGACAAACATCTTCTCTTGACATGAAGTGAAGAAGACGTTTTCAAGTTCTCTAATGGTTTTAGAAGCATTCTCTTAACTTTTAAGTTGGTTGTGTCAACAACCTTCTTGGAATGAACGATTTCTCCCGACCCTGAAAATCCAATAATAGGCAAATTCGCTTCTTTCATTTTCCCCAAAATTAACTCACAATATTTCTCACCATACACATCGTCTTGATGAGCTAGAGTCACGAATTGAGTTTTTGCCAAATCAAGAGCGCTATTCCAATCATCGCATAAGCTCGGTTTATGATTATTAACATTCACTTCCAATCCAAACTCTGCGGCTATATCATCAATATACTTTGAAGGAGTTGACGTCGAAACAAGAATATCAGACTTGATAGTTTGATTTTTTAAACTTAAGATGCAATCTCTTAGATAGGGAGATTCCCCATAAGCCATCACAACGAACGTATGTTCTATTTTTTTCATAACTAAATTATTATAATCTCTAAGCTAAGTTTGGCTGCTAATATTCGATCTCATATAGATAACAATCGTCCGAATGAGAAATCAATTTAAAACCTTGCGTGCTTTGTGAAATATCATAAAATCCACTCCACTCGTCCTTATTAAACGTGTGAAAAAGACCTGCGTCTATATCTTTATCCAACAAGAGAACATACTTCGCTCCAATTTTTTCAAGCGCCTCTTTCAGGTCAGGACTTTGTTGATAATTGCTCAAATTCTTTCTTATCATAGAGTCTAAATTTGGGTCTGTTGCAGAAGATATGTAATTTCTTCTGTAATAAATGTTTGAGTCATAAAGCCCATAGAGAAAGCAACTCCCGTCATCTGGGACATTTAAAATTACTGACGAGTTGTCAATCTTAGCGAGAGCAGACTCACAAAACTCCTTTTCTTTATTGCTCAAGATGAGTTCTGAGTTTGGGCTGTTGTAATAAGTGCAAAAAGATTTAACAACATCCATGGCAGAACTTGCGTTGCTATTTAAAGATGTTGGCAAAGGGACGATCCAAGATAAGAGAATCAACGCTGTCAACAAAAGAGGAGAAAAAACCCTAACTTGAGATTCTTTGTCTCCTGCCTTCCTGCATATAAAGGAAAGTGTGCTAGAAACAGTAAATACAACTAAGGGAAGAGAGAATATAACAAGCTGAGCTCCTATTCTTTTTGGCTCTGTATACCAAAAGCCTCCGAGGAAGTGCTTTAAGAAGCCTTCAGTGGAGGAGCAGCATACCAATGCAATGAAGCAAAAAATCCAAGGAAAAATTAGCCATCTATTTTCTTTTTTATAAAATATAAAAATTATCGACGCCAAAACAAGGATTCCTGCAATAGGTTGTCCAACATCACTTTGAGAAAAATGACACCCAACTAACGCATCGAATATTGCTTCTATTGGAGAAGTAAACGAAGGCCATGTGTAATTTACAACTTTTTGCAAAGGTGGCGATTTGAACAAAATTATCCAAACTGCAATAAAAATGATAGCTAAGCAAAGTGATAAGGCTATCCTTCTAGTCTTACTCACCTTAAAAAAGCTAGTAAATTTAAATGCGTTCTTATTGAACACGCAATATGCAAAAATAAAAATCCCGACAGTAAAAACAGTGTTAGATTGCGAAAAAATAAGCGAGACAACCGACGTTAAAAACATAAGAAGAGCGAAACATGAGAATTTCTTCCCTTCAAACATTTTCAAAAATGAGCAACAAGCAGCTGGAACAAGTGCAAAACCCATAATTTGAGGATATTGTTCTGCACCCAGCAATTCAACAAAAGGAAAGGCCAAAAACATAACAGACAAGATATATGAGCTTGACACGACGAACTTATTGTCGAAAAGCTTTTCGCATAAGCTTGCAACACCTAAAGGAAACACAAACCCAACTAAAGTGAAATTAACAGCGTTGCAAACAATAGGCAAATAAATTCCACTCAATTGACCAACCATGTAGACGAGGGTGTGCCAAGCGACTGGGTAAAAACCTATAGGTTTAGCAGGGGAATCGAAATTTGAGGCCAAATAGAGGCTAGGGTCGAATGAAGATGCAATTTGGGAATCTAGAAAAGATCTGACCAAGTTGATATGAAAAACAGAATCATAATTCGAAACATAAGTAGAATATTTCATTTCATGAAAGAAAAGAAAGAAACACAAAACGACTATTACGAAAGACACCACATTAACCAAATTGATCTTGCTTCGATTTAAGGTAAATAATTGTTTTACGTCCTTTGTTGTTAGTTGTTTTTTAAAAACAATGATAAGAAAAACTAGAACTCCAATAATGAGTGCTGTTAGGAATAAAGAACAAAAATTAGCTGGAATCGATAACTTTTCAAAAAGAACACCTAATATGCAATAGGTTGCGATAGAGATTAATGGAGATATAGAAATAGTTTCTCTAGCCGAGAAACCCCCAGTTTTAAGAGGCAAAAAAAATGGCAACTCAAGAATCAATAATGTGCAAAGTGTCGCAGCTAAAAACGAAAACATTAATAAAATTCCTCGACTTCAAACGAGCTTTAACCTTCTTATAATGTTGATCTTAATTTCTACTAAAAAAGTGCAGAAATTAATCAACGACTAGAAATTATACTTTATGAGATGCTTGACCGCCACATAGGCGAAAATAAATATAATTAATATTCAGCATGAAAAAACTCTCAACAAGACAAAACTTCCTTTGGAACACTTTCGGGTGCTTAACTTATCTTGGATGCCAATGGCTTTTAACAGTGATTGTTGTCGTCGCTTCAAACGACTACACAAACAGCGGAATCTTTGCATTCGTTATGGCTACCGGCGTTATTTATTCTTCGTTAGGGCTTTTTGGAGTTCGCCCCTATCAAGTCTCAGATCTGCAAGAACAATTCACTTCCCAAAACTATATAGCTTTTCGCCTAATAACAAACGCGTCTTCATTAGTAATTTTCTACGTTTACACATTTCTAATAACTTCAGATTCATCAATAATTCTTGCATCAATTATCTATCTGATCTTTAAATTTGATGAGTCATTTTCTGACGTGATTTATGGAATTTATCAGCTAAATGAAAGAATGGATTTTATAGGAATCTCTCAAATTCTCAGAGCTTTCATTTCGCTGCTCGCGTTCACTTTTCCTCTTTATTTGACAAAAGATTTGAACCTTGCGATCCTTTGCATGTTTATCGGGTGCTTTTTAGTCACACTCATATATGACCTGCCTCATGCTAAAAAATTCGGAGAGATTAAACCAAAAATTTCAACATCGAAAACCAAATCACTATTTAGAGCTTGCTTTTTTTCAATGTTTTCAGCGATGCTAATCGGGCTTATCGCAACAGCTGTAAGACAAATATATGGGATAACGCAGGGAAGTTATCAACTCGGAATTTACGCAGCAATCGCAACACCTGCAGTCATAATACAAGTTGCAGTCAACTACCTCTACTCCCCTTTGCTCGGCAAATTTGCTACCGCAAGAGACGATGGCTCCGCAATTTACAAAAGATACTTTTTTAAAATCCTTGGCTTAATTTTATTAGCAATCATCGTGATGGTGGTCATTTTGTCACCGCTTGGCATACAAGTTCTTCCAATAATTTACGGCGAAAGCATCAATGAAGACATTGCTATCTTTCCATGGGTCTTAGTTGCAACAGGATGTCTTGGATTGCTCTATTATCTTATGAACAATTTTATTGTTCTAAGAAAACGAACAATCTCATTGACCACCTCCGGCCTAGGTTTTTTGGTGAGCTTAATCACCTCATTTTTCTTTATTCAAGAGTTCGGAATGAATGGCATTAATTTATCAATAATCGCAGGCTGTCTAACAGCTTCAATTATAGGGCTAATATTTATAGCTAAATTAAAGAACTAAAAGGCACAAAATGGTTTTTAACTTCATCTTCGCTTTTTTCATTTCACTATTAATCCTCTTTGCGCCAGGTTTTTTAACGCTTAGGATATTCAATTTCAAAAGGCTAGTTTCCCTTTGCACCGCTCCAATTGTCTCTATCGTTGAACTGGCGATCTTGTCTTTAGTCATTTCCTCCCTCGGCTTTCCAACAACTTTTTTGACTTCATTTATCCCTTTCTCATTTATCTTGTTCATCGTTTACTTGATCGTCTTAAAAAATAGACGGGGTTTTAAATTAGGAATAAATGCTGATAATAAATTTACATTTGCCCTCGTTTTTGAATATTCAATCATAGCAATTGTAGTCGGAACTATCTTTTTCTTAATCCCCCTAACTTCCCTTGACTCCCCATCGTTGTCTTATGACACACTAACTCATTATGGCGCTGTTAGAGCTTTTCTTTATACAAACACCTATTTTTCCATCATCCCATCCGTTTTTGCTGACATGGGAATTTCGGACGCCTACTATCCTTGTGGATGGCATATGCTTTGTGCCTATCTTGTGAACGCTTCTAACTCAAGCATCTCACTTTGCGCTAACGCTCTAAATTTTTCAATCTCAACAATTGTCTTCCCATTAGGAATGCTCCTTCTTCTCCAACAAATCTTCAAAGGCTCAAAAACATGCATCGCTTTCGGCGGTCTTATTTGCGTCTCTTTTGCACCATTTCCGTGGTATACACTTGCGCATGGCTTTTTATTTTCACAACTTCTAGCATTTTCACTCCTTCCAGCAACAATGGCGATATTCATAATGTGCTTCAAGACCGGATTGCCAAAAAGAACAAGAGCCTCGATGTTTGCACTTATATTGATATGTGCGTTTTCTTCGTTGATAACTCAACCCAACTTTATCTTCTCATGCATAGTTGTCTTGTTCCCATTTTGTGTCTACAAAATTGCAACTTGCAACTTCAAAAAATATCGATCTCTAAACAACAAATTCGTTAAGTTAGCCCTTTGTCTTGCGTTTACGTTACTATGCGTAGCTGTTTGGCTCCTTTTTTATAATTTAGAGTTTATGAAAGAAACAGTTTCCTATTCTTGGTATCCTCTTGGCGGCATAAAAACTGGGATTATATGCTCTTTATTCGGGTCAAACGCAAGAACGCCCCTCTCATTGTTTTTAGGGCTCGCTTCGTTTATAGGAATTTTCAGCCTTTACTTTAAGTTCAAAAACTCAAGGTGGGTTCTAGGAGCGTATGCAATATGTGTTTTGCTTTTTGTAATTTGCGTGGGAACCAACGCCGACATTCGACATTTGCTCGCCGGATTTTGGTACACTGACCCAATGAGATTGGCTTCACTTCTTTCAATTATTTCGATCCCTATCGCGACAGCTGGTGTGACTTGCATTTTCTTATTTCTCAAAAACAAAGTCACAAATCTAACTTGGGTCAAATTTTATAGAACAACTTTTTTTATTGTCGCCTTCTTGCTTTTGCTTTCTCCCAACATTAAGCTCCCGGATTCTAAAATTTCACCTTTCTCGACTTTCAACACTCCTATGGGTAGCATCTCAAAACACACTAACGAACAATATGGATTCGATAAAGATAGCTTGCTCAATCAAGAAGAATATGATTTTATAGTTAAAGCTAAAGAAATTGCTGGTGACAGCCTCGTTGCGAACGATCCGGAGGACGGTTCCATATTCGCCTTTCAATTAGTTGGTTTAAGAACAACTGAAAGGAAGGTTAACCCTCAAACTTTGGAAATTTTAAGTCTAGATAAAAATATCAATAACATAACCCATGACGATAATGTTAAGCAGATTAGCAAACAATTAGGAGTTGAGTATGTTATTCAACTTAAAAAGGACAAACTTAGCCCTGGGGACTATTGGTTTAACCCTGGAACCTACGCAGGTATTGACGCAATAACTCCTACAACTGAGGGTTTTGAAGTTGTTTTAAATGAAGGGGATTTTTATCTCTACAAAATAACTTATTAGTTGCTAAGCCAATCAACAATACGTTGAGTGTCATCGACCATCTCAACCGCCATAGCCACGCATGTCTTTTTAGGTTCCTTGACCGGAGGACGAAGTCCTGCTTTTGCAGCCCCAAAGCGCGCAACATCAGTCAAATCATCCCATTTTTTCATGACTCTAGCCAAAATTTCATGATCGCACTTATTCGACTCTTCCCACACTTTAGAGACAATATCAATCAACGATTTGGCAAACTCTATTGAGTCATTTAGATTTTCTCTTACATCAAAAATTTCGTCATCATCAACATCATAACTAAAACCGCCGACCTTAGGCGTTATTGGACAAACCGCACGCCCACCAAATGTTGTTAAAACGCGCGTTAAAGATGACCTATAAATTAAAGCGTCATTGATAAAATTAGGCTCAGCAATTGCAAACTCCTCTAAGTTCGAAAAACCTTTAATTTTTTCGATCTCGCCAAAAACAAGAGTTGAAAGATGACCTTGCGCTCTTTCTGCAGCTCTCAACGATCTCCTCATCGCCTTTGTTCTGTCGTCCAAGACAACGTTTTGAATTGTCTCTTCTTCCTCTATGACATCCAAACAAGCATTTATCGAAATATTCGCATTAGATCTGGATGCAACAAAAGAAGCGTCCTTGCTTGAAAGATCAGATATGTCTTGGTTCAAAAAACGCGAGACGCTGCATGTCGCCAAGAAGTCGTCATAATACTCGTCCAAAAAGTTTTGGTGAATTCCTCTCGCATTTGCGTATGCCGTTTCAAAAACAGCATTCGGAGAAATGCCGGAACAGCCTAAACATGGCTTGCCAAGCCTTGTGCAAATTGCATCGCACCCACTTCTAGAGACCAAACCTGCGCAGAGTTGGTTCTTTGCAAAGAAACAAGTTGTCTCATTGTTTTTGCACTCTCCACAAAGCGTTCCAGTTGAAAGGAAAGTGTTTCGACCCCCGATCGCTTTTTGCAAGACATCAATAAAGTTTTCAGGATCAATTGGGCAACAGCGGACAAAATAGTCAACATCGATAAGCGAGGAAATAGGCTCAAAACCTCCGTCGCGTTCCTTGCCCAACCCACAAGCGCAAGCACCAAGGGCGATAACCTTTACGGCTTTCTCTCTAATATCTAGAATTTTTTTCTTATCATCGTCCGTTTTAACAGCACCTTCAACAATCGCTATGTCAACTTCATACGTTTCGTCTAAACTTGATGTCATTGGCCAATAGACAATGTTGACTTGCTCTATCAAGCTCAATAGATCCAAATTCAAATTCAAAATTTGTAGTTGACATCCCCCGCAGCTGGAAAGAGAATAAAGCCCAACTGTTGGTCTGTCTTCCTTAATCTGTAAATTAATACTTTCCATAAACTAAATAGAATTTTGCATGTTTTGTGCATCCCAATAATTAAAAACTGGCCCATCTTGACAACAATATTGATGCGCAACTTGGCAATGACCACATTTGCCCATTCCACATTTCATGTGTCGCTCAAAACTCATATAAATTCTGTCATAATCGATGCCTTTTTTTCGCATCTCTTCAATGACACTTGCATACATAACTGGCGGACCACAAATCGCTCCAAAAGTGTTTTTAGGTTGAATCTCAATATACTTAAACATGTCCCCAGCATATCCCACCTCGCCAGTCCACCCTTCATCTGGCTGAGAAAGAGGCAAATATAACTCAAAGTCTGAGCGATGTCTCCACATCTCAAATTGGTCCCTAAACATTATCGTTTTTTCATTTCTCGAACCATAAACGATAACAACCTTGCCAAATTGATCTCTTTCATCGTGAATGTTGTTTATAAGCGAGCGAAGAGGAGCTATTCCAGTGCCACCCGCCACGCACAAAATGTCATTTCCCTTCATCTCTTCATATGGGAATGGATGTCCATAAGGACCTCTAATTCCAACGATGTCTCCGCATTGCATTGAGTCAAGTTTTGACGTGACAGCGCCTGCCTTGCGAATCGTTAGCTCAAAAAAACCACTTTTAGCAGGGCTTGAACAAATTGCAATTGGAGCCTCTCCAACTCCGAGGATGGAAATCATAACAAATTGACCAGGTTTATGTTTGAAAGCTGCCCTGACGCGATCATCACAAAGACGAAGTTCATATAACTTTTCTGTTTCAGTTAATGGCGTTATGCTTGTTATACGCGCCTCCCATGGACGATAGGGATCAGCTGCGAGCATCGCTTGCCCTTGCAAAGTCGTTTCATTCTCAGTAATAGCCATACTTACTCAAACTCCTTTGAGGCGAAGAATTTCAAAACTTCCAAAGGCGATATGCCGGCTTTGCAAGCGTGCGCGCATCTTCCACACCCGACGCATAAGTAGCGGTCATGCTTTGAGTAGAAGCCATTTAACTTGTGATACATTCTATGGCGAACCCTCTCGTCATTTTTACCTCTAAAATTAAAACCACCTGTAACTTGCGCGAATTCAGGATTTGTGCAACCATCAGGAATCCTCTCACGCTTCCCACCGCGTCCATTTTTATTTAAAGTGTCAATGATGTTAAAACAATAGCACGTTGGGCAAACAGTTGAACATGCCATGCAACTTAGACACTTTTTTCCCATCTCTTCCCAAAAAGGGTCAGAGTGAAATGCGTCCATCAACATAGGAATCTCTTGGATCTCAGGAATATCTTTAGAAAAAGCTTCTTGACGAAGACGAGTTCTCTCTAAAAACAATTTTCTATCTTCATCTGTTGTATCTCGAGGATTGCAAGCTGACTCTAAAACATCTGCCCCTTCAACGCTTCCAATAGAAACAAAATATCTGTCGCCTAAATCTTGAAAGAAAAGGTCATATCCGCCCTTCGCTTCTTGAACTCCAAGGTTGTGGCAAAAGCATGTTGAAGTTGGCATACAACTCACTCCAACGATCATTGTTCTGCTCTTCCTTTTTTTGTAATAGGGGTCTGGATGTTTGCTATCTTCAAAAACGAGATTTAAGTTATTTATTGCATTGATATCGCAAGGATGAGCTCCAAACAAAACGCGCGACCTTGGATAAATCTCACAATCGTGAACCTTGCCGTCCTCGTCAAACTCAAAAAGAGTCTCCCTTTTTGGCAGGAAGTATTTCTTTAAAGACGTTAAGGTTGTTGGATAGTCAAGCTCAATTTCATCAAAAGTCGAAACAGGCTCATAAGAATAACCTTTTTCCTTCTTGACTGGAGCTATAACAGTTGCACTTTTAACAAACTCTTCGAAAAGAAGCTTTAAGTCCTCTTTATCTATTACCTTATAGAGCAAAAGACTCCCTAGCTATTTTGACTCGCGAAATAAAGCTCGACGTTCGTTATTTTCCATCCCGCCAAATCGCGCGTCATTGACAAGCAATAATTCACTTCCCCACCTTGCTCAGTTTTGGCAGTGACATAAACCTTGCTTGAATTCGTGCTGCGCGCCACCCCAGTTACGTTAGGAGAGTCGTCCTTGACAAGAGTAGACGCCATTTGTTGTTTAGAAGTGTCAGTCACAGTCGACGCGAAAACGTCGCTAGACGCATCTGGATTGGAGAAAGCTTGCTGGGTCACCATTTCTTGAGAAGGAAAACCAAATCCAAACCAATAAGCGACTCCTGAACCAATAATCGCCAATATTAACAAAATTAAAAGAACAGTGAAAAACTTCCTTGCAAATCCTCTCTTCTTTTTCGCTGCTTTGACGTTTTGTTTATAAATTTGCTTGAGTTCTTCCTCTGTTGCCGTGAAAAATTGATCGCCATTATTATCATAACCTGCAGCAGAACCTTCAACTCTGTCGAGCGCTTGGGTTCCCCCATCATAGAATTGTTGAGAATTAGAAGCAGTTATAGCATCATCGACAGATGTGTCAATTCCGCTCAAATCAGGTTCCTCTTTTTCCTTTGAAGCACGAGAAAGTTCATTCATGCATCTCGTGAAATCAACTGAAGCGCTGTCTGAAAGTTTAAAAGAATCACCCTCAGTCGCTTTTTCGAAACACTCAACAGCTTTTCTTGGATTATCGCTGGCTGCATAAGCTTGACCCATGCTAGCCAAAATGCTATTTTTTGTTTTTTCAGAGGTGGTAAATTCTTGAGCGCTTTCATAAGTTGAGATCGCGTCCTCTGGTCGACCCAAGCTCATAAAGCAAACTCCTAAATTAAGAAGGGATTTTGCAGGATCAGGATTGTTTTTATCTAGAGCAGCTTCTCTAAAACTCCTCCCTGCTTCAGCAGAGTCGCCAGCTTTAACTTGTATGTTTCCAAGCCCCATGTATGCTTTATATCTATGCTCATAATTTGGAACTTCTAATGCTTTTTCGAAGCTCAATCTTGCGTTGTTGTAATCTTTGATCGATGAATAAGCTTTGCCAACGTTAGTTAAAAGAGGCCCTTGAGCAGAATAAGCCGCGTCTTTTTCAGCCATGTTGTATGCGCGAATGGCATCCGTCGGCTTTTTCATTTTCATGAGGCAATTTCCAATGTTGTGGTAAATCTTGCCAATTTCACCTGGTTGAGGCTTATTTATTGTGTCTGTTAGGCAATCATTATACCTACGAAAAGCCGTTGAAAAATCACCAGCCTCATAAAGTCCATTAGCTTTTGCAAATGTTGTGTTATTCACCGCGCTATTCCTAAACTATCACATTCACTAATACGTTCAATTCCTAATTATATACGAAACATTGCTCATTAGGATAATAGCAAGCCTCAGTACGCTTAAATTGACAGGATCTAGTCGTTAGCGTTTTCAATTGTTATTCTAACGATTTCATCTCCAACTCTAAGATCAGAAATGACATCCAGCCCCTCAATTGTTTGACCAAAAACGGTATAGTTCGGATCGAGAAACTCTTGCGGACCTAAGCAAAAATAAAATTGAGACCCCGCAGAATTTGGCGCTTGACTTCTCGCCATTGCAAGCGTTCCGTCTAGATGCTTATTGTTTGGGTTAGTTGTAAACTCCTCTTTGATGCAATATCCAGGACCGCCTGTTCCAAATCCGCCGACGCCTGTGTTAGCGCCTTCTATTACCTCTTCGCTAGTTTTTCCACGAGTGTTTGGGCATCCACCTTGAATAACAAAATTAGGGACATAACGATGAAATCTAAGCCCATCATAAAAACCCTTCTTTGAAAGTTCGACAAAATTTCCAACGTGAATTGGCGCATCTTTTCCAGCTAATTTGACTTTAATTGTTCCCTTTGAGGTTTCGATAATAGCAACCTCTTCGCCGCTAGGTTTATACTCAGGTTCATAAATTTCTTCAAACATCTTTAAGTTCCTTTCTTAAGTTTTGCTTACGCCCTGGATGATGGTGCCCTCGACAGGAGTCGAACCTGCGCTAACCCCTGCTCCGGAGGCAGGCGCTCTATCCACTGAGCTACGAGGGCATCTATACCCTTCGAAAATTATAAATTTTTAATGTGTTCTACGACGTCTCCGATAGATCTTAAATCTTGTGGGTTGCCAAAGTCTATGTTCAACTCATCTTCCAAACAGCAAACCAACTCAGCTAGATCGATAGAATCAAGACCGAGAGACTCAAGCGTTGCATCTTCGGTTACATCTGCCGGGTTTATGTCTGCGTTCTCATTTAGAATCTTTTTTATTGTTTCGAGCGTATCCATAGTTAAACCTCCTTATACAAAAAGCTAGATTGCAACCGAACTCTCTTGATCTTCTTTCAAAGGCTCGCAAAACTCACTTTGCCATCCGCAAAGATCGCAATGCATGCATCTCCCGCACTCTCTCATACCCGATAATGGTTTAACATCAAGTTCTATATAGTCAAAATCATTCTTGCGCTCTTCAGCAGGACGCTCATGGACTTCCTCTCTCGGGGCATACTCAAGATAGCGGTGATAGCTTTCCTTCTCTTCAACTTCAGGATCGATTCTTTGCTCATTTCCGCAAAGCTCAAAGTTGATGTTATAGGCTGCAACCTTGCCCGCACCAATCGCCATAATTGCGCTTGCTGGACTTGTTTGGCAATCTCCTCCAACCCAAACTCCAGGCATGTCTTCAGCCTCCAAAAATTCATTGGCGCGAAATGCCTTCCATTGCGTTTTCATGCCAGCTTCCTCGAATGGCTGGCAAACAATGTCTTGTCCAACAGCCAAAAGCAAAATGTCTATCGGCGTTATGACCTCGTCTTTATCTTCGTCAGGTTGTGGTTTAGGACGCCCTCCTGGAACTGGAACAACTTTTTGAGGTTGCGTTCTCATGCCAGTTAGCTTGCCATCCTTGTCAACTTCAAGCCCAACAGGAGCTTGCAATGAGAGAACTTGAACTCCTTCTTCGATCGCGCCTTCAACCTCTTCTGCACGCGCAGGCATATCTTCTTGGCGTCTGCGATAGAAGCAATAAACGTTTTCAGCATTGCAACGAACGCTAGAACGGCAACAATCCATCGCAACATTGCCTCCACCAACGACTCCTATGTTTTTGCCAGTGAAATCTGGGTAGTCATCATCTCCAATAGCTCTCAAAATCTCAACAGCACTCATAACGCCTTTAGCGTCTGCATTCTCGATTCTAAGACCCTTGCCAGTGTGAGCTCCAATTGCAACAAAAGTTGCGTCATGCGAGTTTTTTATCTCATTGAATTTTGCAGTGTCAACTTCAACGTTCATCTCAACGCTAATGCCACCAACTCCAAGAATTGCATTGATGTCCTCGTCAAGCCTCTCGCGAGGGAAACGATATTTTGGAATGCCATATCTAAGCATTCCTCCCATCTTAGCTCTTGACTCATAGACATCAACCGTGTGACCTAGAATTGCAAGATAGTATGCACAAGTTAAACCGCAAGGTCCAGCTCCGATAACCGCAACTTTCTTGCCAGTGCTCGCTGCTCTTTTAGGAGTTGAAACTTTATCAGCGTGGCAATTGTCAACGCTTAGCTTCTTGATTCCACGGATGTTGACAGCGTCGTCGATTCCCTTGCGACGACAATGAGATTCACATGGATGTTCGCAAACGAGCGCACAAGCAGTTACAAATGGATTGTCTTTGCGAATCATCTTAACTGCATCATCAAACCTGCCCTCGCTTGCAAGCCCAATGTAGGCTGAAGCGTTAACATGCGCAGGACACTCCGCTTTGCATGGAGATTTCATATCACGATCGCAAGCGCACGAATGTGCCTCGGCGTGAGCATAATAATCGAGTTCAAAAAGCTTAAGCCCTTCGAGTAGCTCTGCGCAAGCTGCTTTAACGCGCTCGCTGCTATTATCATCACTCGTAAGCTTCTTAGCAAGATCCTCCATCTCTTTTACCTTTTTCATACTGCTAAGATAGAGATGAACTCCTTTTAACAAGTTCAAAACTTTGGTCAAATCTGCAAAGTTTTCACTTTCAGGATCTGATATTGATTTTCGCTCTTCGTGATAAGCTTTCTCAAAACGAGCAAGTTGAATTGAAATTTGGCAAGTACCAGGCTTAGCAACCTCAACTGCTTCCCTCAAATTTTGAGCATCGAGCGATTTAATGACATCTGATTTTACAATCATGGCAACTCCTTAAATATTGGTAAACGAACCATAGACGAATTATAACGCCAAAATAGGAGCAAAACTCATTCAAATGCTAAATTTCGGAGAATTGAGAAAGGTGACCTATCCCCATCCCCAACGCACACCTGTTATGTTTCCATAAAAAGAAATAAATGAGTCAAGACTTTGACGATGAATGTAGCCGATGTTGCTTATAACCTCGCCATTTCCAAGGTAGATGCCAACGTGTCCCCAACGAAGACCTTCATATCCTGAGCCATTGTGGGAAGCGTCCGCAACGAGCATTCCAGCTTGTAAGTCAGCCTTGTTTGACGAGTGACAATAGGCGTAAAACATGTCATTTGCGTTGCCTGAAGGTGCAGGACTAACCCCTGCATTTATGTAGACGTTGGTCACCCATGCCGCGCAATATCCTGCCCCTGTTGATGGGGTTGTGAAACAAGCGTTAACTATCGCTTGCCCCTTCGAAGAATCTGCAGCTGGAGGAAGAGGACCTGTTGCGTAAGATCCTCCTGAAGAACGCGAAGCTTGAGCAGCGGCAGCAGCCAGGGCAGCTGCTTTCTCCTCGTCTTGTTTCTTAATTAAATCTTTGACTTCTTGATCTAGGTTGGAAACAATTTCAGTTAAGTTATTTTGCTTTTCTTGAAGTTGCCCCAATTGAGCATTTTGTTGATTTTGAAGATTTTCAAGCTGCGTTTGCTCTGCCTCGAGCTTCGCTTTAGCTTCCTTAACGTCATTGATCATCTCATTTTCGGAATTTAGAATTTTGTCAACTAAAAACCAATTGTTAGCAAGATCAGCAAAACTGGTTGAAGAAAGAAGGATGTCTAGCATCGTCGTTTCCCCACCCTTATATTTAGAAGCCATCCTTTTGCCTAACACATCTTGTTTGTTTGAGAGGTCTTCTTGCTTAGCTTGGATTTCTTCATTCTTTGCAGTGATCTTCGTGGAAGTTTCTTGAAGACTTGATGTCACTCCTTCGATCTCTGACTCGATCGACTTCATTTGCTCATTTGCCTCGTCAAGACGAGCTTGCGCAGAAGATAGCTTTTGAGAAGTCGTTTCTGCTTTTGCAACTTTTAAATCCTGCGAATTTAAAATTGGAAGTGCACAACAAAAGATTAAAGAAATTGAAATTAAAAACTTAACTTTATTGCTAAAATTAATCTTCATTTTTGAAAAATTGCTCCTGTTTCATTTATTTTTCATTTATAAGCAACGTCTTTATTATAGCATGGAAAGACCTTCCGCAAAAAAATGAAGCAGTTCTATTTACTTTTCGCGTCTTTTACTTATAAGTGCGCTCAAAACAATTGAAATAAACAAGATGGTTGCTATGACCAAAATTGAAATGTTAGTTGGGATGTGAACGCCAAAGGCAGTCGAGAGCATTTTGATCCCTGTGAAAACTAAGATAAAAGCAACTCCATATTTAACATACTCAAACCTGCTTTCAACATGCTCAATGACGAAAAAGAGTTGCCTTAGACACAAAATCGCAAATATGTTGGAAGTGTAGACAACGAAAAGATCAGTCGAGATTGCAAGAACAGCTGGAACTGAGTCAACAGCAAAAATTATGTCGCTTCCCTCTATTAAAATCAAAATTGCGAAGAGAGGTGTTATAAACTTCTTTCCGTTTTCTGTTACAAAAAATTTATCTTTCCTAAACCCTTTTGTCACAGGGAAAATCTTTCCAATAGTTTTAATTATGAAGGAATCATGAGGATCCTTCTCTTTTTCAGGAAGCCACATCCTAATGCCTTGGATAACTAGAAACACTCCAAACACCCAAACGACCCACTCAAAAGTTGTTATTAGCGCAATGCCAAAGAAAATAAAGAGGAAGCGAAGAACAACAGCTCCTATTATTCCCCATGCTAAGCATCTATGTTGCGCATGTTCATCGACCTTAAAGCTTCTAAATATCATCAAGAAAACAAAAACGTTATCGATTGAAAGGGAAAGTTCCGTTAAATAACCTGCTAAAAACTCTTCTGCACGAACTTGTCCTTCAACAAAGTAGACTCCAATGTTGAATATAATGGCTGCTAAGATCCAAAGAATGAGCCATTTAACTTGAGAAACGAGATGTTCGAGCTTTTCTTTACCTAGCTCCATACTTATCGAAATAGGAGTCGTTTTTATCTATAGCAGGCTCATCGTTAAAGATTTCTGGGTGTTCCTCTTCATCCTTTTTGCGAGCAGCAGCCTCTTCAGCTTCCCTCTTCGCAATGATATCCTTCTCGCGAATTAGGTAGTCGTCCCATTTATTCTCTAGAAGAGCTTGGCATGCCTCTCCCTCAACTGTTTCGCGCTCGAGAAGAACTTTAGCCATCAAATCCATGTGAGCCTTATCTTTAGACAAAACCTCATAAGCGCGATCGTGGGCCTCTTGCATGATCTTTGAGACCTCGATATCAATCTTTCTTGCGGTTTCGTCAGAATAATCTTGAGTGTTTCCATAATCGCGGCCCAAAAAGACCTCATGGTTCGGCTTTCCGAAAACTTGAACTCCAAGAGGGCTCATTCCATATTGAGTGACGATTGCGCGCGCCATCTTCGTTGCACGCTCAAGATCATTAGATGCTCCCGTTGTAACATCCCCACAATAAATTTCTTCAGCAACTCTGCCGCCCATGAAAACAGCAAGTTCGTCTTGCATTTCACGATAGGAATTCAAAACTTTATCCTCGTCAGGAATGCTTAGAGTGTAGCCAAGCGCTCTGCCGCGACTGATGATTGAAATTTTGTGGACAGGATCAGCATGTTCTAAGGTAAACCCAACCAAAGCATGACCGGACTCATGATAAGCAATCGTCCTCTTTGTGTTTTCATTCATAACACGCCCTTTTCGCTCTGGCCCAGCGATCACCCTTTCAAGAGAGTCACTAATCTCTCGGTGGGTGATAATCTTTTTGTTTCTTCTAGCAGTCAAAAGAGCTGCCTCATTCATCAAATTCATAAGGTCAGCGCCCGTAAATCCAGGCGTTGTTTTTGCTATAGCATCCAAGTCAACATCGCTTCCTAAAGGCTTGCCCTTAGAGTGGACATCAAGAATCGCTCGCCTTCCTCTAACGTCAGGGGTATCAACAACAATTTGCCTATCAAAACGTCCAGGACGAAGCAAAGCTGGGTCTAAAACGTCGGATCTGTTGGTCGCCGCTATCAAAACGACAGAATCCTTATCATCAAATCCGTCCATCTCAACAAGGATTTGGTTTAGCGTCTGTTCGCGCTCATCATGACCGCCTCCAAGACCTGCTCCTCTTTGACGTCCAACAGCATCGATCTCGTCTATAAAGATGATGCTTGGAGAAGCTTCTCTTGCGCGCTTAAAAAGGTCACGAACTCTTGAAGCTCCAACGCCAACAAACATCTCAACAAAATCAGATCCAGAGATGCTAAAGAAAGGAACATTTGCCTCTCCCGCGACTGCTTTTGCAAGCAATGTTTTACCAGTTCCTGGAGGGCCAACAAGGAGACATCCTTTAGGGATCTTCGCTCCAATTTTTCTATACTTTTCAGGATTTGCCAAAAAGTCTTTTATTTCTCTCATTTCTTCGACTGCTTCATCAACACCAGCGACATCCTTAAATGAAACCTTAGGGCGATCTTCAGTGTATTTCTTAGCTTTTGAGTTTCCGAATCCCATTTGAGATTGCTGTTGCTTCATAATTTGATTCAAGAAAATAAACATTATGATCGCAATCAAAATGATAGGCAAAAGGCTTGACAAAATCGAAGACCACCCGCTCGGCAACGTTATTTTGTAAGTGATCTCAGGATGACTCTTCAACAAATCACCTAAAGAATCGCTCCCAACGTAAACACTCTTATATTTCTTCACTTCACCAAGATTTGAACCTTCGATGTTTTTAAGCTCAATTTGCGAACCGTCGCCATTAGCAGCAATCTTTGCATTCATTGACTCCAAAACTTTATTTGTTGAGCTAACGATTTGAGCTCCTGGTTCAGTTGCTGGATAATATTCGCCTGTGACTGTGTATTCACTGACTGCATAAGTCACGCTTTTAACTCTGCCTTGCTCTATAGCTTGAACAAATTGTGATGTTTCAAGTTCATCATAGTCTTGTTGTTGCAAAGGGTTAAAGAAATTTAGAGCCAAAAAAACACACGCTAAAACGATTAAGATAGTTGCAACAACGCTCTTTTTTGACTTAAATTGATCTGGGATGTGGTTTTTATTAGGAGAAGGAGTTCCATTAAACTCCCTTTTCGGTGGCTTGCTTTTGTTATCTTCGCTTGAACCGCCAGCCGGCTCTTCATTTGAGAGCTGGTCTTCGTTATTATCAATCTCTTCGTTTTCTTTATTAATTTTTTCTTCTTTATTGCCTTGCGAAAATTTAATATTCATAGAGCCTACTTAAATCATGTTCAAAATAACTAATATCTAACAAACTTTAAGATGTTATTTTAACATACAAACAAGCAGGCTCTCTAAGTTGCAAATCTAACAAACTTAAATTTTTACAAACAATTCGCCTTCTACATGCAAAACGCGGGAACTATATCCGCTGAGGCCGTGTTCCAAGTGAAGTTTGCATATCCATAATAAAATTCATCCCGTTCACAATCACAACCCAGATAGAAATTGGACGTACCAAGAGACGGTGAACGAGTCAACCACCCACCACTGGTCCCTCCAGAACGATCCGTATATCTAATCGCAGGATTCTTAATCGACGGATCGGCACGTCCATCAATTGTCCTTTGCGAGAACCAAGAATAAAGGCTTCCTTCGTTCACTGGCTTGTTGGATTCAAGACTTGAAACATCTTTAATTACTTCTCGAATTGACACAAGCCAAAAATAGTCACCGGCGGTAGAAGCAGGAGTTGATGTGCTTGTGCTCGATCCAGCGGTGTTGTATTGCTTGCTAAC
>CAVAIA010000046.1:0-4229 GCA_963588595.1 bacterium | reverse complement strand
ATAGGGAATGTTGGAGCTGGAAGCGCCAATTTTCAGGATTTCAAATTTAGAATTGAAAAGCCAAATTTTCTAAATGGAGTCCACTTGCCTTTTACTTTAGTCGCGCTTTTTCTTGTTTTATTCGGACTTGTTGTTTGTTATTCCGCTGTTATGGATAACGCCGAATATAGCTTCAAAAGGCAATTGACGGGATTGGCTATCGGATTGATTTTATGCATATGTGTTTATAAATTTAACTACTTAAAACTTGAAAAGTTAGCAATCCCTCTTTTAGTTATCAGCGTAATCATGATCTTGTCTCCTCACATTCCGGGAATTGGTTATGAGGCGATGGGGGCGAAATCCTGGGTCAAAATTGGAATCCAATTTCAACCGGGAGAGTTTGCCAAGGTCACTGTTATATTGTTTGCAGCTTCTCTCATTTCAAAGTTTCAAGGAAGACTCGACTCACTAAAAGAATATTGCAAAGCTGTTGGAATGCTAGCAATTCCCTTTGTTTGCATTTTGACGCAGCCTGATCTTGGAACTGGACTTGTATATCTTGTTATATCTGCAGTTGTCATTATTGTTGGTGGCGCAAAGATGAGATATGTCGTTGCGACCGTTCTGGTTATAGTTGTTTCGTTCCTTCTTTTGTTGGGAATAGATGAGATTTTAAAAACGCAATCAGCAGATGGAACTTATGAATATAAATTGCTCAAAAACTACCAAAGAAGCAGGCTTTTTGTTTTCTTGAACCAAGACGCAGCTGACTCTTCTAGTGATGGCTACAATTTGCAACAAGCGATGATTGCTATTGGAAGCGGCGGGGCTGTTGGAAAAGGTCTTGGGCAAGCAACGCAATCGACGCTTGGGTTTTTGCCAGAGGCGCCGACAGACTTTATCTTTTGCGTTCTCGCTGAAGAGCTAGGATTTGTTGGAGTTATTTGCTTGCTTGTTCTTTATGCCTTGCTTATATTTTTTACTATTCGAATTGGGCACTCTTCTGGCAGCATGTTTGGTATGTTAATATGTATAGGGGTAAGCGCGATGTGGCTCTTTCAAGTGTTGGAGAACGTTGGGATGTGTTGCGGGGTTATGCCCATAACAGGAATTCCGCTTCCATTTGTCAGCTACGGATCGTCGTTTATGATAGTAAATTTTGTGTGCTTAGGGCTCGTTGCGAATGTTTGGAAAGTTTCAAAAAAGCCATCGAGGCAAAGCATGCAACATTCAAAGGATGTGAATTATGCGTAAAACAAAGAAGACTTCAGGTGTCACCAACAAAGTGAAGAAAGCAAAGTCGATAGTTTTAAAAACTAACGATTTGCGCGATTTGGGAGCAGAGGTGACAGGATATTTTAACCACTCAGCTGTGCCTATCAATATTTTGATGTTCATTGACAACTCGGCAGATCAAGAGGTGAGCGCAACTGTCCGCAATTTGTTTATGACGAAGTCGATAAATGTCAAGTTGCAAATTAGCTATTTTTCTCAAGCTGCTGAAATTATGGATGAGACGGCGGACATGGCGGTTATTGTTGCAGGACCAGGTTCGGAAGGTTTTGAAATTGCAGCGAATTGCAGGAAAAAGGCGATCCCGTGTTGTGTTGTCACTAAAGAAGACGAAGCTATAGATTTAGAGAGCAGCATCATTAAAAAATTCGACGGCGATGTTTTTTATCTAAACTCAATCGACAAAGAATCAGTTAAGGATATCAAGGAGAAATTGGGTGCGTGGATTGCTGTTGTTTGTGCAACAAAGAAGTTTGCTTATTCAAAAGCGTTTCCATTTGTTGCAGGTCCAATAGCAAGAGAAATCGTTCATCTAACGAGCATCGAAAATGCGGCTATCGCAATGGTTCCATTTATAGGCGGAGCCGACTTTCCAATAATGTTGATAAATCAAATGAAGATGTTGGCGCAAATTGCAGCAGTTTATGGTGTTAAGCTGGACTATTCTCTTTTGAAGGAAGCTGCAGGCGTTATGGTTGTTGCGCTCTTCGGAAGAAGATGTTTTAAAATCATCCACAAAATTATCCCATTGCCAAGATTTGTTATATCCGCACCAGTAACGCTTGTTACAACTGAGACGATTGGACATGCCTTGATTGCATATTTTGACGCTGGCGGAAATGCTGAGGGGTTGTTATCCCTTTTGCAAAAAAGCGTTTTTGGAGCAAGTGTCGTAAAGGAAACAGCATCCCCTGCGATTCAAGCTATAAAGGGTGCAGTCTTGGCAAAGCAAGTCAAATAGTTAGTCAAAAATTGACAAGATAACATATTAGATATGACTGAAAAGACTTTCAGCACATCGATTTTTAATCAAATAGAGCCATTGCTTAAAGATGTCGAGCGCCCTTCGCGTTACATTAATCATGAATGGGGGTCAATTGTTAAAAAAGAGGAAGAGCAGCTCTTTAGATTTTGCATGATCTACCCTGACACCTATGAGCTAGGTCAGCCAAATCAAGCGCTTAGAATTCTTGTTAATTGCGTTAACAAAGAAGAGGGGATGTTTGCAGAGCGAGGTTTTTTGCCCGCAAAAGACATGATCGAGAAGATGAGGGAAAGAAAAATTCCTTTTTTTTCTCAAGAGACAACAACTCCCCTTGGCAAATTTGACGCTATCGGGATAACTGTCCCCCACGAGCTTGCCTACACAAACATTCTAGAAGTCATCGACCTAGGACAAATTCCAATTCTTGCAAGTCAGAGGAAAGAAGAGGATCCGATAGTTTTAGGTGGAGGTCCTTGCACCTATAACCCCGAGCCTCTCTTCAAATTTTTTGACGCTTTTTCAATCGGAGAAGGTGAAGAGTCGATCCCAGAAGCCTTGCATTTGATTAAAAAATTGAGAGAGGAAGGGATCCCAAGAAAGGAAATAGTGTCTCGACTTTCTTCGATAAAAGGAACATATGTACCTTCGGAATATGTCCAAACAGAGGAAGGAATTGTTGTTCCTAAAGTTGGGAGCAAGGTTCCTAACATTGTCGAAAAGAGGGTCTATGCTGGCTTTTCTGAGAGTTCGGCGTGGGAACAGTGCGTTGTTCCTTATGCAGACATCGTTCACGATCGCTTAAATGTTGAGATTTTAAGAGGATGCGCTCGCGGCTGTCGCTTTTGCCAAGCGGGGATGATGTATAGACCTGTTCGCGAGAGAAGCGTTGATAACATTGTAAATTCCGTTAAAAAGGGGTTAGAGGAAACGGGGTATGAAGAGGTTTCCCTAACTTCACTTTCAACAACCGATCACTCGCAAATTGAGGAAATTTTAACAAGACTTAATCGCGAGGTTGCAACTCCGGGGAGCGGAATTCGCGTTTCTATCCCTTCTCAGCGTGTTGACTCCTTTGGAGTTGAGATGGCCGAGCTTGTTGCAGGGGAAAAGAAAGGCGGGCTGACTCTTGCGCCGGAGGCAGGAACGCAAAGGATGCGCGACATAATAAACAAAAATGTTGAAGAAGAACAAATTCTAAACTCGATAAAACATGCCATCGATCTTGGATGGAGACGAGCAAAGCTTTATTTCATGATTGGTCTTCCTTTTGAGACGGATGAGGATGTTGTTGGGATCGCAAATTTGGCTGAGAAGTGTTTTGAGGTTATGGCAAAAAATGCGACAAAAGGGCAACGAGGGTCGCTTTCTCTTGCGATATCTGTTGCTGTTTTTGTTCCCAAGGTCAACACTCCATTTCAATGGTGCGGGCAAATTGATGCTCAAGAGGCGAGGAGAAGGGCAACTTTGATTAAAACTTCTCTAAAGACTAAGGCGATTAAAGTTTCTTATCATGAACCAAAGACGTCTTTGATAGAAGCTGCCATGTCAAGGGGAGGCCGAGAAATCGCAGATGTTGTTGAACTCGCTTGGAAAAAGGGAGCGAAGTTTGATGCTTGGACTGAGCTTTTTGATGAAGAAGCTTGGAGAGAAGCGAGTTTAGAGGCAGGAGTCGACTTGCAAAAACTTGCATCAAAGACATTTGACTTGGACGACAATTTGCCTTGGGATCACATTGGCTGTGGTATCGATAAAGCGTTTTTGAAAGAAGAGTGGGATCGAGCATGCAAGGGGCAAACAACTCCCGATTGCACTGGAAAAGACCAAAAGTGCGAGAAGTGTGCCATTTGTTGGAATTTGGGTTGCAAAAATTGCATTCAAGGGACAAGAAGTTTTTAGAAAATGAAATTAAGAGAATTATATGAATTTTAATGAACAAAAGTTTCGATTGAGAGTCCATTTCACAAAGAAA
>CAVAIA010000045.1:0-7390 GCA_963588595.1 bacterium | reverse complement strand
GAGTTGAGGGCGAGTTAGTGCATGTTTTTGCAAGCATGACTGACGAAGATGAAGTTGAAGCGCTCCTTAGCGACTTGTTCACAGAAAGAGAAATAAGAGATCAAGCTTCAAGGTTGCAAGTTGCAAAGATGTTGAGAAGCGGGATCTCTTATTCAGAAATAGAAAAGTTGACAGGGGTTTCTGCAACGACTATTTCAAGAGTTTCAAAATGCCTGTCTCACGGTTCAGGAGGATATAAGTTCGCTCTTTCCCATCTTGAAAATTGTTAACTTGCTTGACGCTAGTTTTGAGCGCGAGCGAAAGTTAGACCAAAAATCTTATTAAAACCAGCTTCGCGAAGAGCGTTGCTTGCGGCAAAGAGAGTTGAGCCTGTTGTGCAAACGTCATCGATGATGATGACGTTTGTGTTCGAAGGAACATATCCTTTCTTCTCTATCAAGTTAACTTTAGCTTTATCAATTTGTAAAGCTGACTTCATGTTCTCTACGCGTTCCTTTCGAGTTAATTTACGTTGATCGATTGTTTTTGGTTGACAAAAAAGATTTAGAGTTGCTATGTTCGCACTTTTCCCTATTTCGTTTGCAATTATCTCCATATGTGAAAAGCCCCTTTTCTTCTTTGAAGTTTCGCTTGAAGGAATGTAAGTGATTAATGTTTTCTTTCCTAGCCATTCGAAATTAAAATATTCAAGCATAATTTTCGAAACTTCTTTCGCAAGACGAATCTCAAAATTATCTTTATAGGTAGTTACAAGTTTTCTCGATTTGTCATCTAAGACAACTGCACTTCTGAGCGCATCTAGTGGATATTTTTCAAGGTCAAGACTTAAAAGCGAAACATCATTGCATTCTGTGCAAAAGTCTTTCCCGTTGGGAGCTCCGCATTTGGGACAGGCGGAGCAAAGGTTTATGTAGCGCAAGCTCTTTTTGCAACTTTCACAAAGAACCTCACCTGGCAAATCGCATATTGCGCACCGCGTTGGCCAAAGCGTTTCTTTTATGACTTCTGAAATTTCCTTGCCGTTAAAACTCATTTCCCCAATATAGCAGTTCTAGCAGACGCTTCGAAGTTCAAGAATAGAAAACACACTAAAATTTCATTTATAATGAACTTATGAGCAAAGGGCAGGTCAAAATAGATAAAAACGTTTTAGACAACCAAAAAGAAAAAGCTGTTGGCTTTTTTGAGGAGTTTAAGCAATTTATAAGCGACAGTTCTGTTATCGATATGATCGTCGGCGTCATAATTGGAGGCGCTGTAACAAAAATTGTGTCCTCTCTTGTAAACGATATTTTTATGCCGCTCGTTGGGATAATAATCGGCGGCGTTGATTTCTCTCAATTGACTTTTCAAGTTCAAGGAGCGAGTGTTAATTATGGAACGTTTTTAATGAACATCGTTGATTTTTTGATAGTCGCTTTTTGTCTTTTCTTGTGCATTAAAATTTTCTTGAAATTTCGCACTAAGTTTAATGAAGAAGAGGATGGAACTTATAAGAAAAAAGAAGACGAAAAAGTTCTGTTACTAAGAGAAATCCGCGATGAACTTAAGAAAAATAACGAAGCTTAAAAAATAACCTTGGATCAAAAGACTGCAAATAAATGCATTCAATTAACAACTGAATTTTATAGAGAAGTTGCTGCCTCTTTTTCTGAAACAAGGCAAAGTCCATGGAATGGTTGGGAAAAATCGTTGGAGTCCGTTTCTTTTCCAAAAGACTATAAATTGCTAGATGTCGCATGCGGAAACATGCGTTTTGAAAAGTTTTTGGAATCTTTTGGGGTCAAGCCTTCAAAAATTGTGTGCGTTGACAATTGTGAGGAGTTTGAGAATTTTAAGTCTGGCACAAATTTACCTTATGAATTTAACAAGGTAGATTTACTAAAAAATTTTGAGACTTTTAAGTCTGACACCAATTTCAGCAACGAGAAGTTCGACTTAATCGTGTGCTTTGGTTTTTTTCATCACATTCCCGGAAAAGAGAGAAGAGCGGAGTTTTTAAAAAAGTTAATTTTAAGTCTGGCACCAATTTCCGGTAACCAATTTCCCCACCTAATCATTTCTTTTTGGGAGTTTATGAAAGACGAGAGGATCGCGAAAAAGGCAATTGAGACAACTAAGCGCGTCAAAGAAGTTTATGGCTTGAGTTTGGAAGAAAACGACTACTTTTTAGGGTGGCAAGACAGGGAGGATGTTTTTAGGTATTGCCATAATTTTAGCGATGGCGAGATTGAGGCGATGGTCGAGGAAGTGACAGGGGTAGAACTTGTCACTTCCTTTCTAGAGGATGGAAAGAACCACGATTTAAATAGATATGTCGTTTTGAAGGCTAGTTTATAGCTGTTCCATTAACAAAGAGCTTGAAGCCATTGAAGTCTATGTTTGAGTTTGTCGAGTCAGCGTTTTCTAAAGACGTAACGTAGCAATCCTCAGTCAACTTTAACTTCGAAGAAGAGTCAAGTTTTAAGGAGATAGACTTAGCCGAATTGTCTGTGTTAATAGCACCTTCGTAATAACTTGAAGAGGCAAGCGTCATTTTCAATGTTGAAATTGAGTCGATAACAATGTTTCCGCTAACTTTTTGGTTCGTTAAATTAAGTGTGACGTCTCCTCCATTTGAACCGCTCTTTCCCCAAGAATCCGCTTGAACGCGAAGGAAGTTTCCAGTTGAGTCGTTGTTAACAAACTCATTGTTTTCAAGGTCAAACTCGGCAGTTGTGTTCGTCACATAGAGAGTGTCACCCTTGTTAGTTGTAACTTTTGAGTTTTTAGCGCTGAACTTCGAAGTTCCGGAATCGGCGTCTCCGCTCATTGATTGATAAAGGAAAATGTTTTTATATGTTGTTGATTGACCATTAAGTTGAGTGTTGCTGTCTGTTAACGTTACGTTTTCAAGGTTAACAGTGTTTTTGCCTTCTATACAAACGCCTTCGGACGCTTCAGCATTAAGAGTTGCGTTGCTAACTGTAACATTTGCTGTCGAATAAATAGAGGGCGAGCCTTTTCCTGTTGTTGTGTAGGTTCCGCCATCAACGCTAACAGTTCCGCCGCCTCTGTCAGTTCTGATTGCGGCGCTTGAAGTTCCGCTTGTGTTTATTAACAAATTTCTAGCGTTCATAATTCCGCCGCCGGTTGTCATTATTCCACCTGAATTATCTTTTGACGTGGAAATTTTGCTGTTTGATATGTTGACGGTCGTTCCATCGCTTGAAGAATTTTGCGTTGTTGCACTTCCTCCATAAGAGAAAATTCCATTAGCGCCAGTTGCGTTGGTGTTAATTGTTGCGCCATCAACGTTGAGAGTCGCGCCGTCCTTAGCAAGAATTCCTGAGTTGTTTCCATAGAAACTCGTTGCGTCTCCGCCGTCGGAATCGCCACTCTTTTCAATTTTGGTTCCTGTCAATGTTGAAGTGATAGAACCTGTTGCTAAAATTGCGTTTTCGTTTGCCGTCGAAGAGGTGAAAGTTTCGTCTCCTACCGTTTCGTTTGTCGTTATTTCTTTAATTGCGCTGTAGGTGACATTGCTAGATTGTTGAGCGCCAGGCATTCCTTGTTGTTCTTGAGAAGATGTGTTTGATGAAATCGCTTTTTGGAGAACTAGGCTTGATCCAAGACCAAAAATCGAAAGAGCAAGAAGTCCGCTCAATATAACAACAGCTATGTTTGCTTTGTTCTTAAAGGTTTCGCCGAATTTGCGCTTGTTAAATCCGCTTGCAAAAAGGTAAGCGAGAACTAAGCCAAGAAGCAGTCCTTCGAATGCAAGCAAGGATGAATATTTAATTGGCATATCTGTTGATGATGTTTGTTGTTGGGATGGCATTTGTGGGGCAGATTGATTTTGGGCTTGCCCTCCGTTGCTGTTTGAGGAAGAATCTTGCTGGTTTTGAGATCCATTGCTGTTCGCGGATGGATCTTGCGAGTTTTGTCCAGAGTTTGAATTGTTGTTTCCTGAGTTATTTTCATTTGTTGTGTTTGAGGAGTCTCCTTCGGGTTTTGCAGGAGGTTCGCTTGAAGATGATGAATTGTTGTTATTAGCGTTAGCTCCTGGATCGCTTTGTGTCGACCCAGAAGAGGAGTCTCCGTCTGGCTTAGCAGGAGGTTCGCTCGTTGAATTGCTATCGCTTTGCCCGCTTGCCCCAGGTTGTTGAGATTGAGAATTTTGAGACTCCGAATTCGATGAGTTGTTGTTTGGCATCTCAGGCGGAGTTCCTCCCTGTTGGCTCGAGGTGCTTGAAGATGCGCTCGTCATTTCATTGTATGCAACAAATTCTGTTAAAGAAATGGCAGCGCTAAGAGCGACAACTAGTGCAATTACGATGATGTTTTTAGACGTTCTTCCCATTGTTTTCATCCCCTTTATCGACAAATAGTCATTTTTTTTGAAACCAAATGGTGCCCCTGATAGGAATCGAACCTACACGCCCGCTTTAGGAGAGCGGCGCTCTATCCATTGAGCTACAGGGGCATTTGAGTTGATATTATAGCAAAACGAAGCTATTTTAAGAATTAGCGAGCTTATCTATTGCAGAAGTGACTGTTTTTTTCATTTCCGCCTTCTCTATGACCGCTTTGTGAAGAACTGTCGTGTCCTTTAAGTTAGCAAGATTTGCAGGGCAAGGGTCATGGTTGACTTCTTCGAGCCTTTTAATGGCTTCCCATTCGTCTTCAATCTCTTCTCCAAGCGCGCTCATGACAGCTTGAGGGAATTTATAAGGCGAAGCGGTTGAGAGGCAAACTATTGGCTCTTGCGCGTTTGTTTTCGCATAATCTAGTGCCACAGAGTAAGCGACGGCGCTATGGGTGTCTAAGACATATCCGACCTCTTCAAAAACTTCCTTTATAGTTGCTTTTGTCTTATCTTCGTTTGCACTTCCACTTGCGAAAAGCGTTGAAATCTCGCTTCTTGTTTCATCGTCTATTGTGTACTTTCCGTCCTCTTTTAATTCTTGCATCCATTGGCTAACTTTCTTTGTGTCTTTGTTTGATGCATAAAAAAGCAACCTTTCAAGATTGGAAGACACGAGGATGTCCATAGAAGGTGAAATTGTTTTGAAAAACTCTCTATTTGCGTCGTAAGCGCCGCTTTTTATAAAGTCGTCAAGAACGTCATTTTTGTTTGATGCAACGATGAACTTTTTGACGGGCAATCCCATTAAGTGAGCATAATAACCAGCCAAAACATCGCCAAAGTTTCCTGTTGGAACGCAAAAAGTTATTTGCTCTCCTGCCTCGATAGTTTTATTTTCAACGAGCCATGAATATGAAGAAAAGTAATATACAATTTGCGGGATCAATCTTCCTATGTTTATGGAGTTTGCGCTTGAAAGCTCAACCCCCTTTGAGTTTGCATAAGCGTTCAATTCTTCATCGACGAACAATTCTTTAACTCCGCGCTGGGCATCATCGAAGTTGCCTTTAACTGCAAAGACATCAACGTTCGATCCCTTTTGCGTTGCCATTTGCATTTTTTGAACAGCGGAAACGCCCTCATGAGGGTAGTAAACGCAAATGCCTGTGTTTTTGACGTCGGCAAATCCGCTCATTGCAGCCTTGCCGGTGTCGCCAGAAGTTGCAGTTAAAATCAATGCCTTTTTTCCACTTTCTTTTAAAGATTTACTCATGAGTTGAGGAAGCATAGTTAATGCAACGTCCTTAAATGCGCTCGTTGGACCATGGAAAAGCTCCAGCAAGAATAAGTTTCCAACTTGCTTTATTGGGGCAACATCATCATTTTCAAAATTCCCAAAGTAGGCAGCTTTTATACATTCGTCAATTTCGGTTTGAGTGAAGTCGTCTAGAAGTTTCGAAAAAACAACTTTTGCAATTTCTGGATAGGGCTTGCCAACAAAAGATTCGAGCGGAATTGAAACTTCGTCCAGGTCAGGCATTACAAAAAGCCCACCATCACAACAAAGCCCCTGCAGGATTGCTTCCCTGGCAGAGGCTTGAATTTCTCTAGATCTTGTTGATTGATACATTATTAATAGCGAACGTAAATCATGTCGGATTGAACGGATCCTATGACAACCCCGATTCCGTAGGTTGCGGCGTGAATCATTTGTCCGCCTCCGATGTAGATGCCAGTGTGATAGCTACAAACGCAAACGTCCCCTGGTTGAGGGTTGGAAACGCGCGTCCAATTCATGAAGGTTGTTGTTGTTCCGAGGCGCCTGTGAGCTCCCGTTAAGCAATAGCTAACGAAACCTGAGCAATCATATCCTCCAGGTCCAACGCCTCCCCAAACGTATGGTTTGCCAAGCTCTGCATAAGCGCGGTCAACAACAACGTTTCCCGTCACTGTTTGCGGTTTGTTGTCGTTGTAGTTTCCGCCGCCGCCTCCGCTAGAGCTCCTCGAAGTTGCTGCAGCTCTGTTGGCGGCTTCCCTTGCGGCTTGTTGAGCCTCAAGTTCGGCTTTTGCCTCAGCGTTTAAGTTGTCGTAAACTGCTTGTTGGTTGGCAACAAGAGTTTGAGCTTCGTCATATTTTGCTTTTGCGGTTGCCTCTTTTTCCTCAGCTACCTTTTTTTGCTCGTCCAAAACTTGCTTTTGCTCTGTTACTTCTTCGCGCAAGGACTTGCTTTCGCTCACCATGTCAGAATCGCTTTGGTTGATTGACTCCAATATTCCCCAATTGGTTGCAAACTCTGTGAACGTTGAAGAACCCAAGATGACGTCCAGCCAGCTGGAAGCTCCAGATCTATACATGCTTTTTGCTCTTGAGCTTAATTGCTTTTGCAACTTAGAAATTTTTTCATTGCAATCGTTGATTTTTTCTTCCGCCTCTTGAACCTTGTTTTCAGCTTCTTCTTGCTCTGCAGCTGCATCATTGTAGGCGTTTTCAAGGGTTCCGAGCTGCTCTTGCAAGGAAGTTAGTTGACTTAGAGCAGCCGCCGCTTCGCTTTGCTTGTCAGCGTGAGCTTGCTGAGAAAAGACAGGCGTCATCGAGACAACAAGCACGACGCTTGTTAGAATTGCAATTGTGTTTTTCCAAACCTTTTTAGTGTTAACAGTAATGAAATTTCGTTTACAGTTATGATTCATTTTTTAAACTCCATTCACGTTCCTTCACTGTGAACTACATATTGTATCATTTTCCCATTATCTTGTTAAATTTAAGCAGTTTATATTAGATAAGCGGGGATAATTAGAGATTTTGTTATAGACACGCCCGGAAGCGTTGTTTAAGTTGTAATGGGAGGCTTTAACTTATAAAATAATACGGCTTGACCAAAAAAGGCAAGCGGCAGCTTGATAATTTCACATTTTGAGGAACTCTTTTAAACATAAAGAGTTAGCACTATTATGGGCGATTGCACCGAGTGGTTAAAGGGGACGGGCTGTAAACCCGTTGGCTATGCCTACCGAGGTTCGAATCCTCGATCGCCCACCATT
>CAVAIA010000044.1:0-3199 GCA_963588595.1 bacterium | reverse complement strand
ATGGAGCGGACAACGGGGTTCGAACCCGCGACCCCCACCTTGGCAAGGTGGTGCTCTACCAGCTGAGCCATGTCCGCAAAAACTTGAACAACCTCAAGCGAGTTAATATTTTATCATCAATTCACCTAAATAGGTTGCAAAATTAAGAAAAAGTTGAAAGTTAACTTTTTTTAGGCTTGTTCCTTCTTATGGTAAACATACCAATAAGCAAGACCAACTAAGATTGCACCTCCAACAATGTTGCCTGGAATTGATGCTGATAAGTTATAGCAAATTCCTGCTATATCAACCTTGCTTGGATCAGCGACCATTCCCATAGGCAAAAAGAACATATTTGCAACACAGTGCTCAAATCCGCATGCAACAAATGCAGCAATTGGAAGAATAATTCCAAGAACTTTATCTGCAATTGTCTTAGCACTAAAGCCAATCCAAACTGCTAAGCAAACGAGCATGTTACAAAGAATGCCACGGAAGAAAATTTGCTCCCAAGGAAGATTGATTTTTCCTGCTGCAACGGTTGCCATATTAGCACCAATCGTTGAGTCTCCAGCCTTAATTGAAGCAATTCCTGCCATAGCAACTAGGAAAACGAGGAGCAAAGAACCAGCTAGGTTACCAATTAAAACTATAACCCAATTCTTAAGTAGACCGCCCCAAGTTATTTTCTTAGAAGCTAAGGATTCGACCATAAGGGAGTTGCCCGTAAACAACTCTGCCCCGCAGCACAAAACCATAACAAGTCCTAAACAAAAGCAAAGACCTCCAACCAACTTCTTAACACCAAACGAAAGCGTTGGATCCGCTGTAAATGTTAAAAAGAAGGTTGCTCCAAATCCGATAAAGATACCTGCCAACATAGCTAATACAAAACATTTGCCAGGTTGCAAAGCAACTTTTCCTACAGCAACGCCTTCACATTTCTCCTCTGTTGCCGCCGGCGCTAACGCGTCTGGCTTCACAGAGTTTAAATCTTTTGCCTCAATTGCCATAATATCCCACCTTTCCTCAAATCAAATAAGTAATAATTTATCTTTATTCAGCAAGAAACTTAAAAGCCTTTAGCTCTTTTAAATCATCTTCGCTGCTTAAAGCATAATATATTTTTTCTACCGCGTCCCTCACTTCTGGGGTGACAGGCCCAAAAAAATCGGTGTTTCGTGGTTGTATTCCCAAAAATAGCACTTCTTCACATGAATCTTTTAGTTGTCCTAGAAGATATGTTATCGGCATAGAATGCGTTGTGAAGAGGTATTTTCTCTCAACATCATCGCCTCTAAGCACTCTCACCTCGCCTGCATTCAAACCCATTTCTGCCGCATCCACCAACAACAAAAATTTTGGAGCTAGCCTTTTTATATAACCAAGCTCATTTTCGGGAGTTTGATCTCCTTCAATTAAAGTCCAACCAGCGACCGGGTCATCGTTGACTTTTTTTGCAAGCAAAGGTCCTGCTGCATCATCTCCTCTAAGAACGCTGCCAACAGTAAACACCACTTTATCTACCTTTTCATTTGGCAAGATAATCTCAGATATCTCATCACTAAATTTAGGTTGTTCGACCGCGCATTGCATTTATCTTGTCACCCTTCTTGCAAGACAATAAACTTGCGGCGTCGTTTCAATTTTTTTAAGAAGATCCATAAAAGCTGCTTTAAACTCGAATGTCTCAACAGCGCGTATACTCTCATAATTATCGACATCTCTGCCGATCGTTTTATCGAAATGACAATCGCTAGGTTTAAAGCTTGAAAGAGCCTCTTTTAGGGAGTCGACCTCATCTTTTGTTATTTGAATTTCCCCAAATTTTTCTATTCCCGAAAGCTTTCTTTTTCCATCGCTTTCTTTTAGGGAGTCTAAAAAGTTGTCAAAGTTCTTCCTGCTGAGAGCAAGTTTTGGCTCAAAACAATCAACAACTCCCGTGTTGTGTCCCATCGCGAGAGTGTAATAAATGACATCCTTAGCATCATCAGGGATGTCACCCTTATCTTCAACGAACTTCTTTCCTAAAAGATAGAAAACAACGTCATTTGCAGTTCTCTCATCCGTTGTGTGGACAGCGCCGTCGCGAACGGCATCATTTTTGCTAGATCTTACGTTATTTGTTTTTAGGGTCAACTTCTACCTAGTGACTTTTGTTTCAAGCAAATTCTTCAAGTCGGTAAACACCTCAACCTTCCTCGGGTCGCTCTCCCCTTTGATTAAGGCGTCCGCACAACTTAGCGCATCCCCAGGACCACTTGTTAGAGCCGTCATAAACTCATTTGCAATCTTTGCACCAGAGTAATATCCACTCATCTCACGAGCTTCTCTCTCAAAAGCCACTCTAATCTTATAAGGAATTTCTGGGTATTCAAGAGCAGGCGCATCCGGAGTTTGTTGGTTGTGCGACTCATGAAGCTTTTGCTCTAAAAGACCAAGAGTGATAGCAAAGCCATAAATTGTTTGCGCAGGCGTTGGAGGGCACCCTGGAATGTAGACATCCACAGGGATAATCTTGTCAGTTCCTCCCCAAACGCAATAATTGTCGTGGAAAATTCCGCCAGTGCAACCGCAAGCACCATAAGACACGACCAATTTAGGATCTGGAGCGCCCTCATAAGCGCGAATAGCAGGAAGGCGCATTGCACGCGTGACAGCTCCCGTGTAGACTAAAATATCTGCGTGTCTTGGAGAAGGGGTGTTCTTGATTCCAAAACGTTCAGCATCAAAAACAGAAGTTATAGTCGCAAAAATTTCAATCTCGCAACCATTACATCCTCCGCAATCAACACGATAAATATAGACAGATTTCTTAATGTTATTAAGAAGTTTTGCCTTTGCTTGCGCAACTTTTTCATCCAATTGAATCTTAGTAGGTTGGAATTGGAGTGAAGGGAAATTATTTTCTATCATTATTTGCCCCCTCTCGCGGCTATTTTTGCTGCCTTCGCGTCATCATATCTCCTACAATTTTCACATAAATCACAAGCATCTATGCAAGAGCAAAATTCTTTGCCTTGCGCCTCTAACACTTGCTTTCCATATTCAACTTCCTTTGCTGAAGCGTAAGGTTTACCGCACCTCTTACACTTAGCAATAGGGTATGCACAACTTTCAGTCAAGTCAGGCTTAGACATAACTGCAAGTTCAAACTCCTTAGTCTGCTCAATTGCGTGCACAGGGCAAACTTCATGACATCTTCCGCAAAAAATGCAAC
>CAVAIA010000043.1:0-7295 GCA_963588595.1 bacterium | reverse complement strand
AAGGTTACCATCGAAAACAACTGTTCCAAGTTCAATGAAGTCTTCGTCGGCTTCCTTCAAATTTACCACAGCATCGGGGCATAAAACCGCCACATCCACATCTCCTGTCGAGAGTGTAAAAGTGGCGGTGGATCCGCAACAATCACCTATAAACGTCTCATCGGCGCCAAAACTCACCTCGCTTGCCATGCCCCACTCAAGCGCGGCTTGAATTGTTAAGCCGCCGATGTCGTTTCCACAGGCAACAATCAACTTATTCTCTTCTTTTTTCTTTGAACATCCCGTAAGAGGTGCACAAACGAAGCAAAGAAGAGAAGTTGCACACAAACGCGTGAATTCGCGCCTGTCGCAGGAAAACGAGCGCACCTTAACTATTTATTCTTCTCCTCATATTTCGAAGTGTCGTAGCCCTCAGCGCCATCAATAGCAATCGCCTTCTTCTTGAAGTCGTCGTAGGACATTCCCTCTGGGAAAGGCTCATCGATGTTTTCTTTGATGAACTGCTCGAAGTCCTTCGCCCCAGATGCATTCATATACTTCATATCGCAGAAGTCATTGACGGTAAGAGTGTTAACGTCATCTCTAATGTGCTTTTGACGGTAGTATTCAAGCTGGTTGTTGATGTATTTCTCATTTAGGTCCCAACGAATTGTGCGCCCCTCATTGACAAACTTTCTCCAATATGTCATAAGAGACACCTCAACAGGAACATTGTAGTATGCCGAGAAAAGTTGAGCCGCATAGAAAGGATGCTCATACATAAATTGAATGCAAATAGAGTGAGCAAGACAGAACCTCTCCGCCAACCTTGGATGAGCCTCCGCAAATGTTTTGTTCATCGCAAGCTTGCAACAAGTTCCATGACCGTTCGAACGCTCTGGGTTTTGAGTATACATAATGTGGCCGACGCCAGAATATTCTGCCATTGAACCCCATGGGTCGCAAGTGATCATGCCATCAAGCGAGCCTGAAGCAAGAGCGAGATATTCATCGGAGTCGCTCATTGTGAAGTTCTCATAGTTAGAACCCTCTTTAGGGAGACCGAGCGCCTCTGCGCATTCCACCCAAGTTGCGCTTGTGGTTTCTGGATCCTTACCAAGAGCAAGCTTTTTGCCAATGAGCTCTGAAGCTTCTTTTATGTCATTTCTAACAACAAGATATTCACTGCCACCCGTGTGGTTTTCGGCAGCAACAAAAACAGGAACTCCTTTTTTAACAGCGTTCAAAGAAACTGTCCAGCCACAATATGCAGCGTCCATGGCACCTGCGCTCATTGCCTCAGGCATGTTGGAAGTGCCTGTTACAGAAACTTTCATGCCAAGCTGCTTGAAAATGCCAGTTGCCTCGCCAACACTTGCTGCAGCCATGTGGTCGCAGTTGTAATAGCCAAGCTGAATTTCATAGTTTTTATCATCATTGCTCAACTCTTCGAGGTTATAGCCCTCACAAAGTTTCTTTGCAATGTCAGTTATGCTTTGTGGACCGTCGCTATATGGTGTTTTTGCAAGCTCATTGCCAGAATTAACACCACTTCCCGTCACGCTCACCTTTTCATCCGACGAGCATCCGCTCATCATGGCAACTCCACCAACAACTCCAAGTGCTGCTGCACCACCCAAAAAGTCACGCCTAGTAATACGTTGCATTTTTTCCTCCATGCTCTTAAAATTTTGTAATTGATTGACAAGACGCTGGTCAACGTCTTGTGCAGAAATATTTTCGGCCAGTCGCAGATTTATGCCTATAAATATAAACATAATTATAAATGAAAAAATTAGATGTGTTGAAAAAAAATTAGTCTTCTCCGACGCTATATTCTATATACCAGTGCTTGCCCGAAGGAGGAAACCGAAGGTCATAGCCACCATATTCTAGAACGTCTTCGACGGAAATCGGTGCTAAGTTTCGCTTATGGGTTTTAGGTTTGATCTTGCGTTAAGCCGAGCTTCTTTCTGTCCAACTTCAAAATTAGAAATAGCAAAACTGTGCAAATTAGAATCACAGTTGCGCCAAGCGCCATAGCAAGACCTAAGTTATATTCTTGCATGTTCGTTATGATTGAAACAGAAATAGGGCGGTTAAACACGCCATAAAGCAACGACGACATCGTATATTCGCCCATCATTTTAACGAAAACTAAGATGGCGCCCGACAAAATGCCTGCGATTATCATTGGCAAAACGACTGTTCTAAAAGACCTGAAATTGCCAGCCCCCAAAGAGTGTGCTGCTTCTTCAGAATTATCAGGCATAGAACCTAAAGCAATGCGTGAAGTGTTCAACATGATTGGCAAAGACACGATTGTGTAGGCAAGAGGCAAAATTTCAAACTTTCCAACCAAAGTTGTCCCGAAAGCAAAAATGTTAGGCACGTTAAAAGACACAATCAATCCAACAGCAACAACAGAAGCTGGAATGCACCAAGGAATTGTTATAGACAATTGAGAGACGCTTGCTATTGCTTTTGAGGCTCTATCCTTTGCTTTCGTCTTGAAATATGCGACGGGGAGAGCTATCAATGTTGAGATAATAACAGCCATGGCAGCCATCTCAATTGAATTAAAAAGCGGGGCTAAATCTCTTGGGTTGTTGAACAGCGAAACAAAATTATCCAGAGTGAAATCATGAGGGATTGTTTGCGTCATAATAGCTTTTCCGCTTTGAAAGCTCATCCAAAAAACGATCACGACCTGAGCTAAAATCATTGCAACTTGCAAAATAACAAATATTACAAATAGTGTTTTTAAAACTTTGTGGTTCCTGCCAAAATCTGGCTCGTAATTTACGTGTCTGGCAGAGGCTCTGCCAGCCATTCTCGAAGACATCCAAGAGCAAAAAGCAGTCACCGCCACACCAAAAATTAGTAAAATCGTGACTTCGATAGATGTTGAAAACATATCAAAATTGAGCTTAGAGTCAGCTATTTGTTTTACCAAAACGCGATAGTTTCCGCCAACAAGAGTTGGAGCAGAGAGCGAACCTATTGCAGAGACAAACGTTGTCATCGAACTTATGCAAATCGCTGGCGCAAGAGGTGGCAAAATTGCGTCTTTAAAAACCTTCAACTTTCCAGCTCCGAGAGATTTCGCGGCATCAACCGTTGAAGCGTCAATTTGTTGCAAGGCTGCAGTCATATTTATGAAAAAATAAACATATTGCGTGTAGGTGATGACGACAACGATTGCCCCAAGCCCTTCAAATTTATAAGGAGGTGATGTGAGTCCGAAGATTAGCTCGATGATTGAAGTGATGATTCCGCTCTCGCCATACATCTGTGAAAAAGCAATCACAATAACAATTCCTGGAATCATAACAGGACTCATGAGCAAAATTTGCAAAACTGTTTTTCCACGCTTACAAAAATATCTCATAAAAACTGCAAGAAGAGTGCCCAAAACTCCGCAGGTCAAAACGCACAAAATTCCAACAGTGAAGGTGTTAGTCAAAACCGTTATATTCGAAGGCTTCGAGAAATAATCGACATAACCTTGAAACGACAATGAGCTTTCGACCGTCAATGATTTAGCGATCGTCTCTAAAAGAGGCAAGCAGATGTATCCCAAAGAAAATAGGATAACAAGAATCAAAAATATAAGCTTTAGAGGCGAAGTTTTTAAAGAGTTCAAAAAGCTCATTGTTCTAGCCTTCAGACAAAAAAGCAACATCTCCGACTTTAAACTTGCAAGTTGTTGGAGTGTTCAACATCATAACTTTCACATCAAGACCATCAACATCCACAACACATTGAATCGTTGCACCTTCATATTTTGTTCTCTCAATCTTGCATTTAAGTGAATTTGGCGATTCTTCTCTTGACAGCCAAAGATGCTCTGGGCGGATCCAAATTTTATCATCAGCATCAATGTGATTAAACTTTTCCCAGCAAGAACCCTTCTCAAAAACGTTCATCTCTCCAACAAACGTTCGAACGAATTGCGTCTTTGGCGTTTCATAAATCTCATAAGGAGCCCCTGTTTGCTCGATGACTCCATGATTCATAACAGACACTCGATCTGAAATAGACAAGGCTTCTGATTGCTCATGAGTAATCAAAAGTGTTGTTATTCCAACCTTTTGCTGGATGTTTCTTAACTCAGTTCTCATTTTTTCGCGAAGAGAAATGTCAAGATTGCTCATCGGCTCGTCCAAAAGCAAAACATCAACCCCACGTGCAAGAGCTCGCGCGAGCGCAACTCTTTGTTGCTGACCGCCCGAAAGCTCGCGGACATTCCTCTTCTTGAACTCTGTCATATTCACAAGTTCAAGATATTCATCCACCTTCTTGTTAATCTCATTTTTATCAACATGGTCAACTTTTAGACCGTATGCCACGTTTTCCTCAACGCTCATATGAAGAAAAAGGGCATAGTTTTGAAAAACTATGCCCATGTTGCGCTTTTCTGGTGAAAGGCTCGTTATTTCCTTTGAGCCCATGTAAATGCTTCCCTCCGACGGAGTCAAAAAACCTGCAATGAGCCGCAAGAGCGTCGTTTTTCCGCAACCTGAAAGACCGAGAAGCGAATGGAGTTCGCCTTCCTCGATCTTGAGGTTGATGTTTTTCAAAACGTTCTCTTTGCCATAAGAAAAAGTCAAATTTTCAATTCGAATATCGCTCATCTTCTAGACTCCTAAAACCAACTTAGAAAATCAATGTGTCCTATTTGCTCTCGCTTGCAACAACTTTGCTTGAGTCATAGGCAGAATTGTTCCAAAGCTCTAGCCATTCTGTTTGTTTTGAAGCAACAGTTGTTGTGTCAACGTCAAGCATTTTACGCTCAGATTGCATCCATGAAGGACTGTCTTTCAATGCACTCTTAAGCGTTGGGATGCGAGATTGGTCATTTGCAAGTTTTGCTGCGATGTCAGCTCTGCCACAGAACTCAACGAATTTTGCTGCTGCTTTTGAATGTTGAGCACCTTTTAATGCTGCAACGCAATCAAGTGCAACAACGTTGCCATCACTTGAATTGACCTCTTGAATTGACAATCCATTTTTGGTTTTGTTGTCTTGGATGTCATTTAAAGTTGAAACCCCGATAGCTGCCTCTTTGTTTCCAACAGCCTTAAACATCATCGAACCAGAGTTGTAATAGCTCTTTGTGTTTGAAGCAAGACCAGCAAGCCATGCGTTTGCGTCATCCATAGATCCATTCTTTTGCTTAGTGTAAATCATGTCGCAAATCCATTCACGCTGAGAAGAAGAAGCGTTGTCGCGAGTGACAATTTGTCCCGCATATTTCGAATCCGCCAAATCAGAATAATTCTTTGGAGCATCCGCCTCACTAATCATCTCAGTGTTGTAGAACATCATGATTGGAGTCTCGATTGTTGCATACCAAAGATTGTTTGCATCCTTGTACTTTGAATCGAGCTCGCTTGCCCATGAAGGCGTTGTTTTTTCAAAACAATCCTTATCTGCAAGCTCTGTAAACACAGTTGTCGACCCGCCATACATAACATCAGCTTGTGGGTTGTCTTTTTCACTCAAAACTCTGTCAGCAAGACCGCCCTTTAAGTTAATGAATTCAACTTGAACGCCTGTCTCTGCAGTAAAAGCGTCAGCCACTTCATTCAACAACTTCTCTGGATGCGTTGAATAAACGACAACTTTGTCTTCGAGTTTCTCATCACTTGAAGAACTTGAAGTGCTCGATTGAGAGCTGCAGCCTGCCAAAACAACGCCGCACATAAGTGCGCACATCAAACCAGCAATCACTTTCTTAAATTTCATTTTCCCTCCTTAAGATAAAAATCTTGCATAAAAAATTAGTAATATGGGCTTGGTGTCACAGAAAAGCGCTGAGAAAACAATGCCCAAAATACATTATTATTATAATTCAGGATTAATCATGAATAGTAACTAAACGGCGGAAAAAGTTTAATCTATGCTTAACTTTTAGTATAAACTGCCATATTGTTAGGCGTTTCTGAGACCTGCACAAACTTCACGCTTAAGCCCGCTTTTAAAAGCCTGTCAAATATATCTTTAGCCAAATTCTCAGCTGTCGTGCGATAAGGCAGGATTGTTAAACTAAAACCTTCTTCTTTTAGACATCTAAGCGTTTTTTCAGAAAGGGAGCCTTCTTCAATTAAAAAAGTGTGGTCAAATTCATCAACAACTTCTTTGACAATCTCTTTAAACCTCCCAAAATCGCAAACCATGTCCTTTTCAGTTCCAGAAGTTTGCAGGTTCTCTGAAAAAATCGCGACTTCAACATTCCACCTATGTCCATGCAAGTTTTCGCACTTTCCATGGTAGTCAGTTAAAAAATGAGCCGAGTCAAAATGCGCGTAAGTTTTCAATTCGTAAGTCATAGTGTTTTAAGTATTACATATTTAGGCAGTGTTTGCGGGAAATTGGTGCCAGACTTCGGTTTACCAGGGAAGTTTTTATTTTTTCTCATTTCAAAATGAAAAAAAGCGAGCCTATGAACGTGGCTCACATAAGCAACGACAGCGCGAAGCGATACTTTTGCACAGGCTCTTTTTTTCTTGGGAAAAAGGTGCCAGACTTCGTTTTAACTGGGAACTTTTTAGAAAAACAAGGTATCTATGCAAAAGTATCGCTGCGCGTCAACGATGCTCATGTAAGCAAAATTAACGAGCTTGCTCCTTTAAACTTTTGAGTTTTTAAGAAAAAAGACGGAATTTGCAAGGTTTGGAAATTTAAGTCTGGCACCGTTTTACTTTCACTGTTTCCCCAGGTAAACGGAAGTCTGGCACCAATTTCCCTTGATTGTGTCAAATTTCATATTTTTCGCAACTTTCAAAATTGTTTAGAAGGAAGTTCAATATAATTTATTTCGATAAATGAAGTTTGGAGGAACAATGTTTAACGAAGACGAAGTCAAAGATCTTTTCATGAATCAAATTGATTGCGGTAGCGTGGTTGCCATGCAATTTGAAAGCGAAACTGGAAAAACGAAGAGCGACCTTATGAAGGCATGCGGTGGTTTCGGCGGCGGATTTTTTTGCGGCGAGACTTGTGGTGCAATAGCCGCAGCTAATGTTGTTATATCGATGATTTATGGCATTGACGAAAAGGGTGACGAAGCAGGAAAAGTTGAGCTGATTAAAAAGGTCACAGAGTTTAATGAAAAAATGCATGAAAATTATCCGAGTTTCTTGTGCAAAGACCTGCTTGGATGCGATCTTCAAGCCGCAGCTGAATCTGGCAAAATGATGGACTTTTGCCCAAAATTCGTTATGGCTGTTACTCAAGCTTTAAAAGAAACGCTTAAAGACTAAGACTCTTTTATCTACTTATACCGGATTCCAGCATAAACAGCTGAAATT
>CAVAIA010000042.1:0-8721 GCA_963588595.1 bacterium | reverse complement strand
TCTTTATATCTTTTGAGCCTTTTTGTCCCAGATGCGCTAGCTCATCAAATGGGTTACATTGGCGCGATGCTCTTTGTGATTCCTGGCTTTCCTTTGATCACGTCTGTGCTTGACATGTATCTTTTCGATATTCAAAGCGGCATTGAGCGTTTAACATATGCCCTGCTCATCATCGTTATAGCAACTCTAACTGGTTGGATGCTTGCTGTTTTATTTCAACTTCACCCAACAGACTTCATCGAGATGAACATACCTGAAATTGCCCTCGTTTTTTTGAGGCTGTTAGCTGCTTTTGTTGGTGTGTTTGGATTTTCAATTCTTTTTAATTCGCCTGTTAAAGTTGCCTTTAGTGCAGGGGTAATAGGCGGAATTGCGGACACAATTAACCTCGAACTTGTGCAATATTTCGGGCTAGCTCCTGAGATTGGGGCGTTTGTTGGTGCGCTCATTGCAGGCTTGCTCGCAAGCGCTGTTTGGAAGATGACAAAATATCCACGAACAGCGATAACAGTGCCGTCTATCGTTATAATGATTCCTGGACTCTACCTCTATAAAGCTATTTTTTATATGGCTCAATTTAACGTTGACGATGCTGCAAGCTGGCTTATCCGTGCAATCATGGTCATTGTGTTTTTGCCATTCGGCTTAATTGTTGCTCGCGCCCTCACAGATCCTCATTGGCGCCACACTTCTTAAAAAGGGTTTATAAGTTTACCTTTGCGTTTTGTAGACCTCTATTTAGATTTCATTGGTGAGCAGAAGTAGGGGGGTCTTAAAACGCACAGAGGGATAAGAAAAGGCATATTCAAAGACTTGAGTGATAAAATTAACTTTCAGAAACTTAGCTTCAAGGAGAAATGAAGTAATATGTGCGGATTTGTTGGTTTTACTGGTTACATTCAGAATAGAGAAGCCGTTATTAAAAGGATGGCAGACAAAATAGTTCACAGAGGTCCCGATGGCGAGGGCTTTTACATTTCTGATGGTGACAAAGCGTATATTGCGTTAGGTCATCGACGTCTTTCGATTATTGATATAAACGAAGGTGACCAACCTATTTTTAATGAAGATAAAACACTTGTTATTGTCTTTAACGGTGAGATTTACAACTTTAAAGAACTCCAAAAGGAGCTTAAACGTGCAGGTCATATATTTACGACAAATAGCGATACCGAAGTTATTGTGCACGGATATGAACAGTGGGGAGAGAACGTTGTTAATCATCTAAGAGGAATGTTCGCATTTGTGATCTACAACACTGTTAACGGTGAAATTTTTGGTGCTCGCGATCACTTTGGAATTAAGCCATTCTACTACGCCATAACTAAAGAGGGAGACTTGCTTTTTGGTTCTGAGATCAAGAGTTTTTTTGAACACCCAAACTTTAAACCTGAAGTTAACTCGAATTGCCTTTTAGCGTATTTAACTCTACAATATAACCCCTCTAAGGAAACTTTTTTCAAAAACGTTTATAAACTTATGCCCGCTCACTTATTGAAATACTTCAATGGTGAGCACAAAATTGAGCGTTATTGGGATGTTGACTTTTCTAAGAAAATTCAAGGTTCGTTTGATGAGATCGCAGAAGAACTTGACTCAAGAGTTCACGAATCGGTCCAAGCTCACTGCGTGAGCGACGTAGAAGTGGGCTCTTATCTTTCTGGAGGGATTGACTCGTCATACGTAACTGCTGTTCAGCACCCTGATAAAACGTTTTCAGTAGGATTTCCCGTGGGTGAAGAGTTTGACGAAACAACTGAAGCTAAAAATCTTTCAGATATCCTTGGAATCAAAAATTTCATAATTCACTTATCTCCGGATGATTGCATGAGCATCGTTGAAGAAGTTCAATATTATTTGGATGAGCCAAATTCTAATCTTTCGACCTTGCCGTTGTTCTATCTTTCGAAACTTGCTTCTGAGCAGGTTAAGGTTGTTCTATCTGGTGAAGGAGCAGATGAGATTTTCGGAGGTTACGACTGGTATGTAGATTCTGAATTAACTAGAAAATACAAGCTTTTACCTGCCTTTTTTAGACGTGGAGTTGCCAATTGGGCAAGAAATCGTAACTATTTTAAAGGTCAAGGTTTCCTAGAAAAAGCAAGTGGCAGGCCAGAAGACTATTTTATTGGGCATGCTCTTGTGTTTGAGCCGCAAGACGCACAAAATGTTTTGAAGCCAGAATATACAAAGGGTCCTACTGTCAAAAGTTACACTGATCCTATTTACGCGCAAACACGAGGGTTGAGTGAGCTAGAAAAAAAGCAATATTTAGACTTCCACATGTGGCTTCAAGGTGATATTTTGCTCAAAGCCGACAAAATGAGTATGTGTCACTCGCTTGAACTTCGAGTTCCTTTTTTAGATAAAGAAATTGTGGAATTTGCTAGCAAAATACAGCCTGCCTATAAGGTTTCAGGCAATATATCTAAGGCGATCCTTCGTGCTGCATCGAGGAAATCTTTGCCGCATGATTGGGTTAGACGACCTAAAAAGGGATTTCCTGTTCCAATCAAAGATTGGTTACGTGAAAACAAATATTACAACCAAGCGCATGATTTAATTACTTCAGATGTTGCCGCCAATTATTTTGAGATTGATAAGTTGCTACAACTTCTTAAGGATCATAAGGAAGGGATTGCTAACAATCACAGGAAAATTTGGACAGTGATGGTATTTTTAGCTTGGCACAAAGCCTTTTTTGAATAGGGAAAGTTTAACTTTTTAGAAGTTCATTTTTGCGGAGCTAACTCTAAAACCTTGGTTTTTTGCACTTTCGACGTTGAAGCTTATTATGTGGCTCGCTCTATTCTTTCTCGAAGCTTTTAAACTCAACATCGGTAATTTGATATTCCATTATTCGTGAAGCGATACGATTTCGCAGTTCAATATCCTGCCCGCTTGTTACGAAACGAAGTTGACCAATTTCCTTTGAATCGGAAAGCTCGCCCCTGCGTTCAAGAATCTCAAGTACGTCACGAGCAGTCTCCTCGCTTGAGTTAACAAGTGTCATGCTGTCATCGAAACAAGCTTTAATCTCAGTGTAAAGTAATGGGTAATGGGTACAGCCGAGTACTATAGTGTCGACATCGCTCCCGATGAGTGGGGAGAGTTCGTCCATAACACGAGCTTGACGAACATCAAGAGCTTCAATGTATTCCTGGATAAGTTCGTTTTCCACAAGTTCGACCAAACCAGGGGTTGAGAGTGAGAGAACTTTAACTCCGGAATCTAAGCTTGTAATAGCGCGGAGATATGCTCCATTTGCAATAGTGCCGACAGTGCCAATCACACCAACTTTACGAGAAAATGTAGCTTCAACTGCGGCTCGTGCTCCTGGCATTACTACTCCTACAACTGGAACTTTCACCGTTTGTTGACATGCAGCCAGACCAGCAGCTGTGGCAGTGTTGCATGCGATCACAATAAGTTTACAACCAAGCGAGTTAAGCCAGCGAGTGATTTGCAAGCTGAAACATTTTACCTCTTCGAGGTCACGCGGACCATAAGGACAACGTCCAGAGTCACCGAAAAAGATTATGTTTTCGTGAGGAAGCTTCTCTCGCAAAGTTTTAGCAACCGTTAGACCTCCAAACCCAGAATCAAAAACTCCAATTGGAGAATTATTATTAGTAGTGGACAACGACGGCATCTCCTATTTGACACGAATTATAAATTTCCGCTGCTTTTTTAGTTGGCAGATTAACACAACCGTGCGACCAATTATGAATTGAGTAAGCAGAGCTGCCAAAAGTTGACTGCCACGAAGCGTCATGAAGTCCATAACTATTACCTACAAAAGGCATCCAGTAGGACACAACGCATTCCCATTCGGGAGTTCCATTCTTTATTGGACCTTTAAGAGTTTCGTTGGTACGTTTGGCATTAATCATCCAAACTCCCGTTGGTGTTTTGTCATTGTTGGTTGGGTCACCAGAGACAATGTCAGTTTCCCAAATAAGATTTCCATTGTTATACATATAAGCATGCTGTTCGGTTAAATCAACATCAATCCATCTTCCACCCCAGTCGGGCTGACCTAAAGAAACTAGTGAGTTTGCTTTTTGAGTAACATTAACGCTAATGGTGGCAGTCGAGCCGGAAGTTATAGCTTCAATAATTTTTTCAGCTAAGTCTGAACTGTCTGCTGCCCAGCCGTAAGTTCCACCGCTTACAGTGAAAGTTTTGTTATCGTTTGGTCGGGTATATGTCCGCTCGGAGCCCACAGTATTGCAGGCAGAAGCAATATCGGTTGCATATGATCGGATTTTGTCTGAGTTTAGGGATACATTAAAATACTCATCAACTGAAATCATGTCTTTTAAAACCGAACCGTTAACTATTGCAGCTTGCGAGTCACCTATCATGACTTTGAAATTAGCTTTAGCATAAGTATTCGCTTGTTTTAAAGCCATATCCCAACGATCATCTGATTTTAGGATTTTCGGCTGTATATAGTCTTCTGAAGTAATTGTTATAGAATTTTTCATTGACACAATTGCATTAGATATTTTTTCCTCCACACACTTCGCATCAATTTTTGTTCCGTATGTTTCAGACTCAACATAGAAAGTCGACTGACTTTCATTCCAAGCTAAATGTGCGTTATTAGGATCTTGCTTGTTTTGATTCGAAACCTCGACTTTCTCTTCCACGATAGAGCCAATATTGCCTTTTGACAAATTATTAGAAATTTCTTGGGAATAATCGTGTGATTCAAATATTTCTAAGGGCCATAGCCTTGTGTCCACATTTAAAAGTACATCTTGCACAATTTTCTTAGTGTCCGCACTAATGTTTGCACTTGTTGCATCAACTTTAAAATTCAAATCTGGACCTGTCACATCAACAGAAAACGCTTCGAAGTATGATGCTAGCTCCTGTTCAACTGTGTCGGCTGTCTTAAAAGAAACGTCTATGGATGAAATTTTAGAGTTAGGTAAGAACATGAAAGAGAACACCCACACTCCTAAAAGATATAATAACGCGATAGTTGTAATTAGAGCGCCTATAATAATCCAAACAGTACGAAAACTCTTTCTCTTTTTCGGAGTTGGGGCATATTGGCTGTAGTCAAACCCCTTACTATCTGAAGTATTAGACGCTTGGGGTTGCATTTGTTGCTTGCTGTGTTTTGCCATTAAACAACGCTTTCTTTAGTGAGAATTTTATTCATCTAATACTATACCAAACGAAAGGTAACTGAAAAAAAATTAAAACATCGACTAAAACGTTTTGGATTTATTTGCTCCATTTTCCAAGACGAAATTATTTATTCCAGCTATTTGTAATTTTCCTCAGTTATTTCATATAAAGATGCCTTAGAGTAAAATTACTAAAGTATAAATTTTTTTTAGGTGATAAATGGAAAAGAAAAGTAAAAAAAGAATGCTGCCCACACCTGTCCTCTTGGGTGGAGACCTGAATTGTTACAATATTGCAAGGGCATTTCATGAGGAATATGGTGTTACCTCTTATGCGCTTGGAAGATATGTTTCAGCCCCAACGAAATATTCTCGTCTAATTAACTTTCAAACTGTTGAAAAGTTAGACACAGACGAAGTTATGTTTCAGGTTTTAAACGATTTCAAAGATAAACATAAGCATGAAAACTTAATCCTGTTTGCATGTAATGATGAATATTCAGATGTGTTTTCGCGGGTCAAAGAACGTTTGCCTGAATTCATTTTCCCTTACCCGGATGAAAATTTACGTCCTGTTCTTTCGCGCAAGGCAGAGTTCTATGAAATTTGCGATAAATATGAGGTTCCTCATCCAAAAACTTACATAGCTAATGGCAAGCTTATGCCAACAGATTTGAATCAAGAAACCTTAGGGTTTGAATATCCAATTGTTATTAAACCCTCTTCATCTATTGTGTATTGGCAACATCCTTTTGATGGCATGGACAAGGTTTTTTTCGCTAAAGATGAAATAGAAGCGGCTGGAATTATTAACAAAATTTTTGATTCAGGATATGATGAGAAAGTTGTTGTACAAGAAGTAATCGCTGGTTCAGATGCTAACATGAGAGTTTTAACAGTTTTTTCAGATGCAAATGCAAAGGTGAGAGCGATGTGCCTAGGAAATACAATGATTGAAGAGCATGTCCCATCTGCAATTGGAAACCATGCGGCGATTATTACTGAAAAACTTACTGATTTTCCTCAGATTGCAAATATTGTTGAGATGCTCGAAGATCTTCATTACACAGGCTTTTCCAATTTTGACATTAAGCTGAGGGAAGGCACAATTAGCGATTTCAGTGTATTCGAAATTAATTTGCGCCAAGGCAGGAGTAATTACTATGCAACTGCAAGCGGGATGAATATGGCTAGATTAGCTACAGAGGTTTATAATAGTTGCGGTAGTGATATTCAGTTTTTTGAAGAACCATACTTTTGGCATCACGTTCCAAAGTCGATTGCCTACAAATATTGTGAAAACTCAACTTTAGTAAAGGAAGCTAAGAAACTAGAATCAGAAGGCAGGATCACATGTTCGCTTGATTATCCTCCAGATTTAAAACACAATCCAAAAAGAAGGGTTGTTGTTTGGGCTCAAATGTATAGGCAATATAAAAAATTCAAAAAATATTATCCTAAAAGGTAGTTGAAAATGAAAACAAATTACATGGGTCTACTTGGAATACTTGGAGGTCTTGGACCTCTTTCAAGTTCGTATTTTTACGAAGTGATCACGAAGCACACTTACGCGAAGTGTGATCAAGATCACATAGACATTTTATTATCAAGCCATTCTGCAACTCCAGATCGAACAGATTACATTTTAGGTAAAAGTAAAAGATCTCCGGTTCCATATATGATCGCAGACGCCCAAATGCTTGAGAATTGTGGCGCGAACGCTATAGTTATTCCTTGTAATACTGCTCATTACTTCATTAATGAAGTGCGAAAGTCTGTGAACGTGCCCGTTCCCAGTATTATAGAGGAGACAGTATTGCACCTGAAAAATTTGGGAAAAGTAAAGCCATTGGTTCTTGCGACTGAGGGAACAATTTGCACAAAATCCTATCAAATAAGTTTAGCTGAACACGGGATTGACTATTTAATACCATGTGAGAGTGATCAAAAAGTTATCAATTATGCCATTTATGAGGGAGTTAAAAGTGGAGACCTTTCAGTTGTAGAGGAGATAGCTGATCTTATTGGTTCATCCCTTTATCGCGATTGCGACTGTGTAATTTTAGGTTGTACTGAACTTTCTGTTTTGAAGCCTCAGTTAAAAGTAGAAGTTGACATAGTTGACTCAATAGAATGTCTTGCCAGTTCTGTTATAAAAATGTTTGGAAAGAAGGTTGTGGGGTTATTTTAGTATCATCCTACCTTGACAATAGATCCAAGTGACGTGCGTAACATTAGCTATAAATTTAGCTTTGCGTTTTGTAGACCTCGTCGACCAATTTTTTAGTGAAATTGTCTTGAGAGAAATTTGAGTAGGTGGTTTTAGCAATAGTCTCCCTGTAAAAAAGCACTTCTCCACTTAGAATTTTTTCAACGCATTTTGCCAACTCTTTTTCGTTATCTTGCTCAAAGAACATGCCGGTGGTGTTTGTGACGATGTCGAGAAGACCACCTGACTTTGAGGCAATAATCGGGGCGCCGCAAGCTCCAGCTTCAATTGCGACTAAGCCGAAAGGTTCGTTTCTTGAAGGAACCAACGAGACGTCGGCAACAGAATATAGTTCTCTTAATTTGTTGTGAGGTTGGTTGTGAATGAAGAAAGTGTTTTGCAAGGCTAACTTTTGCTTAAGATCGGTCATTTCATCGAACAAGTCGCCATCTCCTGCGAGTATTGTTGCGGTGTTGTCTCTGTCGTAGAGTTTATTTGCCTGCAAAAGAGTGTCAACCCCTTTGAAATTTGCGAATTTGCCTGCAAAAGAGACTATCTTGTCATATTTTTTGTCAATCCCAAAGTTCCTGAGAACCTGCTCTTTCGAAAGTTTGTCTGGATAAAAAACATCGGGGTTATAACCGTTGGTTATTAGATAAAATTTATCTTTGAATTGAGGGAGTGATTCTTCGAGTAACTTTAAGTTTCCTTTGCTGATAGCAATAATCGCTGAACTTTTTTCAGCCGCATCCAGGGCAAAATTTAGAAATTTAGATCCACTTTGGATCCCCATCAAATCTGTTCCATGAGAAGTTATGATTGTTGGCAATCCGAATTCTGTGCAAATGCTTGCCAGGATCCAAATGTGTCCACAATGCAAAACATCAGGTTTGAAAGTTTCTATTTCTTTTGAAATTACTTTCCTAAACGCGGAGGTATATTGTTCAAGTTGCGAATTTGTCATCTCTTCAAATGTGAAAGTTGACCTTGGGTGAGTTGTAAAACAAGGGAAATTAAAGTCAAGCGCATCTTGAATTTTTTCGCTTGAATCTCCTGTGAAGTAGACAGGGGAAGTTTTAAATGCTAACCTCTCCTCTAAGATTTGATTTTCGGGAAAAATGGCGTGAACCTCATGTCCTAACTTGACGAGAGAGTTAGCGATGTTGGCAGTGTAGACTCCGCTTCCACTTCCTGTTAGCGGAAAATGATTAACAAGTAAAATTTTCACTTCAGTTGTCTTTCTAATTTAGTGGATTAACTTTAACATTTTAACTTATTCAATTGGTGCCAGACTTAAATTTAAGATCATAAGTTTTAAGAATAAGCAGAGAGTTGCCTGGTAAATGGAAGTCTGGCACCAATTTTCCA
>CAVAIA010000041.1:0-40427 GCA_963588595.1 bacterium | reverse complement strand
AGAGCTCGTTTTTTACATTTTGTAATGTGAATATGACAGAAAGTTACCAGGTAAATCAAAGTCTGGATTTTCTAAATTGTCAAAGATGTGTGCTGACCTATGAAGCAAGACGCAGAGGATATGATGTAACCGCTTTGCCAACATATTCTACGGATATGATGCCAAAAAATAATGATTATTTGCGTGCATTATCTAATCCAAAGGTTGTTGATATTCAGAAATCAACAAAGAAATTAGAGAGCCAAATGAAGAGTTATGGCAACGGTTCTCGTGCAATTATTCAAATAAGAAAAGGAAGAAACGGGCATGTTTTCATCGCAGAAAATAAAAATGGTAAAGTGCAATATATTGACCCACAGACCAACGAGAGGTATAATAAGGTGAGTTTCAAGCATGTTTCAAATGTGAGCGTTATTCGTATTGATAACCAATCTTTTACAGAATATGCGAAGAATGCTTTTACAAGACAGAAGGTGTAAATTATGGCTGTTACGTTTCGCGATGCACTAAAAATAGCAAGGAAACAATATCCTCATAGAATAAATCATTATGAGGAGTATGAAAAGTATTACGTTTTTGATACTACTGATTGTTTTGAGCATGTGGGAGGAGAATACAGCCCTATTGTAATTCGAAAATCAGACGCAATGGCATTGGCTTATGCTCCTATTTTTTTTAATATGAACGCAGAAGCTGAAGATGTTGGCGAAGTGATTTCAGAAGGAAAACTTTAGAAACATAACAACATAGAATTTTTTCTCGCCACCCACTGGGTGGCTTTTTTATTGTAAAAAGGAGGTGCAAGCAATGGCGCTCACGAAACCTGCAAGTGTGGAAAATGACGCGTTTTGTCACCTTTTCCCTGGCGCTTATTTACTAAAGGTCTGAAAATTGCAAGAAAACGCCTGGTAAATCGAAGTCTGGCACTGATTAACTAAAAGTCTGAAATTTAGAAGAAAACGCCTGGTAAAATAATTAAAAGGCTCACCCCGTTGTGTCTAAAGAGTGAGCCTTCTTAGTCAAGTTTTGAATTTGAAATTCTTCCCTCTGAACCAGTTGTTGTTCTAACTCCTATGGCCTTTGACCCATGCCACCTTCGAGAACTAGGGTTTCACCACTCATGTATTTGAATGCTGGCGTGCAAAGTTCGACTACAACACTTGCTATGTCAGTCTCAACGTCACCATACCTGCCCATTGGTGGCATGTGGACGTTCTCCTTATAAGCTTGAGGATATGCTTCCTTGAAGTTTTCAAGTGCAGCTGTCCATGCAAGAGGGCAAACGACATTAACATTTACTTGGTCGGCGCCCCACTCAGTTGCTGCAACTCTGGTCAAACCCCTAATGCCCTCTTTAGCTGCTGCATAGGCACATTGTCCATAGTTGCCGAAAAGACCAGCTCCCGAGGCAAAGTTAACTACTGAACCTTGCGACTTCTTCAGCTCTGGATAGCATTTCTGCATATAAAGAAAGGTCGCGTAAAGACCACTATAGAGCGCCAAGTTGAATTGATCCATTGTGTGATCTTGTAAAGTAACGCCTGACGCTGATGCCTGTGCAACATTAACCAGCGCATTAATTCCTCCGAATTCTGAAACTGTTTTATCAACAACACCTTGTACAATTTTCTCATTGTCTTGACCTGCTGAAATATCCGCTTGGATAGTCAAAACTTTTGTTCCAAATTTGGACTCGATTTCCTCTTTGGCACCAGCCAGCTTCTCTTCATTTCTTCCTGTGATTACAATGTTTGCGCCCCTTTTTGCAAACGCTATGTCGATTCCATAACCTATAGAACCTGGGTCACCATTTTTTAGAGTTGCTCTGCCTGCACCTGTTACAATGACTGTTTTGCCTTCGAAATCGTTCATGATCCTCCTCCTTACATTTACTCTTCGTTTATACTCCCCGTCGACGTTATCTATACGGTTGGCACCTATTATATTTTCTGTTTTCATGAATCTTTATTTCAAGTTTGTTAATTGTATGTGAATGGTACTTGACAAAAAATTTCTTTTGGCACCAATTTCCTTCCCGCAAACAAACTTGTTGAAAAGTAACGATGCGTGCCGCCGTTGTTTCTTTGACGTATAATTTATTTACCAAATCTACTTATAGGACTGCAATCGTTGCAATAGGAGAGACTATGAAAAGGAAAAAAGCAAAAGAGGGTTCTCAATCATTTCAAGAAGTTGTTATGAATTTGCAAAAGTATTGGAGTGATTATGGTTGCGTTGTTATGCAACCTTACGACATGGAAGTTGGTGCTGGAACAAATGCTCCTTCAACCACACTAAAGACTCTAGCAGGGGAGAAGTGGAACGTTGCTTATGTTCAAGGGTGCCGCAGACCTGCAGATGGCAGATATGGCGAAAACCCTAATCGTTTGCAATTTTACTATCAATTCCAAGTCATATTGCAACCATCTCCTGACAATGTTCAAGATCTTTACTTGCATTCTCTTGAAGCTATCGGGATCGACATTAAAAAGCATGACGTTCGATTCGTAGAAGACGATTGGGAAAGTCCAACGCTTGGAGCTTGGGGCCTTGGTTGGGAAGTTTGGATCGATGGCATGGAGGTAACTCAATTTACCTACTTCCAACAAGTAGGAGGTTTTCCAACATTTCCAGTCCCCGCAGAACTTGCCTATGGACTAGAGCGTTTGACCATGTTCGTTCAAGGAGTTGACAATGTGTATGACATAGAGTGGGCAAGAGACGACTCTGGGTATGTCTATACATATGGGGATGTTTACCTAAACAACGAAAAGCAATTTTCTAGATATAACTTCGAAGAAGCGAACTCCGAGTTTTTGCTAGAAGAGTTTAATAAAAGAGAGATAGAAGCGAAAGATTTGCTAAAGAAAGATCTTCCTCTTCCTGCATACGATTCAGTTTTAAAGTGTTGCCACACATTCAATTTACTTGATGCGCGAGGAATGATTTCAGCAACTGAAAGGCAATCATATATTTTACGCGTTAGAGAAATTGCAAAAGGGTGTTGTGAGTCTTATATGAAGGTTGTTTGCGGTAAAGGAAAGGAGGAATAATAATGAGCGATTCTAAAACATTTGCATTTGAAATTGGAACTGAAGAGATTCCTGCTTTTGATTTAAAGGATGCCACTGAACAACTTAAAGTGTTAGTCCCTAAGCTTCTCGATGATAGAGGAATTAAACATGGAGATGTTGAGATTTACACAACTCCAAGAAGACAAATCTTCATCGCAAAAGATGTTTTGTCAAAAACAGAAGAGAAGGTTGAAAAGTTTAGAGGTCCAACAAAAAAAATTGCACTTGATGATGACGGAAATCCAACGAAAGCTCTTTTAGGTTTTGCAAAGAGCAAAGGTGTTGAAATAGACGACCTTATTGTTGAAGGAGAGGGACAAAGTGCTGTTTATATTGCGAGCGTGACAACTCCAGCAGCAGATGTTTTACCTCTTTTAGCAGACGTTTGTCTAAACACTATAAATGGAATCAAGTGGCCTAAAACATGCAATTGGGGTCAAACTAAAGAAGTCTATTCAAGGCCTGTTCGTTGGCTTTTTGCTATGTTTGGCAATGATGTTGTTGAATTTGAGTATGCTAACTTAAAATCTTCAAACACAACTATTGGACATAGGTTTATGTCGCCAGGACCGCATGTTGTTAATTGTGCTGATGAATTAATAGAAGTGGTTTCTAAAAACTATGTTGTACCAACGCAAGAGTTAAGGAAAAATGTAATTTTAGAAAAAGTTAAAGAGATTGAAAAGAAAACTGGACTTGTTGCAAAAATTCCCGATAAAACTTTAGTTGAAGTCACAAATCTGTGTGAGTTTCCAACTCCTATGGTTGGACAATTCGATGAAGAGTTCTTAAAAGTTCCTGAGGAAATAATTGTTGATGCGATGCTTATGCACCAAAGATATTTCCCACTCTACGAGAAAAATGGCAGGTTAGCAAATAAATTTGTCATCATATCGAATGGAGATCCTGTCAATGAAGAAGTTATTGTTGAGGGAAACGAGAGAGTTGTAGCAGCAAGATTGTATGATGCGAAGTTTTTCTACACTGAGGATTTGAAAAAACCTCTTGAGGATAATGTTGAGCTTCTAAACAATGTCATTTTCCAAGACAAACTTGGAACAATTAAACAAAAAAATGACAGAAATGTCGAGCTTGCAACTTATCTTTCGTGTGAAGCGAATTTAGATGAGAGTGAGAAGGTAGATGCTGTTAGAGCTGCCTATTTAGCTAAGGCAGACCTTCCAAGCCAAGCCGTTATTGAGTTTACTAGTGTGCAAGGCGTCATGGGTTCATATTACGCCCTTGCAAGTGGAGAAAATGAGAGAGTTTCCCTCGCAATAAAACAACACTATTGTCCTCGTTTTGCAGGAGACATCGTTCCAGTTGACAATGTTGGAAAATGCGTCGCGCTTGCTGATAAGCTTGACACAGTGTGCGGACTTATTGCAGTTGGCGAAAAACCGACCGGATCTAAGGACCCACTTGGAGTTAGAAGAGCAGCTTTAGGCGTTGTTTCCATCCTAAACGACGGCTTTAATATCGAGCTTGTTCCAGCAATTAAAAGAGAACTAGAAATTCTAAAAGAGCAAATTCCATCGCTTGACAAAGATAAGGCATACGAGGAGATAATTGACTTTTTTATTTCACGTGCTGTTAGATTAAGCGAGCAAGCAGGCTGTTCAAGCGACACGATCGAGGCTGTTCTTTGTGCAAATGTGTGTGAGCCAACAACGATCATCTCGCGTGCTAAATCTTTGCAAAAAGCCAGAATTGATAATAAAGAGACATTTGACAATTTGTCTTCTGCATTTGTTAGAGCTGTAACACTCTCAGATCCAAGTCTTGGATTTGACATTGATGAAAGCTTGTTGAATTCGCGTGAGAAAGACTTAATTGAGAAAATTAAGGAAGCTAAGCTTAAGGCTAATGAGTTTGTTGATAGTGACTTTAGCGCGGCACTTGATTCGCTCTCTAGCCTTCGCTTGCCTATAGATGACTATTTTGAAAACACTATGATAATGGACAAAGATGAGGCTATTCGCAAGAATAGAATCAAGTTATTAAACACGTTTATCAGCGCTTTTGATGGCATAGCTGATTTTAGAAAGTTTTCTAAATAGGTAGTATAATTTTTAAAAGTTGGTCGATTTCGATTTATATTTTTCTTTTTTAAGGAGGCTTAGAGGTTATGAGCGACACAAAAAGAGTTTTTGCATTCGGTAATGACGCTAGCGGCAAAAATGTTACAGAAGGCAATGCGCAAATGAGAAATGTTTTAGGCGGCAAGGGCGCAAATTTAGCAGAAATGGCAAACATAGGTTTGCCTGTTCCTCCAGGGTTTACTATTTCATGCCAAACTTGTATGGAGTACGCAAACGCTAACAACTCTTGGCCAGCGGGAGCTCTCGACGAAATCGAGAACTATAGGCTCGACCTTGAGAAGAGAATGGGCAAAAAAATAGGTGATGACAAAGACCCTCTATTAGTCTCTGTTAGAAGTGGCGCTCCTATGAGTATGCCTGGAATGATGGATACAGTTTTGAATTTGGGATTAAACGATAACTCAATCAATGGTCTAATTGAGCAAACTCAAAACCCGCGTTTTGCATGGGATTCTTATCGACGCTTTATTCAAATGTTTTCTAACGTTGTTATGGGACTTGATGGTGACCTTTTTGAAAATGTCATCGTTAAAATGAAAAACGATAGAGGCGTTAAATCAGACACTGAGTTAGTTTCAGAAGATCTTCAACAACTAGTTGTTGAGTTTAAGAAGATTTTCTCTGATAACGTTTCAGGTCAAGACTACCCAGACTTGGTTGTTAATGGACAAGTTGCATTCCCGCAAGATCCAAGCGTGCAACTAAAGCTTGCAATTGAGGCAGTTTTCGGTTCTTGGAACAACCCTCGCGCAGTTTTATATAGACAAAAGAACAAAATTGCTGACGATCTTGGAACTGCTGTTAATGTTCAATCTATGGTCTTTGGAAATAAAGGAGACACTTCTGCCACAGGAGTTGCATTTACAAGAAACCCTGCAAGTGGTGAAAAAGAGTTCTATGGTGACTATCTAGTTAATGCTCAAGGAGAGGATGTTGTTGCTGGAATTAGAAACACATCTCCAATAGCTGATCTAAAACATGTAAATGGACTTGAGGACGCAGGGAAACAACTCGAAGAAATTTTTGGCATCTTGGAAAATCATTTCCATGACATGTGTGACATCGAATTTACGATCGAGCAAGGTAAACTTTGGATGCTTCAAACTAGGGCAGGGAAGAGAACTGCTGCTGCCGCTCTTAAAATTGCAATAGATATGGTTTCTGAAGGTTTAATTGATAAGAAAACTGCAGTTTGTCGCGTTGAGCCTGAACAATTAGATCAACTTTTGCATCCTCAATTTGACAAAAATGCTAATTATGACATATTAGCGAGAGGCTTAAATGCATCTCCCGGCGCTGCAGTTGGAGAGGTTATGTTCTCAAGTGAGGATGTTGTTGAAGCAGTTAATGCTGGCAAAAAATGCGTTTTAGTTCGTTGGGAAACAAATCCTGATGACTTGGCCGGAATGTATGCTGCTGAAGGAATTTTGACTTCTCATGGTGGAAAAACTTCACACGCTGCTGTTATCGCGCGCGGAATGGGAACTCCATGTGTTTGTGGATGTGAGGCTCTAAGAATTGATGCAGATAACAAAGTAGTCAAGGTTGAAGGAAGCGATGTTGTTATTCATGAGGGAGACATGATTTCTCTCGATGGCTCTGAAGGGATTGTAGTTCTTGGAGCAGTTGATCTTGTTGACCCTGAATTAACAGGCGACCTAGATACAATTTTGGAGTGGGCTGATGAAATCAGAACTCTAGGAGTTCGTGCAAATGCTGATAATCCTGAGGATGCGAAGAAATCTAGAGACTTCGGTGCTGAAGGAATTGGGCTTTGCAGAACTGAGCATATGTTCTTGGGTGAAAGAAAACAAATCATTCAATCATTTATTCTCAATGATGATGAACTTAATCGCAAAAAAGCAACGGACGCTCTTTATGAGGCGCAAGTTGGAGATTTTTACGAGATGCTAAAAGCGATGGATGGTCTGCCAATGATAATTCGTCTCCTAGATCCTCCTTTGCATGAGTTTTTAGATGATCCACGCTCCCTCGACGTTGAGATTGCTCACCTTGAGGAACAAGGCGCAGATAAACAACTAATTGACGATAAACGAAGCTTGATGGAGAAAATTGATTCATTTAAAGAGCAAAATCCTATGCTCGGTTTGAGAGGTTGTCGTCTTGGGATCGTCTATCCTGTTTTGCCAGAGTTGCAAGTTCGCGCAATTGCAAGTGCTATGGCAAAACTTAAAAATGAAGGGCTTGATCCAAAGCCAGAAATTATGATTCCTCTAACATGCACAGTCAATGAGATGGCTGCTATGCGCGAGGATGCAGAAAAAGTAATTTCTGAAGTGTCAGAGCAAGAGGGCGTTGAGTTAGACATTGAAATTGGAACTATGATTGAGCTTCCAAGAGCAGCTCTAACCGCTGATGAAATCGCATCTAAGGCTGACTTCTTCAGCTTTGGAACTAATGACTTGACTCAAACAACGTTCGGTTTTTCGAGGGATGACGTTGAGGGAGAGTTTATTGGTAAATATCTCGCTGATCATCTTCTCCCAAGAAATCCATTTGCAACAGTTGATGCTGATGGAGTTGCTAAACTTGTTAAGATGGGTTGTGAGCTTGGAAAGAGCACGAATAAAGACTTAGTTTGCGGAGTTTGTGGAGAGCATGGTGGAGATCCAGAGTCAATTCACACTTTTGCAAAGTGTGGCGTTGATTATGTTTCTTGCTCACCTTATAGAGTGCCACTTGCGAGGTTGGCAGCAGCTCAAGCAGCTCTCGACTAATCTTTATTGATGATTTAGACAAAATCCTTTACTTTAGCCCCCATTAATTTGGGGGCTTTCAAAATTTAAGGTATAGACACGCCCGGGCCGGTTGCGTTTGGTGAACTGGGAAAACTTTCTATAATAAAAAGTCGCGTCTAAAAGAGGCTTTATAGATTTTTGCGCTTATTTCCTAGTTAAATAGTGCAACGTGCTGATCAATAAATGTCTTGTTTTAGCTCGCAAAACGTGATGAAAAGCACATATTTTATAAGTTATATTAAAGGAGAAAATAAGTGCCAACAATTAATCAATTAGTTCGTAAGGGACGCGCAAAGCAGGTTGACAAGAAGAAGACTCCTGCTCTTAAAGGTAACCCTCAAAAAAGAGGCGTTTGCACGCGTGTTTTTACATCCACACCAAAAAAGCCTAACTCTGCTCTTCGCAAAGTTTGCCGTGTTAGACTCGTCAATGGCATGGAGGTTTCTGCATACATTCCAGGAATTGGACATAACCTTCAAGAACACTCAATGGTTCTAATTCGTGGAGGTCGTGTTAAGGACCTTCCTGGTGTGCGTTACAAAGTTATTCGTGCTGCTCTTGATTGTGCTGCTGTTGAGAATCGCTCTCAAGCAAGAAGCCGTTATGGAGCGAAAAAACCTAAATAGATTTAATTAGTGATAGAAAGGAAGGCAAGTTATGCCACGTCGTGCACCTGCACAACATAGACCGGTTCTTCCGGATGCAAAATACAACAATCGCGTTGTAACTCAATTAATTAACAAAATTATGCTAAATGGCAAAAAATCGCTTGCTGTTCGTATTGTTTATGATGCATTTGACATCGTTGAGCAAAAGACAGGCGAAAAAGCGCTTGACGTTTTCAAAGAAGCTATGGAAAACGTTAAGCCAAAGCTTGAATGCAAACCAAAGCGTGTTGGTGGAGCAACTTACCAAGTTCCTATGGAGGTTGACTCAAGAAGATCCACAACTTTAGGAATTCGTTGGATAGTTGACTACTCAAGAGTTAGAAAAGAACACACTATGGCAGAGCGTTTAGCAAAAGAAATAATGGACGCTGCACAAAACACAGGGGCAGCAGTTAAGAAACGTGAAGACATGTTCAAGATGGCTGAGGCCAACAGAGCATTCTCTCACTATCGTTTTTAAGGAGTGAGAGACCATGGCAAAAACTGATCTACAACACACAAGAAACTTCGGCATCATGGCTCACATCGATGCTGGTAAGACAACAACTACTGAAAGAATTCTCTATTACACTGGCAAAACGCACAAAATTGGTGAGGTTCATGAGGGCGCTGCCACGATGGACTGGATGGCTCAAGAGCAAGAACGTGGCGTTACGATCACTTCTGCTGCAACAACTTGTTTTTGGAACTACCCTGAAGGAAAAGAGGGCGGAGAGCCTTATCGTTTCCAAATCATTGACACACCAGGTCACGTCGACTTCACAGCTGAAGTTGAGCGTTCACTTCGCGTTTTAGACGGAACAGTTGCTGTTTTTGATGCTGTTGCTGGCGTTCAACCTCAATCTGAGACAGTTTGGCGTCAAGCTGAAAGGTATGGCGTTCCAAGAATTGCGTTCATTAATAAATATGACCGCGTTGGTGCTGACTATTTTCATGCAATTGACACAATGCGTGATCGTCTTGGCGCACCTGCTTATGCAGCACAAATCCCAATGGGAGCTGAGGATAAGTTTTGGGGCGTTGTTGACCTCGTAACTATGACAGCATGGGACTTTAAAGCTGATGACAAAGGCATGACTTACCCTGAGCCGATGGATGCAATCCCTGATGAGTTTATGGATCAAGCTAAAAAACTTCGTCAAGAACTCCTTGAGGCAGCAGCCGATAGCGACGATGCGCTAATGGAAAAAGTTTTGATGGAAGAAGAAGTTACCATCGAAGAGTTTAAGGCAGGAATTAGAAAGGCAGTTATTGCATGTAAGCTCAATCCTGTCTTTGTTGGTTCCGCTTATAAAAACAAAGGCGTTCAAGAATTGCTCGATGCAGTTGTTGACTATCTTCCATCACCAACCGACATTAAGGCAATTGAGGGTGTTAATCCTAAGACAGACGAAATTGAGCCTCGTCCTGCTGATCCGAAAGAGCCTTTCTCTGCGCTAGCTTTCAAGATCATGACTGATCCTTTTGTTGGAAAGTTGACTTATTTAAGATGCTACTCAGGATCTCTTGATTCTGGTTCATATGCGCTAAATGCAACAAAAGACAAAAAAGAGAGAATTGGGCGTCTTTTGCAAATGCATTCTAACCAAAGAACTGATGTTGATAAATGTTCTGCTGGCGACATTGTTGCTGTTGTTGGTTTAAAAGACACTGGCACGGGCGACACTCTTTGTGATGAGAATCATCCAATTATCCTAGAGTCAATGGAATTTGCTGACCCTGTTATCGACATTGCTGTTGAGCCAAAAACGAAGGCTGAGCAAGATAAGATGAGTATTGCTCTTCAAAAACTTGCTGAGGAAGATCCAACTTTTAGAGTTTCAACTAATCATGAGACAGGGCAGACCATTATCGCTGGAATGGGCGAGTTGCATCTTGAAATTATCGTTGATAGGCTTCTTCGTGAATTCAACGTTGAAGCTAATGTTGGAAAGCCTCAAGTTGCATATCGTGAGCGTCCAGGTCATGAGGTTAAAGGCGCTGAAGGCAAGTTCGTGCGCCAAAGTGGCGGTCATGGACAATATGGTCACGCTGTTATCAATATGTATCCTCAAGAGCCTGGAAAAGGCTATGAATTTGAAAACAAGATTGTTGGCGGCGTTATTCCAAAAGAATTTATTCCTGCTGTTGACAAAGGAATTAAAGAGGCATTGCAAAGTGGCGTTTTAGCTGGCTATCCAGTTGAAGATGTTAAAGTTGAACTTTATGATGGCTCTTTCCATGAAGTTGACTCCTCTGAAGCTGCATTTAAGGTTGCAGGTTCAATGGCAATAAAGGACGCATTGAAGAAATCCGATCCTGTTATCTTAGAGCCTGTTATGAAGGTCGAGGTTGAAACTCCTGATGAATATACAGGTTTTGTTATGGGAGATATTCCAAGCAGACGTGGTGTTATTCAAGGACAAGAGCAACGTGGAAACGCTGTTGCAATTGATGCTAAAGTTCCTCTATCTGAGATGTTTGGCTATGCAACTGATCTTAGAAGTGGCACTCAAGGAAGAGCAACTTACACAATGCAATTTGACTCATATGAGCCAGTTCCGAAGAGCGTTTCAACTGAAATTATTTCAAAAGCAGGCGGAAACGCTTAAATAGACTAGATTTGAATTTAGAAGAATTGAAAGGACAAAAAAGTGGCTAAAAAGAACATACGCATTCGTTTGAAGGGCTATGACCACGAACTTGTTGATCAATCTGCAAAGTTGATTGTTGAGACTGTTGAACAAACAGGAGCTAAAATTTCAGGTCCTATTCCTTTGCCAACTGAGCGTAATATGTATTGTGTTATTCGCTCTCCACACGTTAATAAGGATTCACGTGAGCAATTCGAAATCAGGACTCACAAGCGTCTAATTGACATTCTTGAGCCAACGCCTAACACAGTTGACTCATTGATTAGACTCTCTCTTCCTGCTGGCGTGGACATCGAGATTAAACTTTAAGGCAGGAGGTGAAGAATAATTATGATTAACGAGATTTATGGAACAAAACTCGGGATGACTCAAGTTTTTAATGATGAAGACAAATTGGTTCCTGTCACGGTTATTAAAGCTGATCCTAATGTTGTTTGCCAAGTAAAATCAATCGAAAAAGATGGATATTGCGCATTGCAATTAGGCTTTGGGGAAATCAAGGATTCCAAGGTTAACAAACCTATGGCGGGTCATTTTAAAGCTTGTGGTGTTGAACCTAAACGCTATCTTCGTGAAACCAGGGTCAATGATGCAAGTGATGTTAAGGTTGGCGACACTCAAACTGTTGAGGCATTTGCTGAAGTCAAAAAAGTTGATGTTACAGCGACCTCTAAAGGTAAAGGTTTTGCTGGAGTTATGAAAAGGTATGGCTTTGGTGGAGGACCTGGCGGTCATGGTTCTCATTTCCACCGCGCACCAGCTTCAGTTGGTCAATGTGCAACTCCTGCTCGTGTTTTTAAAGGAAAAAGGCTTCCTGGACACATGGGCGTTGACACAGTCACAAAAAGAAACTTATCTGTTGTGTCGATTGACGCAGAAAATAATCTCATTTTGCTAAAAGGAGCTGTTCCTGGTGGCAAAAATGCGATTGTTCGTGTTAGAGTTGCCAATGCTTAAAGGCCAATCGAATCGATATTGTTAGGAGATTAATAAAATGGCTAAAATTGATATAAAGGATGCAGCAGGCAAGGCTACCGGCAAAGCTGATCTTGACAAAGCGATTTTCGGTATTGAACCGAATATGCACGTTATGCATCGTGTTGTCAAAGCTCAAAGAAATTTTTGGAGACAAGGCACGTCTGCTGTTAAGAATAGAAGCGCTGTTAGAGGCGGTGGCAAAAAGCCTTGGAGACAAAAAGGAACAGGACGCGCTCGTGCAGGTTCTAATCGTTCTCCGATTTGGAGAGGCGGCGGAGTCGTTTTCGGGCCAGTTGTTCGCTCTTATGATCAAAAGGTTAACAATAAAGAGGTTAAACTTGCTCTAAAGAGTGCTCTTTCTGCTAAGGCAAAGGATAAAGAACTTGTTGTTGTTGAACCTTTCGACTTCAAAAAACCTTCAACAAAAGCAGCAGTTGAGTTTTTGAAGGCACACAAGTGCGATGACAAACGCGTTACATTGGTTATTCCAAACGATGCTGTTGACACCTATCTTTCATTTAGAAATTTGCAAAATGTTGATATTTTGCCTGTTAACGACATCAACACTTATGAAGTTTTAGACAATAAAGCTTTGATAATTGTTGCTGATTGTCTAAAGTATATTGAGGAGGTGTTTAAGTAAATGCAATTCGACGCAAGACAAATTATAGTTAGACCTGTTATTTCTGAGAATTCTTATGATCAAATAGAGAACAACGTCTACACTTTCGAGGTTTTAAAAAGCGCTAACAAAATTGAGATTGCAAAAGCTGTTGAGCAAATCTTTAATGTTAAGGTAAAAAAAGTTAACACATTAAATGTTAAACCTAAGAAAAAGCGTCTTCGCTATAAAGAAGGCGAGACAAGGACTTGGAAAAAAGCGATGGTTAGCCTCGCCGAAGGAGATACAATCGAGATTTTCGGTTCATAAATAAAAAAGCTTTGCTTTTGTGAATTTTTAATAAGCCCCATTTAACATGGGGCTTTTTTGATGGTCTTACCCAATAAAAAAGATTTTAAAACCGATGAGAATTAAGATGATCCCACCTGCAATCGCGGCTGGTTTTTCAAATTTAGTTCCGATTTTGTTTCCAAGGAATGCTCCAAAAAAACATATAACGAAAGTAACGATTCCAATAATTATAGAAGCCAACATTATGTTTGCACCTATTGCGACATAGGAGACGCCAACAACTAGCGCGTCTATGCTCGTTGCAATCGCTAAAACGAGCATTTCTTTAGGATCAATCGAGTTAGAAACGTCTTCATCTTCATTTTTAAGAGCTTCTCGAATCATATTAACACCAACTAATGCGAGCAAAACTAAAGCGACAATTCCTGAGTATTCTAATATTAGATTGGATATTGTGCTGCCAATAATAAAACCTATGATTGGCATTATCGTTTGAAAAAAACCGAACCAAATCCCGCAAGTGATTGCGACCTTAAGAGTGTTTTTATGCGTTGACAAGCCTTTGCCGATTGACACAGCAAAAGCATCCATTGCAAGTGAAACGCTAATTAAGAGAAGCTCTATTATCATAGTGAATTTGTTATTCCTCTAAATTAATTTGCTTTGTGTCTGTGACAGACGCAAAAGCATTTTCAGGGCTGAAATCTTTCTCAGGAAAGATGATATTTAATACGATTCCCGCAATTGATGCGAGTGCTAAAGACGTCAAAGTTATTGAGATATCCATAACTTGCAAAGTTAAGCCGTCTGTTAAGCCCAGTGCAACAACAAGTATAACGCCTGCAATCAACGTGTTTCTTGTTTTTGAAAAGTCAACTTTTGCCTCAACGACATTTCTAACTCCGATTGCCGAGATCATTCCATAGAGCACAAATGAAATTCCGCCAACAATTGACATTGGAATCGAAGTTATTATCGCTGCGAATTTTGGGCAAAAGGATAGAAGTATTGCAAAGTAGGCGGCAATTCTAACAACCCTTGGGTCATACACCCTTGACAAAGCTAAAACTCCTGTGTTCTCCCCATAAGTTGTGTTTGCGGGACCTCCAAAAAGGGAAGCTAGGATTGTTCCAAGTCCATCTCCAAGAAGGGTTCTGTGAAGTCCTGGGTCAGTCATGAAGTTCCTATTGCATGTGGCTGAAATTGCTGAGATATCACCAATATGTTCCATCATGGTTGCAAGTGCAATTGGAACTATGGCAATTATCGCTCCTATTGCAATTCCTGAGTCATGAACTCCGCCGAAGACTGTGTGAGACCATTCTATCGGAAGGCCGATCCATCCTGCTTCTTGAACAGAAGTGAAATCAACAGCAAAGTCACTAAACCCAAGAATGTTACCAACAACAATTGCTACAAGATACGATCCAACTATTCCTATAAGAATAGGGATGATTTTTATCATTCCCTTACCAAAAACATTAGCAATAATAACTATGCAAAGCGCTATTATTGCCAACCACCAATTCGAAGCGCAATTCGTTATTGCTGATGGTGCCAATGAAAGCCCGATTGACATAATGATTGGTCCCGTGACGACGGGAGGGAAGTATTTCATTATGCGCTTTATTCCTGCAAACTTTATTGCTGCAGCTAAGATTAAATATAGAATTCCACTAAATGCAACTCCTAGACAAGCGTAGGGGAGCAATTCTGTGTTTGCTTGGCCATCTATCATTGGCGCAATTGCGGCATACCCAGCTAAAAATGCGAATGATGAGCCAAGAAATGCAGGAACTTTGAATTTTGTTAGAACGTGGAAAAGCAAGGTTGCAACACCTGCGCATAAAAGTGTTGTTGAAACGCTTAAACCCGTCAAAAGGGGAACGGTTACTGTGGCGCCAAACATAGCGAACATATGCTGAAATCCGAGAGTTATCATTCGTGGTTTGCCTAGCTTGCGAGCATCCCGAATTTCTGTTTGACCGACATTGATTTTTTCTTCCATTAAATCTCCTTTGTCTATAAATTTTTAAATTTATAAAGTTCCAAAAATTCGGTCTCCTGCATCTCCGAGTCCTGGAACAATATAGCCATTTTCATTAAGTTTTTCATCTAATGCAGCGCAGTAAATATCAACATCTGGGTGTTCGTTTTTAAGACGCTCTAGTCCGATTGGTGCTGCAACTGTGCACAAGAAAGAAATCTTTTTTGGATGCCTTTGTTTAATTTGAGATATTGCGTCGCAAGCGCTTCCTCCAGTTGCTAGCATTGGATCTACAACGAACACTTCACGATGCTCTATATCTGGCGGTAGTTTGCAATAATATTCATGTGGCTCTAAAGTCGTCTCGTCTCTATATAGACCAATATGGCCAACTCTAGCAGTTGGAACCAGCGCAAGGGCTCCATCTAACATTCCGATTCCTGCACGCAATATTGGAACAAAAGCCAACATTTTTCCAGATAGCTTCCTGCATTTTGTCACTCCGCATGGAGTTTTTACTTCAATTTCTTCAGTCTCAAGATCGCGCGTTGCCTCAAAAATCATCAATTCTGTAATTTCATTAATTAACGCCCTAAATTGATTTGAAGGTGTTTTTTCGTCTCTAAGAATTGACAATTTGTGTGCGATTAGAGGATGGTCGAGCACCATAACTTTTCGATTTTGCATGATAGGTCTGCAATCCTTTCAAATATTGAATTATTAGAAGTGATTTAAGTTAAAGCCTGAATTGCGTTAGAATGCTGAATTTCGTTTAACTTTATCGAAAGTATATTTTATCATGAAAGCTCAACAACTTTAGTTGCAAAATCTAAAAAATTTTCATCATGGCTAACACTCAAGATGCCAATTCCTTCATGAAGCCTCCTATTTAATGCATTTTTGACAATTTTTTTTCGCTCGCTGTCAAGATTAGAAGTTGGCTCATCTAGGAGCAAAATCCTTGGGTTGTCGACCATAACTCCAGCTAATGCAACCATTTGCAATTCACCGATTGAAAGTTCATGAATAAATTTATCTAACAGATTGTCTATTTGAAGTTCCTTTGAAATATCTAAAGCCATCAAAAGTGAATCTTCCTTAGAAAACTCTATATTTTTAGGTTTAAAACAAATATCGTCTAGCACCTTAGTGTTTAAAATTTGTGATGCTGGATCTTGGAAGAGATAACCAATTTTCTTTCTATATATAAGTTGGTTTTGCTCATTTAAAACCAAACCGAATAGCTCAATGTTCCCGCTATCAGGGGTGATTAAAGCGTCAGCAAGATTGAGTATTGTTGTTTTCCCGCTCCCATTTTTACCAACAATTGTTATATTTTCTCTTGGTAAAAGTTTTAAATTGAAGTTATCTAAAACTTTGTTATCACCATAAGAAAAGCTAACATTTTTGAAATTTAATAAAATGGAAGTGTCATTATTGTTATTTTTCATGTAACATCAAGATATATTTTATAGTAAACAAAATTTTGCTTCTTTAAGAGAGGAAAAAAGATGAATCTAGAAAACACTTCGCTTTATTATTCAGACACTTGCCCATATTGCAAGAGGGTGCTTCGTTTTATGGAAAAGTCGAATATAACATGCGAACTCAAAAGCATTGAAGATGATGAAAATGAAGACGAATTGATTAAGTTAGGTGGCAAAAAGCAAGTCCCATGCTTAGTTGAAGACGGTCATGCAATGTATGAGTCCATGGATATAATTAGCCACTTAAACTCCTTGTTATAAAGAATTGAAAAAGATTGCCATTATAGGTTCAGGCCCTGCTGGAGTAACGTCAGCTTTATCAATTAATGAACATTCATCTCAAAATGTTGAAATTCACATTTTTGAACAAAGCGATAAATTGTGTAAAACAATATTAGCAACTGGCAATGGACGGTGCAATTTTTCTAATGTTGTTATAAATAATGATGAGTATCACAATTCTAATTTTGTTGAGGAGTTTAACAATTTTAAACAAGAAGGCGAATCCGTAATTGAAGTTCTTTCAAATCTTGGACTTGAAATGACAACTAATGACGCAGGGCTTATGTTTCCATCCTCAATGAAAGCTAGCTCTGTTAGAGATGTTTTGCTAGTGTCTTTAAATAAAGTACCAATAACCAAGCATATAAATTCTCAAATTCAATCGATCGAAGATTTAAGTGAGTATGATGCAATTATCATTGCTTCAGGTCATCACTCATCTTTTAATTTATCAAAATTTTTAAAATTTAGGAAAATACTTTGCCCAATTGTGACAAATGAAGACGTTAGTCTTGCTGATAACGTTCGATCAAAGGTAAGACTAAAACTTATTCGCGATTCTAAAGTTATCTTTGAAGAGTGCGGGGAAGTGCAATTTAGACAATATGGAATTTCAGGAGTAGTTACTTTTAATGCTTCAAGATATGCTCGCAAAGGTGATTTAATCAAGCTTGATTTTACCAATAGCTGTTTGGTCGGCGGGGATATTAAACTTCATTTTAAAAATCGTTTTGAGAAAGCAAGAGGAAATCTTGATTCTTTCTTTAATGGTTTTCTTCATAAAGATCTCTCAAAACTATTAATTAAAAGACTTAAAAAATCTCCTTCGTTCGAAGACGTTTGGAAGGTGATTGCATCATTTGAATTGAGTGTGAAAAACATCTATGAAGATGAAAAACTCTCTCAAGTCTCAAGAGGTGGCTTTGATGCTTCAAGAATAGATCCTAAAACTTTAAAATTGAGCGATTGTGAGCATGACAACGTTTATGTTTGCGGAGAGGTAGTGGACGTTGATGGCCCATGTGGAGGTTATAATTTAACTTGGGCTTTCGAAAGTGGCTGGAGAGTTGGCAAGTGTGCCTGTTTAAAGAAAGAAAGGTAGAAATATGACACCGTTAGAAGAGATAGTTTCCCATCTAAAAGCTGGTGATGTTGTCGGATTTCCGACTGACACAGTTTATGGATGTGGTGTGTCTATTAGAGATGCTAAGAGTGCATCAATTTTAAACGCTTTTAAGAAAAGAGATTTAGATCAACCTGTTCAATGGCTCATTCCTTCTGTTGAAGACGTAAAGAAATACGCAAGCGAAATTCCTTCTTATGCTAACGATCTAATTGATGAAGGATGGCCAGGAGGTCTAACGCTAATATTTAAGTCTAATGACAACGTCCCAGAGGGTTTCAGGACAAAAGACTTAACTGTTGCAATGCGACTTCCAAAATGCGCTTGCGTTAGAAAAGTGATGAATGTTTTAGGTTGTCCAATCGCTGCAAGTTCAGCAAACTTTTCAGGGGAAAACCCTCCGCAATTTAAAGATGATGTGTCTAAAGAATTTATGGAAAGCTTGCCTTATGCGCTAACTTGCCTTCATGGGCAATGCAAGGATGCAAGCGGGATTCCTTCAACTATAATAGATTGCACTGGAGATTCTCCAAAGGTTATAAGAAAATAATTTTCTAGCAAGGATAGACGAGAAAAACAAATTATGAAAGTCGCAATTGGATCAGATCATGCAGGTTTCGAGCAAAAAGAGCTAATCAAAAACCATTTAATTAAAGATGGTGTTGAGGTTTATGACGTTGGAACAAATAATGATTCAAGTGTAGATTACCCAGACTATGCTAAAAAAGTTTGCGATGTTGTTAAAGAGAATAGCGGATGTTTTGGCGTTTTAGTTTGCGGAACAGGAATTGGAATGTCAATTAGCGCAAATAAGATTGTTGGAATTCGTGCAGCGAACGTTAAAGATGTTAATTTTGCAAAGTTGGCAAGGCAACATAATAACGCTAATGTAATTTGTTTGTCTGGAAGGTTTGTTGGTTTAGAAACAAACTTAGAGTGCGTTGATGCCTTTATAAGCGAGGATTTTTTAGGTGATCGACACCAACGCAGAATTGATAAAATCACTCAACTAGAAAGAGAAAATCTTGGACATTAAATCAAAAAAAGATGATCGCCCTTCATGGGATGAATATTTCATGAAATTAGCTAACGACGTTTCAACAAGAACAACGTGTTTAAGAAGAGCGGTTGGTTGCGTCATTGTTAAGGATAACCGAATTTTGGCAACAGGATACAATGGCGTTCCATCAGGTCTTCGCCATTGCTCAGAAACTGGATGTTTAAGAGAAAAACTCAACGTTCCATCAGGTCAACGCCATGAAATTTGCAGAGGTCTTCATGCAGAACAAAATGCGATTATACAAGCTGCGAAATATGGCATTGACATCCGAGGCTCTAAAATATATGTCAACACTCAGCCATGCGTCGTTTGCGCAAAAATGATAATCAACGCTGGGATAAACGAGATAATCTATCAAAATCCCTACGATGACGAATTGTCTCTTGAGCTTTTAAATGAAGCTAATATAAAATTGCGCATTTTTGAAAACGTTAAAAAATAGCTTACACGTAAAGGAATTATAAATAATGGCTATCTCAATATTGATTGGTATTCTAATAGGTGTTATAGGGTTTTTGCCCCTAGTCTTTGCAATGTTTTTGATAAAACGCTCTTACAGAGGGGGAGTTGGGGCAAGTGTGGCTATAGTCTTGCTTTGCTTATTCGTTTCTCTTGCATTCTATATTGCATCCATTCTCATTTTTAGAGAAGCAAATCCTGACGGCTTAGCACCTTTCGCAATAACAATTGTTTTTGTTTTGGTTGCGTGTGCAATTGCTAGTGCAATATATATAAAAATTAAACAATAATTTTTTATACTCAAATTACTTTCTTTAAGTGATATACTAATCTCGTTGACAATCAATGTCTGATTAATAATTCCAAGTACAATCATTTATCTAAAGGATATAGGAGACCTCGAAATGAAATTTTTTCTTGACACTGCTGATTTAGATGAAATAGCTGAAGTTGAGAGCTGGGGAGCTTTAGCTGGGGTAACAACTAACCCGACTCTTTATGCGAAGATTGGTGGGAAGCTATCCGACTTCCATTCACACATTAAGAAAATTTGTGATATTGTTGGACCAACATGCCCTGTTTCAGCCGAATCTGTTTCTATGAAAAGAGACGAAATCATCGAAGATGGCAAAACTTTGGCTTCAATCGCTCCAAATGTTGTTGTTAAAATCCCAACTTGCATTGAAGGTCTCGCTGCAACAAGAGCATTGGCAGATCAAGGAATACGCGTCAATATGACCCTTTGTTTTAGTGTTCCTCAAGCAATTTTAGCTGCTCGCGCTGGTGCCAGGTACATTTCACCATTCATTGGCAGGTTCGATGACATATCTGAAGATGGTCTTTTGCAAGTAGAGCAAATTGTTTGCGCTATTAAAAATTACGATTTTTTGGACAACACTGTTAATGGCGAGCAAGTTGAAGTTATAGCTGCATCTATTAGGAGTGCAAATCATGTGACACAATGTGCGCTTTTCGGTGCTGATATTGCAACTGTTCCTTTTCAAGTTATGAAAAAACTTATAAAACATCCATTGACTGATGCTGGAATTCAGTCATTTTTAAACGATTGGGAGAAAGTTAAATAATGCCTAGAAAAAAAGTTGAAGAAGTAGAAGAAGAAACTTCAGAAGTTAAAGAAGACTCAAAGCCTAAAGCTAAGGCTAAGGCGAAACCAAAGACTAAAACAAAAAAGAAAAAAGAAGACGATAAAGTAAAGGACGCTCCTGTCGAAGAAACATCTTCTGATGCAACGGATGAGCAAGCCGATGAGTCGCAAAAACATGAAGGCGAGTCAAAAAGCAATGACAAGTCAAAATCAAAGAACACGTTTCATAAAAACCACAATGGAAAACGTCAAAAAAGACCTAGCGCTCAATATGAGCCAAGCACATCAAAAGAAGATCTTGAAAAATTAACTGTTTCTGACCTGCGAGAAAAAGCTGGTCAACTCAATATTGATGCCTCAGGCATGCGAAAAGGCGAGATGATTGATAGAATTTATGTCGCTCTTGCGATCGCTGAAGGCTTTATGGAGGTAACAGGAACTCTTGATATTTTGCCTGATGGCTATGGGTTTTTGAGGATGGATGGATATCTCCCAAGCGAGCATGATGTCTACGTTTCACTTTCAACAATTAGAAGAAACGGTCTTAGAAAAGGTGATAAAGTTTGTGGTCAAACAAGACCTGCAAGAAGTGGCGAAAAATTCGCAGCAATTCAATCAGTTGTCTCAGTTAATGACACTCCACTAGACGAGTTTACGACAAGACCTAAATTTAGCGAACTGACACCAATCTATCCTGATGAGCGCTTGCTGATGGAGCATGGAAAAGATTCTATAACAGCACGCGTTATTGACCTAGTCTCACCGATTGGCAAAGGTCAACGTGGACTAATTGTTTCTCCTCCTAAAGCTGGCAAAACGACCATTCTAAAGGACATAGCAGCAGCAATTCATGCAAACAATCCTGAGGTTTATTTAATGTGTTTGCTTGTTGATGAACGCCCTGAAGAAGTCACGGATATGCAACGATCAATTCATGGTGAAGTCATATCCTCAACGTTTGATATGCCATGCGAGAATCACATTCAAGTCTCAGAGCTTGTTATTGAAAGAGCTAAACGTCTTGTTGAGATGGGAAGAGATGTTGTTATTTTGCTCGATAGTATAACAAGACTTGCTCGCGCTTATAACCTCGGACAGCCAGCTTCTGGTAGAGTTTTGTCAGGCGGCGTTGATTCGACTGCGCTCTATCCACCAAAAAGATTTTTAGGGGCAGCTAGAAATATAGAAGACGGTGGATCGCTAACTATTTTGGCTTCAGCCTTGATTGACACTGGCTCTAAGATGGACGAAGTTATTTTCGAAGAGTTTAAAGGAACAGGAAACATGGAGTTGAAGCTCGACCGCAATTTAGCCGATAGGAGAATTTTCCCAGCGATCGATCCAATCACTTCAGGAACACGTAAAGAAGAAATATTACTTGACGGACAAGTTGCTCCTCTAATTTGGGCAGTTAGAAGTGTCCTTGCAAACCTTGGAAACACTGAAAGAGCGATGTCAATGTTGATAAAATCACTAAGACAAACAGACACAAACCAAGAGTTTTTAATTAGGTCTGCTAAGAAAGCTCAAAACCACGTTGCAGGCGAAAATTTCGAGCTCTAGTGTTTCAACACAACGACTTTTTAAATAAAAATGTCTATTATTTGGGATAAAGATAAAGAAAAGAAAAGCTGGCCAAAAAGGGCTGTTGTAACAACAGGGACGCCTTATGGCAACAAACCGCTTCATTTTGGTCACATTGGGGGAGTTTATGTTCCCGCAGATGTTTTTGCTCGCTTTTTAAGAGACAGAATTGGCAAAGATAACGTTCGATTTGTTGGAGGAACAGATTGTTTTGGCTCTCCAATCAATGAAGGATATAGAAAAGAAGTTGAAAACAATGGCTTTAGAGGAACAATTTCTGATTATGTTAAGGCTAACCACGAAAAACAAGCTGCGACTCTAGAGAAATTTAACATATCCCTAGACATATTTGAGGGTTCAGGAATTGGGAAGAGCGCAGAAGTTCACGAAATTTTGTCAAAAAATTTCATAAATGCGCTTTATGAGGCTAACGTTTTAAAGCTAAACGAAACCCTTCAATTTTATGACGAAAAGGCTCAAACTTACCTAAATGGAAGGCAAGTTAAGGGGCATTGTCCTGTTCAAGGTTGCAAATCTGAAGAAGCCTACGCCGACGAATGTTCGCTAGGACATCAATTTGATCCTCAAGATTTAATTAATCCAATTTCAACCCTCACCGGCGACACTCCAACAATGAAGCCAGTGAAAAATTGGTATTTTGATCTTCCTAAATACAAAGACTTTTTAAAAAGTTATTGCTCAAAATTGCATGACGATGAGCTTGTCCGCTCAATTGTTCCAACAACGATTGAAGAGTTTTTAGGTGAACCAATTATATATGTTAAAAATGAAGCTTACGGCGATTACCTCTCAATAAAAGATGATTTGCCAAAGCATGAGTTTAGAGAAGCAAAAGAAGGCAAACAATCGTTCGAGATAATTTTTGAATCTATAGAAAATAGAGATGAGGCGCGAGAGGTCTTAACTAAAAACAAAATCAGGTTTAGAACATCAAAGACACTCGTCCCATTTCGCCTAACTGGCAACATTGAGTGGGGCGTTAAAGCGCCAATTATAGAAGAACTTGATAATTTAACGATTTGGTGTTGGCCTGAAAGTCTTTGGCAACCAATTTCATTTACTATAGCGATTAATGAAAAACTTGGACTAGACAAAGAGTCTTGGCAAGATTTTTGGTGCGACTGCGACTCCCAAGTCTATCAATTTTTAGGTCAAGATAATCTTTACTTTTATGGTGTTGCTCAAACTGCAATGTTTGACGCTGTTAAAGATAAGAAATTGTTCGGAGACCACATTAAAGACTTAAATCAAACACGCTTAATTGCAAATTACCATCTTTTATTCGGTAAAACAAAAGCGTCTTCGTCAGGGCAAGTTAAGCCTCCAACCGGAGAAGAGCTTCTCGAACACTACACAACAGACCAACTTAGATGTCATTTTTGTGCCTTAGGGCTAGGTCAAAAACCTGTTGCATTTTGTCCAAAGCCATTCGATCCAAAGCTTGACGAAAAAAAGAGGAAAGATCCTCGCGTCTCTGACCCAGTTTTAAAGGAAGCTGCACTTATAAATAATATTTTTAACAGACTTGCAAGAAGCATTTTCTACGAAGCTGAAAGGTCATTTAACTCTAAAGTTAAAATTTGTGATGTTAAACAAGAGCTAGTAGAAAAAGCTTGTTTATCGCTTTTTAAATATAGCGATGCCATGAAAAAAGTTGAGCTCCACACTGTTTTTACAATTTGCGATGAATTTATCCGTTTTAGCCAAAAATATTGGGCAGACACATCAAAATCAATAAATGATGACAACAGAAGCGATGATGATCGACGTCGCCTATTAAGTGATTGTTTCTATCTAACGTGGATAAGTTCACTTATGATGCATCCCTTCGTCCCTTACGGGTGTGAAGAGATTTGCGAATATATGAATTGTGATAAAGAAAAGTTCTTTTCATGGGATCATGATTTTTTGTCTTTAAATGAAATTTTTGGCGATGTTAGCATAATTGATGTCAAATCACTTCCGCCTCGTTTCGATTTTTTCCCAAAACATCCTTCACAATTTAAAAAATAATAATTTTCAATTCTTAATCATTGACATTAAATTCTAATTTGTTATAATTTTTTAAACACATTATATCTGCATTTATTTATTTTGCATTATATTTATTTCTGCTCTGAAGTCGTAAAACTATTACTAGGAGTTAGTTTATGGATGAAGAGAAGTCCCAATTAATTGAACGCGTTAAAAATTTACGCGAAGAAATTCTTGCTCTTGTTATGGAGCGTGAAGACATAATATTGCAAAAAAATCCGGCTATACAAGCTGACTATATGGTTAAAGTTGGAGCTTATGAAGTTAAGGCGGCAGAAGAAGAGTTAAGTGCGAGACGCGCAAAAAGAAAATTAGAAATGTGTCAAGCAAAAATAAATTCTGGACAAGAATTCGTTGATGAAGAAATTGAAGATGAACTAGACATCGAGCTTGAGAAGTGGACAGTTGATCTTAAAGAAAAACAAATGCAATTTTATTCATTACTCGACAGAAGATCGAATACAAATATGCTTAACTTAAATGATTCTAAAAATCTTAAGAGTCTTTATAGAAAACTTTGCAAACGTTTGCATCCAGATTTAAACCCACTTTTGTCTGATGAGGAAAGGAATCTATTTACTGGCGTCCAAAAGGCATATGAGAGAGGAGATGTGTCAACCCTTAAGGCTTATGCTTGGATATTAAATGAAGATGATGCAATTGATGATGAGTCTAAAGACACAGAAGAATTAATTGCAGAAGTAGCCCTTCTTGAAGCGCAACTTGAGGTCCAAAAAGAACTTTTAGAAAGCGTTAAAAAGTCTCATCCATATAATCTAATTCATAAGCTCGAAGATGTTAATTGGGTATTTGAGAAAGTTCAATCTTATAAAGCAAAAGCTAAAGAGTTTCACGACGCACGAATAACCTATGAAATAAAGGCTAAGTCATTAATAGCGCAGGACTAAATAATATTTTTTAGGATTTAATTTGAAAAACGAAATTAGCAAAATAAATGAAGGCGCCCTAAGCGCAATACTTGATGTGAATAAAAGTGGACTTGGTGCTTTTTCTGCTCCTTATTCACGTGAAATTTTATTATTCACATCAATTGGAGTTGCAGGAACAAGAAGCATATTTAATATGGACGAAATTTTTCCTTCTCTACATCCAGGCTCTAAGGTAACTTTTCTAAGAGAGCCAGACAACCTTAACGATAAGTGGGCAGTTAAGGTTCTTGACTCAAAACAAAGACATTTTGGGTATCTTTCTTTTGATTGCGAAGAGGTTGTTGCTCGTTTAATGGACGCGGGCAAGGCTCTTTTTGGCAAAATTTTAAACACAGAAATTAGAGGTGATTGGCACTTAATTGAATTAGAGGTTTACTTAGATGACTAAATGGGTATGTGAACAAGATTTGTCTAAATATGAAATGAGAAGAATTGAAAGTTCTCCATCTTTCGTTCCCGCTTGGGCAAAGTGCGACGAAATTGGATTGATGGAAGTAACAATCTCTCAACCCGTCCGCGATTGCTTCACAGGGAAATATTTAGGTCGGGAATATTTTGATTATTATCCTAGGGATTTTTTAATGCCGGGGGAAACAAATTTTGGACCAGAGCAGGCATTAACTTGGGGAGGAGCGTTTTATGATGAAGGCATGGCTTATTGCCAAAAAGATATGTATGAAATTCGCCATGGATGTTTCAGATCAGCGGAACTTCTTTATCTGCATGCTGCTATTGAGAGAGATTGGCAAGGAAGCAAAATTGCTTTTAAGTGTTTAGGTTATGTTTATGAATACGATAGAACAAATGGAAATCTTTGGCCATTATGGATGGAAAAAATTCCAAAAAGCTATCACAAAGTTTTGCGTTTGACAGACAGAAATAAGCGCGCTTTTGAATGCTACAAGATCGCTATGGAAAAAGGCGATGTTGAAGCCACTTATAAATTTGGCGACATGTATAAAAAGGGAATTGGATGCCAAGTTGATCTTAAGAAAGCTTATGATTATTATTCTAAAGCCTATGAGCAATCTCAAAGCGAGAGTCCAGTTGTTTTTGGAAGCGCAGCTCTAAGACTTGCTCAATCCTACGAAAGGGGCGAGGGTTGTAAGATTAATTTAAATAAGGCTTTAGATTTTTATGAAAGAGCTCTTTATGGTTTAGAAGTTGCAAGAAACGACACATCTTTTTACGAAAAACCGCTTTCAATATGCAGAAAGGGTCTAACTAGGGTAAATCAAGAACTCCTTTTAGCTAAAGTTTAACGATATAAAACAAATAATTTTTTTACTAACGTTTTTTGCATTTGATGTATAATAATTAGTCGCGCTTTTATTAGGCGTTTATTATTTAACAATTAAAATTAAAAATATAGGAAATCTATTAGAAGGTAAGAGAAAAAATGGATTACATTAGAGCGATTGAGCAAAAACAACTTAAAGACAACATCCCTGAGTTTAGAGCTGGCGATAATGTTAAGGTTCATTATAGAATCGTAGAGGGCAATCGTGAGCGTATCCAGGTTTTCCAAGGAGATGTTATTTCACGTCATGGCGAGTCGTCAAAAGAGACATTCACAGTCAGAAAAATCAGTTTTGGCGTTGGAGTTGAGAGAACTTTCCCTGTTCACTCTCCTAAAATTGATAAAATCGAAGTGACACGTCAAGGCGACGTTAATAGAGCAAAACTTTATTACCTTCGTGATAAAGTTGGCAAAGCTGCGAAAATTCGCGAGAAAGCTTTTGCCTAATCTTTCTAATTTAGAGCAAGACGTTACTCGTGTTCGCCAACTTTTCGAATTCGACAAAGAAATAGCACGAGAGTTCACTAATAAAGAAAATCCAATTATACTCGGAATTGATGAAGTTGGCAGAGGTCCTGTTGCAGGTCCTTTGGCGGCTGGTGGCGTTATATTTAAAACTTGTGACTACATCCAATTTTTAAATGATTCGAAAAAAGTAACCGAGAAAAGACGCCCTATAGTAGCTGAAAAAATTAAAGAAAATTCAAAATTTTTTTACGTAAGCATGGTTGATGCTAAGACGATTGACGATATTGGGATTTCTAAATCATTAAAAATTGCTTTTAGCGACGTTATTTCAAATGCCGAAAAGAATAATTTTTTCCCTGACGTTATTTTGATCGATGGAAATTTTATTGACCTTTGCGATGATAGGGTTAAGTGCATCGTAAAAGGAGACCAAAAGTCAGCATCGATTGCTGCTTCTTCGATAATTGCAAAAGTCGAAAGAGATAAATTTATGATTGAAATTAGTCGAAATTTTCCGGAATTTAAGTGGGAGAAAAATAAGGGATATGGAACTCGCGAACATATAGACGCAATAAAGGCTTCAAAAATTAGTCCTTACCACAGAAAAACGTTTCTAAAAAATCTTCATTTTGACTAGTTACACTTGCATTTTAGTAGATGTTTTAGTTTTTACATTAAAAAATAATTTTTGATTAATATTTAAAATATACATTCATACATACCTTTAATATATTCTCTTTTTAGCACACAAAAAAAGTTTCTCTTAAGGAGAATATATGCAAGAGCTGTTAGAAGAAGATGTTAAGAATGATCTTTTGCCAAATGAAGATATGTCGCTTGGGGCTCATAACTTAGAAATTGGAAAACGAGGTGAGGTTGCTGCCAGCGAATTCTTAAGAAGAGCAGGATATAAAATAATTGATAAAAATTGGAAATGTCCTTTTGGCGAGGCGGACATTATTGCGATAGATGACGACGATCTTGTTTTTATTGAAGTAAAAACAAGAAGTAGCATGCAACAAGGGTTCCCTTGTGAGGCAGTCACTTCTAAGAAGAGAGCAAAATATGAAAAAATTGCACTAGCTTTTCTATCAAAGAACAATTATCAAAACATGTCAGTTAGATTTGATGTTATAGACGTTATCAGGATTGACTCTCAACGCGCGTTTATCAGGCATCACGTTAACGCTTTTGGGGTGGTGTAGGAAATATGACAACTCAAATAGCGCTCAAAAGTGCAGTTTTACGTGGTGTTGAGGCTGTACCGGTTACAGTTGAGGTTTCTTTGATCCAATCGCTTCCTGGAATTTCAATTGTTGGGATGGCAGACACTGCAATTCAAGAAGCTAAAGAGCGAGTTAGAACTGCTATAAAATCATCGGGTTTCACAATGCCAAATAAAAAAATTGTTGTTAATTTGGCACCTTCCGATATTAAAAAAACAGGGACTGGATTCGACTTACCAATCGCACTTGGAATATTAGCCGCAACTGGTCAAATTGATCTTAACTTTATAGAAGGCAGATTGTTTGTTGGAGAACTTAGCTTAAGTGGGGAGGTGAGAAGGGTTCCGGGAACTCTTGCTTATGGGATTTGTGCTCATAAAATGGGTCTAGATTTTTGCAGTAATGGTCAAGAGCCAGTTCCAATTGACACGCTAACTCACTACAAAATTGAATCTTTGAGTAGCACCATCTCATCAGCAGATCTTCCTCGCGTCGAAGCAGGAAAGACCAAAGGACAAAAAAAGAATAAGGATGTTCCGGATTTTGCAGATGTTGCAGGACATGACTTTGCAAAAAGGGCAGCACAAATTGCCGTTGCTGGTAATCATGGAATTTTGATGGTTGGACCTCCAGGCTCTGGAAAAACGATGCTTGCTAGCAGGATGGTCACGATTTTGCCGCCATTAGACACAGATGAGATGCTGGAGGCAGCGCTCGCTCATTCAGTTGCAGGAGCAGATATAGAACCAATATTAAATGGAATAAGACCTTTTAGACACCCTCATCATTCGGCAACTATGGCAGGACTCATTGGTGGCGGAACCCCTCTTCATCCAGGAGAAGTCACTTTAGCGCATTGTGGAGCTTTGTTTTTAGATGAGCTGTCTGAGTTTCGCGTTCAAACTCTCCAAGCGCTAAGGGAGCCAATGGAAACTGGAAATGTTTGCCTAACAAGAGCGGAAGGAAACGTTGTTTTCCCAGCTAAATTTATGTTGATTGCTGCCTCTAATCCTTGCCCTTGCGGATATCTTGGAGATGATGAAAAGGAATGCACTTGCACAGTTCCCCAAATTAAAAGATACCAAGGAAAAATTGGAGGACCTTTGATCGACAGAATTGATATCCAAATTGACGTTAAGAGGCTCTCTCCTTCAAAGGTCTTGGAAAGTGGTTCAGGAACCGACTCTTCTACGCTAAGAGATGGAGTTATGCGAGCAAGAGAGTTTGTTAGTTACAGAACAAAGAAACAAAATTCAAAGAAGAATTTAATGACTGGAGACGTTAAAAATAATTTTTCGTCAAGAATGACAACTAAACAAATCGTTGAATCATGTGATCTTGCAACGGACACTCACAATTTCGTTATAGAGATGGCTCAAATAAATCATCTTAGCGGAAGAGCGCTCGTTAACACTCTTCGAGTTGCGAGAACGATAGCTGATCTAGGAGAGTCAATGAACGTTAACACGAATCATGTTGCAGAAGCCCTTGGATTCAGGATTCGGGAAGGGATTGGTGGATCTTAAAATGCCAATTAAGCCAAAAAAACTATCAGGTCCAAGACATGAAATCAAGATATCAAGTAAGCTATATCCCGAGTCTCTAAAGCATGTTCAAAGTCCACCAAAGACATTGTATGTTTTGGGAGATCCATCGACTCTAGTTGAGGGCTTGGCGATAATCGGAGCTAGAAGAGCGACTCCTTATGGAATAGGGGCTGCCAAACGTTTTGGTGAGTTAGCAGCAAAGAACAACGTTGTTGTTATCTCTGGTGGCGCACGTGGGTGCGATTGTGCTTCTCAAAAAGCCGCAATTGACGCAGGAGGGAAAACTGTTACTTTTTTAGCGAGCATCGATGATGTCTATCCAAAGGAAAATTTTGATTTATTCCAAAGGATAATAGATAGCGGAGGCGCGCTCGTTAGCGAAAATGAATGGAGCGAAAAATCAATTCCTGTCTATTTTAGGAAACGCAATAGATTAATTGCAGGCCTTGCTCGAGCGACATTGATTGTTGAAGCTGGAATTCCTAGCGGGACTTTTTCGACTGCGGACGATGCACTTAACTTAAATAGGGAAGTGTTAGTTGTTCCAGGTGCTATAACTTCAAAACAATCAAGCGGATCCAACAGGTTGATTTATCAAGGAGCAACGCCAATAATCGATGACGAAACTTTTTTAGATGAGTTATCTATGCTTTTTGGAGTTTTAAAATCTAAGCCAATCGACACTAACAAAATTGAAAGTGAAAATTTAACTTCTGAGGACAAAATTTTGTTAGAAGCCTTACAAGCTTCAAATTTAAGCGTTGACGAACTTTTGCTTTTAGTAAAAAGGGGAGCAATTAAAGAAGATGAAGCTTTATCTCACTTGATGTTGTGGCTTGCTAACGCGACTGCTAAGGGGTGGATCTCAATTTATCCAGATGGGAGATATGGTCCTGCAATTTAATTTCCTTTTAAGCTAAAATGAAAGTGTGACAGCCTTATATGACAAAAAAGTAGCAATAGTTGGTGCAGGCCTCGCCGGAAGCGAGGCCGCCCTTTTCTTGTCTAAGAAAAGTATTCATGTTACTCTCTTTGAGATGAGAGATAAGGTTAAAACACACGTTCATAAAACAAACAAGTTTGCTGAATTAGTTTGCTCGAACAGTTTTAAGAGCACAAAAGAGAATAGCGCAGCAGGTCTTCTAAAAGTTGAGCTAGATTTGCTCGGGTCCAGCTTGTTCAACATAGCAAAAGCGACTTCAGTTGACGCTGGAGGTGCTTTAGCAGTTGACAGAGAGTTATTCTCTAATCAAGTGACAAAAGAGATTCAAGAAAATGACTTTATAGATATTAAAAACATCGAGGTTAAAAGTCTTGAAGATTTAAGTAATTTCGATGCAATAATTTTAGCGACAGGTCCTATGACAAGCGATAGTCTTGCTTCATATGTAAAAGAGAAAGTTGGCCAAGACTATTTTCATTTTTATGATGCTGCAGCTCCAATTGTCGAAGCTGAGTCTCTTGATTTAAGCGTCCTTTTCCAACAAAATAGGTATGAAGATTCAAATAAAACTAATGGCGATTATCTAAATGCACCTTTTGAAAAAGAAGATTATGACAATTTTATAAACGAGCTTACATTCGCAAAGCGAGTGATTCTAAAAGACTTTGAGAACAAAGAATTATTTCAAGCTTGCCAACCAATAGAAGAAATAGCAAAAAAAGGACATGATGCACCTCGCTTTGGAGCAATGAAGCCAGTTGGAATAATAGATCCGAGGACAAACAGACGTCCATGGGCGGTTGTTCAACTTAGAACAGAAAATGAAGAGAAAACGGCATATAACCTTGTCGGGTTTCAAACTAACTTAACATTTTCCGAGCAAAAACGCGTATTTTCTATGATTCCTGGGCTTAAAAATGCAGAGTTCTCAAGATATGGAGTTATGCATAAAAATTTATTTTTAAATGCACCGAGTTTAATTGATAGCTCACTTATGTGTGAAAAACTTACCCTAAAAAACAAAACGCCAATTTTCGTTGCAGGTCAATTTTCTGGAACTGAAGGATATGTTGAGGCGATAAGAAGCGGCCTTCATGCTGCAATTTCGGTTGAGTGTCTCCTAAAAGATATAACTGTCCCTTCACTTCCTGCAAAAACAATTTTTGGTGCTTTGATAAATTACGCGACAAACCCCAAAACTGAAAAATACCAACCGATGCATGTGAATTTCGGAATTTTGCCTCCCTTAGAAAAAAGAATCAAAAACAAGGGTGAAAGATATTTACAATTTGCAAAAAGAGCGAATGATTCTATGATTGACTATAAAAAAGAACTTGAAGTACTTGACTTAATCTAGCCTAACACTCCATTTAATTGAGTCTAAATTGATTCTAAATATATAATTAATGGTTGCGATAAATTTGGAAGCGTAATAACACTTGATATGAAAGAAAAAAATATAACAATTAAAGGTGCAAGACAGCACAATTTAAAAAATGTTGATCTAGAAATTCCCCGTGATAAATTTGTTGTTATAACTGGTCTTTCAGGATCTGGAAAATCATCTTTAGCCTTCGACACAATTTATGCGGAAGGGCAAAGAAGATATGTTGAATCACTTTCAAGTTATGCGAGGATGTTTTTAGGTCAAGCTCAAAAGCCAGATCTTGACTCAATTGAAGGTCTTTCCCCAGCCGTCTCCATCGATCAAAAAACAACTTCGAAAAATCCTCGCTCGACTGTTGGAACAACCACTGAAATTTACGACTATTTTAGACTCTTATTTGCAAGATGTGGAGTTGCTCATTGCCCTGTTTGCGGAAAAGTCGTTGAGGAGCAAACAGTAGACCAAGTGACACAAGAGATAATCGACCTTAAAAAGAACGACGACGAAATTGCCATAATTATGGCACCAATCGTCGTTGGAAGAAAAGGCGAGTTCACAAACTTGTTTGATGACCTTTTAAAAGAGGGTTTTTCTAGAGTTAGAATCGATGGAAAAATCACTAAGCTAGATGGCCAAAAAATTAAGCTAAACAAGCAAATTAAACATTTTATTGACGTTGTTATTGACAGAGTTAGCTTAAAAGAGAAATCGAGACATAGAATCACACAAGCGGTTGAAAGCGCAACTCTCATCTCAGATAAAAAAGTTCTAGTTCAAGTTATAGATAAATCGAAGAAGGATGTTGTCGCAAACGATATTGATGTTAGTAGCGGGGCAACCTTAGAACTTCCTGAAAATGAGTATGTTTTTTCTCTTGCATTTGGCTGCCCAGAACATGGTTTTTCCTTATCTAAGCTTGAACCTAGAGATTTCTCATTTAACGCGCCCTATGGTTCTTGCCCTGATTGTTTAGGAATAGGATCAAAAGAAGAACCTGATCCTGACTTAATTGTCATAAATCCTGATTTGTCAATTAATGAAGGCGCAATAGATCCTTTTAAGCATGGCAATTATTATCCTCAATTGCTTCGAGCAGTTTTAAAGCACATGGGCGAGGATCCTAACACTCCCTATAAAAAACTTAAAAAGAAAACAAAAGACAGCATTATGAACGGTCTTGGTTCGACTCAAATTCGAGTTGACTATCACACAGTGGATGGGAGAAACACTTATTGGAGCAAAACTTGGGAAGGTGTTTTAGCGGCAGTCAAAGAGCGTTTTATCGACGCAAAAAGTGATTCACAACGCGATAAATTATCGAAGTATTTTTCTATAACTCCTTGCAAGACGTGTTTAGGAAAAAGACTTCGCCCTGAGATCCTTGCTGTAACAATAGAAGGCAAGTCAATCATCGACGTTTGCGAAATGTCATCAAAAGAATGTTTAGAGTTTTTCGAAAAATTGGAATTTAGCGGTGCTCAAGCAAGGATTGCAGAACCCATTTTAAAAGAAATAAAAGCAAGATTAAGCTTTTTGGTTAGCGTTGGTCTTGATTATCTAACGCTTGACCGGGCAACTTCAACTCTTTCAGGAGGTGAGTCTCAAAGGATCCGTCTTGCAACTCAAATCGGAAGCGGGCTTGTTGGAGTTTTATATATCCTTGACGAGCCTTCAATTGGCCTTCATCAAAGGGACAATGACAAGCTAATCGAACAACTAAAAAAGCTAAGAGATTTAGGCAACACTGTTATCGTTGTTGAACACGACGAAGACACAATTAGGAGCGCGGACTATATTGTTGATATGGGACCCTTAGCAGGAGAGAGGGGAGGAGAAGTTGTTGCGAGTGGCGATTTAAAAACTCTTTTAAAGTCAAAAAATTCTCTCACTGCAGACTATCTAAGTAAAAATAAGCAAATTAACGTTCCTAAAAGCAGACGAAAGACAAAGGGTGGATATTTGAAGTTGGAAGGAGCATCTCAAAACAACCTAAAAGATGTCTCTATTAAAATTCCACTTTCAACGCTTTGCGTTGTTACGGGAGTGTCTGGAAGTGGTAAAAGTTCACTTGTAATAGACACACTCTCTCCTCTTTTGTCAAATAAGTTAAATCATGCCCACAAAAAGGTTGGAGCGTACAAAAAAATCAGCGGATTAGAGAAGTTAGATAAGTTGATCTCAATAGACCAAAGTCCAATTGGCAGAACTCCGAGATCAAATCCTGCAACTTATGTTGGGCTTTGGGATGACATAAGAAAGCTTTTCGCATCAACTCCAGAATCAAAAGCTAAGGGATTTGGCCCTGGGCGTTTCTCATTTAATGTTGCAAATGGAAGATGCGAAGCTTGCAAAGGCGATGGTCAAATTAAGATAGAAATGCATTTTTTACCTGATATATATGTTCCTTGCGAGCAATGTGGCGGTAAGCGTTATAACAAAGAAACTCTTGAGGTTAAATATAGAGACAAAAACATAAGTGAAGTTCTTGATATGACTGTTGATGAGGCGCTAAGTTTTTTTCAAAACATCCCTCAAATTAAGAGAAAATTGCAAACAATCCATGATGTGGGGCTAGGATATATACGGCTCGGTCAAGCGGCAACAACCCTTTCAGGAGGAGAAGCTCAACGTGTTAAGCTTGCAAGCGAGCTTCAAAAAAAGCAAACAGGAAAAACTGTTTACATCCTAGATGAGCCAACGACAGGACTTCATTTCGATGATGTGCGACAACTTCTAGAAGTTTTGCAGAGACTCGTTGATAAAGGAAACACCGTCATTGTTATAGAGCATAATCTTGATGTAATAAAATGTGCAGATTGGATTATTGACCTAGGACCTGAAGGTGGATCGATGGGTGGAAATGTTGTTGTTAGTGGGACTCCTGAAGAAGTTGCTGCGTGCGAGGGGTCTTACACTGGACAATTTTTAAAGAAGATTTTATAGGTCAACAAGCATGCAAATTCAAGGAAATGTTCCAAATAAACGAAAGAGGAAGCGCGAGATTGTCGCTTTATTTCTGTTCATTACTTTAATTGCTCTTGGTTTTTTCGTTATATCGATATATTTTGGCGCGGCAGTTCCAATGAACGTTGTTGCGACTAAAGTTGATGAAGCTGCAGGAACAATGGAGAAAAATTCTTCTATCATTTATTCGGGAGTTCTCGACAATAAAAATAACAGTAATGCCAAGACGAAGCGCATCTATACTTCTGATGTTAGAAGTAACTATCTATCAAAATCAGCCTCTGTTGTCACAATCGATTTGCAAGAATATGAAAATTTAGAGAGCCCTAAAGTTCTTAAAGTTGGAGACAAAAAAATAGGGATTTTTTCTATACAAAATTATTCTTCTAAGCTCGCCATAAAAAGTAATGTTGACAATCTAAAGAATTCAGGGGCAGATGTTATTTTATGCATAACACCAAGAACAACGCTTCTTTCAACTTTTGAAGGGATAAATGCAATTTTGTGCACAAAAGAAAAGGCAAAAAATGAGAGTGATAAGTCTATGATTGATAATACCTTTATCTTTAGAGCCGCTGAAGTTGGCTCAGTTGGAGTTTTAAGCATTTCAAGCTCGAATGTATTTATTCAAAATGTTGTTAGTTAAAAATTTTATACTTAATAACAAAATCAAAATGCAAAAAATAATGGGGTTACTAAAAAAGAGATTTCGGCCATCATAACGCACGTTTCGTTTTACGCTGGATGGCCGAATGGATGGGCAGTATTTAACCTTGCTAAAGAAGTTTGGGATTAAGTCTTATTTGTTTTTGTAGGCACTAAGTTGTTGACTTAATTTTTTGTCCTTAGTTTTGGAACTGATAAAGATCATAAGTCCTGAAAACGCAAAGGCGACAACACAAATTATTGTAAAAAGTGCAAAACCTTGCGGTGGACACCAGCCTGACCCGAAGACCCAAGCAGATATTATTCCATATCCAAACAAAGCAAACCCACAAAAGCGTAATGGCAATGAAATTTTAGTTATAAACTTTTCCGAAAAGCTAACATAGCCTAATATTGACATGCAAAGGCAAGTTGCAAGGCTAACACAAATGTCGCGCACCGCTTCCGATGTTGAGATTACACCAGTTCCTGTCCAATTTGGATAAAGTTCAAAAAACATCCAACACAAAATGCAAATTGTAAAGCTAATAGCCGTGCATGTCGCTATAGTTGAAAAGGCATTTTCAGTCTCGCTTTTATTGTTTGTCAAGCTTTCAATATTTTGTTGGGCTTCAACCGAATTGTCAATTCTATTTTGATTGCTCATTTTAATCACTTCCTTATCCTTTCATTAAATTCATTAGCTTATACTTCCTAAACACCAAGCATTTGTTTAATAGCTGGTGCATACGCTCTCGATATAACTATCTTTTCTGCGTTTTGAAGAGTCGCGATTAGCTTTCCTCCAAAATCACTTTTTAAACTTTCAACCTCTTTTAAATTTATAACGCTTGATTTACCAGCACGAACAAAGCCACAACTTCCTAATTTGTCCTCAATTTCATATAATCGCATTGGCGTCTCCAAAACTTCATTTTTCGTGTAGAAAAAAGTCTTTTTATCAACTGATTCAAAATAGAGAACGTCCTTAGCCGGAACAAATCGCGTGGTGTGGTTTTCTACTCCAGCGATTTTTAACTCATGCAATTTTAAACGCGAAACTGTCGCAATCACATCATCCGTGATTCGAGGCGCCCTGAGCGTCACTTCCAAATCGTCCAATTTTGAATCTTCTTCAACAATAATCTTCATCAACAAACCTCAACTTTCTGCCGGCAAAAACTATAATATCTTAAAAATTTAAGCAACACATTACACTTTTACCAAGATGCAAATTAAAATCACTAAGATGCAAAAATAAGCAACGAAAGATGCCTACGATAACCTTTTGCATAATTGTATATTCTGAAGATGGAACTTCAAGAATCGCTTACCAAGAAATTTTGAAACAGCAACTATCTTAATTTAGCAAACTCAAACAAATTCCTTGATAAGCGGGTTCGGTGATGTAAACTATAAAATGTTAGGAGGTGAGGCTTAAAAATGAGTGCAAAAAAATCTGGAAATAGCAAAAACAACGTTGTTTGGCATTTGAGTTGCGAGCAAGCAACTCTTGCGAAAAAGCCACTTTATAACGGTCATGCTTGTGGTCATGGAGTGCACGGTGACACGAAATATAACCGGAAGAAAGAAAAGGCAAGAACCAGAAAATTGCTAGATCAAGAAAGAGCCCCACGGGGCTCTTTTCTTATAAGAGCCACTTCGATTTTGCTATAAACTCAATTTAAAACCAATTGTTTTGTGGGTGGAATTGCTGGAAACGTTAAAAGGTATAAGAAAATACACTACACTCCATCTTCCCGAAATCGTATATCCTTCATTTATTTAAAATCTACATCATTTAAGGTTAAAATGATATAGATAATTTGATAATTAAGGAGATTAATATTGAGAAGATTTTACTATACTTCCAGCTTTGAAAAACTGCTAACTCCAGAAATAGTGCAGATGATTGGGGTAATTCATGAACACAAAGGCAAGCAAGATCTCTTTGTTGAAGCTAATTCTGACGAGTTAAAGACGCTTCTGAATATCGCATTAATTCAAAGTATCGACTCTTCAAATAGGATTGAGGGAATTTATACCACCGATGAACGACTTAAGGAACTAGTAGAGCAAAAGACAAAGCCTAAGAATCGCTCGGAACAAGAAATTGCTGGATATCGTGAAGTTCTATCTACAATACATGAAAGTTATGATTACATCAACCCAACGCCAAGCGTCATTTTGCAAATGCATAGGGATATGTTTTCATTTTCAGATATTTCTACAAAAGGAAAATTTAAAGACTCAGACAACATAATTGCTGAAATCGATACTCAAGGAAACCCTAGAACGCGCTTCACGCCAGTATCAGCTTTTCAGACAGCTGGGGCCATTGATGAGCTTTGCGAAAACGCTTCAAATTGCTGGCGCGAAGATAAAACTGATAAATTACTTCTCACGCCGATGTTTATTCTAGATTTTTTATGCATACATCCTTTTAACGACGGCAATGGTCGCATGAGCCGCTTGCTCACTCTGCTTTTGCTTTACAGAGCAGGATACATTGTTGGAAAGTACATCAGCATTGAGCGATTAATTGAAAATACGAAGGATACTTATTATGAAGCGCTAGAAGCGAGTTCTTTTGGTTGGCACGATGGAAAAAATGACTATGCGCCTTTTGTTCAATATTCTCTAGGCATTTTGGTTAAAGCCTACAGCGAATTTGAAGATAGAGTTGAGCATTTAAGGCACAGAAAACTGTCAAAACCTGAACGTATTACTAAAATTATAGAGAACCACTTAGGCAAGATAACGAAGAAGGAAATCATGGAATTCTGCCCAGACATCAGTAAAGTAACCATCGAGCGGACACTCGCAGATTTGGTGAAAAGTGGCAGACTTGAGAAAGTCGGAGCAGGACCCAAGACTGCTTATGTTTATAGAAATAGTGTAGAAAAGTAACTTTTAAAATTCCTATGCTTAAAACGAGCAAAATCATGCAATGACACCACCGACACTAAATACACTAAAAGAACTTTGACTTTTGAGATACCTATTTATAAAATTTAAAAATGAAACCTGAAGAATATAAAAAAGCGATTAATTTCTGGAACAAAAATGAGTGCAAAGCAATGCCAGTTGACGCTCTAAATTCTGCCGTTGAAGAATTTCTCTCCAGCAGTGCTGTTTGCGCTTTAGCAACTGGAGCTGGTGATTATGTTCGATGCACGCCATTAGAATATAGCTATCATGATGGAAAGTTTTGGATATTCACAGAAGGCGGCGAGAAGTTTATCGGACTAGAAAAGAATAAAAACGTCAGCCTCGCTATTTTTGACAAGAATCCAAATTTTGGTGAACTTAAAAGCGTTCAAGTCACTGGCATGACCGAACTCATCGAACCGATGTCAGATGAATATTTGTCACACGCAGAGTACCAAAAGGTGCCAATCGCTGCTCTCCAAAAATTAGCAGATAAGGGAGAGACAATGTATCTGCTTTGCATCACTCCAGTTAAGATGGACGTGCTATTTTCCGACTTTAAGAAACAAGGATATGACACCAGGCAAAAACTCGAGTGTTTTTAATATAATTACAGCGGCTAGCGTTGCTGATAGCATCATGTTTTACCATTAAATTTCAAAAATGCTTCACTAGGTAGGGCGGTTTCCTGAATCATGTCGCTCCTTGACACCAAATGCGATACCATGTATAATTAACTAAAAAAGAGTTGATATGTCGCAGTGGGATAAATTGATTAAGCAAATAACAAGTCTCTCTAAGGACATGCGATTTGAAGAATTAAAGAAGGTCTTAGAAAAATATGGCTACGTGATGTACTCACCAAAAGGTGGAAGTTCACATGCAACTTTTAGGAAGAGTGGATGCTCGCCGATTACCATTCCAAAGCATGAGCCGATAAAGAAAGTCTATGTTGAGATGGTAAAAAGTGTCGTTGAAAGCGAGGACGAGAATGAAAACAATTAATGACTATATTAACAAGCCTTACAAAATTGAAATTAAACCTGACATCGATGAGGGTGGATTTGTTGTTTCGTATCCTGACCTCCCAGGTTGTATCACCTGTGGGGAGACGATCGAGCAAGCGTATGAAAATGCCAAAGATGCAAAAAGATGCTGGATTGAAGCTGCACTTGAAGACGGACTTTCAATTCCTGAACCAGCACCAGCAAAAAACTACTCAGGACAATTCAAACTTCGCATCCCTAAACAATTGCATAGGTCTTTGGCTGAGCACTCAGAAGCAGAGGGCGTGAGTATGAATCAATATTGCGTCTACCTGCTTTCAAGAAACGATGCACTAGAACAAGAGCGTCTAAAGATCGCAAACTGAAAACTCGAATAAGACTGCTAACGTCGCGAATTGCATCATGTATTACCATTAAATTTCAAAAATGCTTCACTAGGTGTTGCAAAAATGCTTCACTAGCTAGGGCGGTTTCCTAGAATGACTAGAAGCGCTCCCTGATTTGCCGACTCTTAAACCAACTAAATTATTTTAGTAGGTTAAAATTTAAATAAGTTGCTAAAAATGAAGTAGAAACACTCGAAGGCGTTTTCAGGAGCATCGAGGATTCAGCGAAGGGTAGCGAATCTGAGAGCGACTTCAAAGGTCTGTTCGATGACTTTGATGTGAATAATAACAAACTTGGGTCGACGGTTGCAAAACATAATGAGACGCTTGTTAAATTGCTTAATGGCATCGGTGAGATGGAGCTAGGCGATGTGAAGAATCACAATATCGATGCGTTCGGTGAC
>CAVAIA010000040.1:0-15191 GCA_963588595.1 bacterium | reverse complement strand
TGGTCGCGGGGGCTGGATTTGAACCAACGACCTCCGGGTTATGAGCCCGGCGAGCTGACCAGACTGCTCCACCCCGCACGATTGAAACCTCCCTTGGGAGACAATATTATAGCATCTAAATTGCGAATTTGTCAAAATAATTTTATTTAAAAAATAAGATAAAACGCTTCAAACTTGAGTCTCTTCTTATAAGATTATCTAACAAATCTTACATCAAATGTTTTATTTTTAGCACTCTTGTTGACAGAGTGCTAATTGCTCTTATAATTAAGATGTAATTAAAAGAAAGCTAAATTAATCATTAATTTGCTTGAGTTTTAAAAGAAAAGGAGAAGAAAAAATGAATCTAAAACCATTAGGAGATCGCGTTATTCTTAAGCAAGATGATGCCGAGGAAACAACAGCATCTGGTTTGTACATCGCGAGTTCTTCAAAAGAAAAGCCAAGTTGCGGCAAAATTGAGGCTGTTGGCGAAGGTAAAAGAGACAACAATGGGAATTTAATTCCGATGAACGTCAAGGTTGGAGACCGTGTTGTTTACTCAAAGTTTGCAGGAAACGAGATTGAAGTTTCTGGTGAGAAATATATCATCGTTAAAGCAGACGACATCTATGCTGTTTATGCATAGAGCAAGTTTTAAAAATTTTTAAGTTAACCAAAAAAGATTTTAAGTTAGGAGATAAAGAAAATGGCAAAAGCAATTAGATTTGATGCTGATGCAAGAGGAAAACTCGCAAGCGGAGTTACAAAACTTGCTGATGCAGTTAAAGTGACGTTGGGACCAAAAGGCAGATATGTTGCGCTTGAGAAGTCTTATGGTGCGCCAACTATAACAAACGATGGTGTTACTGTCGCGAAGGATATCGAGCTTGAAGATCCTGTTGAGAACATGGGCGCGCAACTCGTTCGAGAAGTTGCAGTTAAAACGAACGACGTCGCAGGAGACGGAACAACAACAGCAACACTTTTAGCAGATGTTATCGTCTCAGAAGGTATAAAAAATGTGACTGCAGGAAGTGATGCGCTTGCTATTCGTCGCGGAATTGACAAGGCAACGGAGGCAGTTGTTGAGGAAATCAAGAAGAACTCAACTCCAGTTTCAACTAAGGAGCAAATAGCTGCTGTTGGAACAATTTCAGCTGGGGATCCTGAGATCGGCGAGAAAATCGCTGAGGCTATGGGCGCTGTTGGAAATGATGGAGCGATCTCTGTTGAGGACAGCCAAACATTTGGTCTTGACATGGAAGTCGTTGAGGGCATGCAATATGACAGAGGCTACATTTCCCCTTACATGGTAACTGATGCAAACAAGATGGAAGCAGTCCTAAAAGACCCTTACATTCTTTTGACTGATCAAAAAGTGACAAACGTTCAAGATATGATTCCGCTTCTTGAGGAAGTTATGAGAAGTCAAAGACCTTTGTTCATCGTTGCAGAAGATGTTGAAGGAGAGGCTCTTTCAACGATGTTGTTGAATAAACTTCGTGGCACGCTAAACGTTGTTGCTGTTAAGGCTCCTGGATTTGGAGATCGCCGCAAGAGAATCTTAGAAGACATCGCTATTGTAACAGGCGCGCAAGTCATTGATAAGGATCTAGGAATGACTTTGGCTGACGCTAACATTCAAGCGATGGGCAATGCTAAGACTGTTAAGGTGACTAAGGACGACTTCTTGATTGTTGATGGAGCAGGTGATCATAAAGCAATTGAAGATCGCGTTGCTCAAATTGAACTCGAACTAAAGGAGTGCGACAGCGATTTTGATCGTGAGAAACTTCAAGAGAGAAAAGCAAAGCTTGCTGGCGGAGTTGCTGTTTTGAAGGTTGGTGCTGCAACAGAGACTGAACTCAAAGAGAAGAAGAGCAGAATTGAAGATGCTCTTCAATCAACTCGCGCTGCTGTTGAGGAAGGAATTGTTCCTGGAGGCGGAGTTGCCCTTATTGATGCCATCGGCGTTCTTGACAAAATCAAGGCGGAAGGCGATGAGGCTATCGGCGTTAACATAATGCGCAACGCAATGGAGGCTCCTCTTCGTGCAATAGCAACCAATGCCGGCTATGAGGGCAGCGTTGAGGTGGCTGAAGTCAAGAAAGCAAAGCCAGGGGTTGGCAGAAACTACAAGAACGACGAGTGGGGAGATATGATCAAGATGGGTGTTAACGACCCTGTTAAAGTTACCCGCACAGCTCTTCAAAGCGCTGCTTCTGTTGCATCTATGATTTTGATAACGGAAGCAACAGTCAATGACATTCCTAAGGATCCTGATCCTTCAGAGATGGCAGCGGCCGCTGCTGCAGCGCAAGGCGGTATGATGTAGGAATTTTTGATCAATAAAAGTTAATCATTGATTCAATTTTTAAGCACCTTATTTCAAAAATGAGGTGCTTAATTTATTTTTAGTTAAAATTTAGTTATGAAAGATAGTAATCCAAGCGCAAAGTTGAAACATCGAGGTGTATTGTTAGTTGCCATCTTCATTTTGGCAACGCTTTTAGTTTGTGTGACTCTTCTTTTCTTTGTGAATTGGGGTGAAAAGGAACAAAGATTTACCTTGTCTTCTGCAAACATAACAGGTCAAATTGAAACTGATGGCGGTTTAAGTGTTGTTGAACAAAAGAGTGTGAGCGTTGTCAATGGTTCAAAGATATTGACCGAATCGATTTCTAAACCGTCAAATTTAAGTTCGATTAGTGTTGAAAGCGTTCGTTTTATTGAACTAGACGTTAACGGAGAGGGCGGATCTAAGGTTCTTTCATTAAACAAGAAGCCTGACGCCTCTATCTTGGAGAAAAATTACATTGACAAAAAACTTAATAACGTTGATGGAGATAACTCATTTTCATATGATGGATCATCTGGAAATTTGTTTATATTTTTGCCTAATGAGTTCGATTATTCAAAAGAGTATGTTATGGAGGTCACTTATCACGTAAATAATGCTCTTTACGTTTATGATGATGTTGCTGAACTTTATTGGACCTACCTTCCGCGTTCTTCAGCGGATCCGTCAAGTTATTTCTTAAAACAAAAACAAAGCGTCTCAATAAATGCCTCCTTGATTTTCCCGATTCCAGAGGGTCAAAGTGTTGTTTATGGAGATAATGTTGTTGCGTGGGGACATGGTGGGGAAGGCGAGGTCGAATTTTTTGAGGACGGTTCAATTGAGGCAAGAAGCGCTCTTAAATCTTTAAAGATCGACAGTGATATGCACCTTGTAATTCCTAAGTCTTGTTTAAACAATGTTGGGAGTTCAACGGCAATGAAGGCTAGTGGTGCAAGGAAGAATTTAGCAATTAGTGAGGAGAAGTCTTGGAGCGACACGTCAACAATCGTCACCTCAAACGGTTTTTTATTAGGTTCTATTTTATGCGGTGTTGCGGCTTTGACTTTAGCGATATGCCTCATTATTTACGCGATTCAATTTAGAAGATTCAAAGAAATTTTGACTAGCTTGAACTTAAAAGAAGGAAAACTTATTGAAGAAATTGACACATTCGACAAAAAGTCAATTGCTAGACAAAAGCGTTTTTTAGTTGTCTCTATCGTTTTGTTCTTAGGCGCAATTGTATGTTTCGCTGTTATTAAAAATTTGCCTGGAGCAATCGCATTTTTTGCTGCGGGCGCAATAATTTTGATACTTGCAAATTGGTCTCCAACGTATAACGTGAATTATCGTGATAAACTTTAATGTGGTTTTACTTTTTGATTTAAGGAGTTAAAAGTTATGACAGATGACAAAAACACGCAAAGTGACGAGAATTTAAATGATAGCAGTTCGCAAACTGGGCAAAAAATGGAAGTCCCGGGGGTGAGTGTTGAGAAGAAAGTTATTGTTGAGCAACCTCAATCTTCTGCTCAAACGCAACAAGCTCAAGAACAGCAAGTTCAATTTAGCGCTGCACCTCAACAACAGCAGACGCAAAACTTTACAAGCGAGGCTGTCTATGAGAAGGGTTGCGTTGGCGCAGCATTGCAAGATATCCAAAAGTCTGAGGGATATGTCTCAAGATTTGCGCTTCTTGGCTTAATTGAATTTATTCCTATCTTTAATTGGTTTATCAGCGGATATGCGATGAGGTGGGGAAGAGATCTTATTTTTGATAAGGTTGCAGGAATGCCAACTAAGATTTTTGGTGACCGCACATTTGCAAATGGTGCTATGTGTTTCTTGATAGGACTCATTATTTCGACAATCTTTGGGTTGTTTAATGCTCTCATAGGAATAATCCCGATCATAGGCGCGATCGTTTCACTTGCTGTTTTGTTTTTTTTGGAAATATTAAAGCCCATGCTTACTATTCGCATGGCAGTTTTTGATGATCTTAGCGAGGGCTTTAATTTAAGCGCGGCAACGCGTGCTTTAAAATCGCGTTGGCAAAAGGTTCTTTTCATTGTTTTTATTCCAGCTTTGATTGTTGCAGGAATTGCTATTTTCGTAATTTTTATTTGGACTTTGCTTTATTGTTTGACGTTTGGCGGAGAGACGTTTTTGTCGATATACACATTTATCAATCAATTGGGAGGTCTTAACGCTTTTGAAAAAGCGATGTCGAATAATCCGAAGATTGCTCTTAACTTCGCATTGATGATAATAAATTTTGGCTTTTCTTTTCTTATTTTCTACTTACCTTGTTTTTATGTTCTTAACATTCTTCAAACGTTTACAACTGTTTTAGAGACTCGCGCGATGGGTCACTTCGTTGCGAGATATTGCAACAATTGGAAGCAAGAACCTAAATTTATAAGGGTGAGAAACTTATAATTGTTTAGCTTTAGTTAGTGTTTAGAAACGAAGACAAGTCAACTGAACGTCTTGCAACCGCCCCAATTGGGCGGTTGCTTTTTGAGTATGCAGTTCCATGTGTTGTTGCAGAACTTGTTTATTCTCTCTACTCAATAATAGATTCTGCCATTCTTGGGTGGTTTGTAGGTGATTATGGCTTGGCAGTGATAACACTTTCTATTCCAATTCAAAATATGATGATGGCTCTCGGTCTTTTGATAGGGATGGGCGGAAATGCTCTTGCGGCGATTCAACTTGGAAAAGGCAAAATTGATAAAGTTGAGTTAACGCTCGGCAACTCATTCGTTTTAATGATAATTATGTCGATAATTGTTGCAATTTTGGGGTGGATTTTTATTGATCCGCTTCTAACCTTAATCGGAACAACCCAAGAGCTTTGGGAGCCAACGAAGCAATTTGTTTTGATTTTAATCACATTTGACATTTTTGTAACGATTGGATTTGGTCTCTACAATTTCTTGAGAACTGCAGGAAGACCAGACTTAGCACTTGCATCTTCAGCATTTAGTGCTGTTATGTGCGTTGTTTTTAATTTGCTATTTGTTGCTGTTATGAATATGGGGGTCGCTGGCAGCGCGCTTGCAACAGTTTGCGGTGAGGCAACAACAGCAATTCCTGTTATTTGGTATTTTACGAAATGCAAAACAACTCCATTTAAACTTAGAGTCCAATGCTTTAAGCTTGACTTTGGCGATTGCATGATGATATTAAAGCTTGGTCTAGCCTCATTTGCAATGCAAGTTGGCTCCACTGTCGTAAATATCGTGTTTAATCATGTTATTGCCATTTATGGTTCGACTTCAACTGTTGGAGTTGAGGGTTGCTTGGCAGGAATTGGGGTTTCGAACAGGGTTGTTTGGATCATATGTTCTGTTTTTATAGGGATAACCATGGGCATGCAGCCAATTGTTGGTTACAACATCGGCGCGAGAAAATGGCAAAGGGTTCTTGACGCCTTAAAGACAACTTGCTTGAGCGGGATCGTGACAGGCTTTATTGTTCTAGCACTCATTCACATTTTCCCTGATCAAATTTTATTTCTATTTGGCATTTCAGGTGAGCTAGAAGAATTTAGTAAGTGGTCGCTTTTCGTCAATATGGTTTTTTGCCCACTTGTTGCTTTCCAAATAATAGGTGGAAGTTATTTTCAATCTAGTGGTCAGCCTTATAAAGCTGCCTTTATTGAACTTTTACGACAGGTCATCTTATTGACGCCTTTTTATATAATTTTTCCTATGTTGGCAGGAGTTTTCAAAACGTCTCCCGTTAACATGATCTTATTTAGTGTGCCTTCCGCTGACATTTTAAGCGTCGCTGTTACGTCGATTTTTGTTATCTTAGAGGTTAAGAAATTAAAGAAATGGATTGTTTCCTCAACGAGTGAGAGTTAGTAATGGAAGATAGCTATATATCGAGCGAGTCTCAAGTTGCAAGAAACTCGATCATGATGACGGGTTTAGTTTTTTTAAGCCGAATAACTGGATTTATTAGAACTTGGGCGCAAGCTTTCACTTTAGGTGCAACTATGCTAGCAAGTTGCTACACAGTTGCAAACAACTTGCCGAATTTACTTTTCGAGATAACGTGCGGGGGGATGCTCTACACTGCCTTTTTGCCTGTTTATATAAGCGTTAAGAAAAACTTAGGGAAGGCTGGAGCTTCTGATTATGTTTCTAATATGACTGGGATTATATTAGTCATGATGGGGGTTTTGACGATCGCTGCATTCATTTTTGCATCCCCTCTCGTTTTTACGCAATCTGCTGGAGCTGACTCGACTTTCTCTTTTGACACGGCAACTTTGTTCTTCCGATTTTTTTGCATAGAGGTCTTGCTCTATCCACTAAGCTCTCTTCTTGGAGGAGTCCTTAATGCTGAGCGGAAATATTTTTGGAGTCAAATGGCGCCAGTTTTTAATAATGTGGTTGTTATTGTGTCTTTTATCATCGGCTTTAAGATCGCACAAACTAATGAATTTGCTGGTTTTTTAATTTATGCGATAGGGAATCCGCTCGGCGTGCTAGTTCAAGTTTTGGTTCAAATTAGACCTATGAAAAAACAAGGAATAAAACTTTCTTTAAAGATAGATCTAAAAGATCCTGCTCTAAAGGAAACTTTAAAGATTGGGCTCCCTTCTTTGCTAAACACACTTTGCGCTGCTGTTTTAGCTTCGATTCAATCAAGCTGGTCGCTCTATTCAGATGATGCTGGGGCTGCAATCCTTTATTATGTTAGGGTGTGGTTTGTTTTACCTGCTTCACTTTTTGCTGTGCCTATTCAAACTGCAATGGTGACAGAGCTTTCAACTCTTTTTTCAAATGGTGACAAGAATGAGTTTAAGAGAAGGATGATGAGTGGGCTTAGGCAAATCACGTTTATGATGGTGCCTTTTGCGCTCTATTTGATGGTTTTCTCGCCATTTTTAATGGCATTCTTTGCTGCTGGGAACTTCGACAATGCTTCTTTTACAAATTCCTACGTTTGCCTTTCTATCGTGTCTATTTCGTTGCCCTTTTATGCATTGGTGGCTTATTTGATTAATGTTTGCGCAGCTTCTCACGATATGAAGTTTTTAAGTCTAAGTTATTTGGCATTCACAATTATTGCATGCATATTTTGCGTTTGGGCAGCAAAAAACTTTATGATCCCTGGCGTTATGCTCTCATTCTTTGTGTTTAACTTCGGCGTTTGTGTTGCAGTTCTAATTAGATTCCACCACGTTTTTGGCTCTTTGGGCTTTATGCGAGCGATAAAAAGTTCTTTTGTTATGCTCGTTCTCGGAGGCATAGGAGCGATTTTAGGATGTTGCGTTGCCTACCCTCTAGCTACGATAATGACTTCGGGAACTGAATTTTATAGCGCGTTTCAAGCTTTCGTTGCAGTGTTGGTCGGGGGCGTTATCTCGCTTGCGATAACGTATGGACTTGCTATGTTGTTTAAGGTTGAAGAAGCGCAATTGATTAAGAAGCTCATTTCGAAATTGAGGCGAAAGAAAACAACTTAAGTCAACACCCAATATATTTTTTGATGTTATACCCGCTGACAAGCGGGTTTTTTATTTTCCTTGATAAGAAGATAAACAAAGAAAAAAATTTTAAAAAAATTTTAAATTGTGGAGCAAAGTGGGGCAAAGTGTTGTAGAATGTTTATCAGGGAAAGCCTTGTGGAGTTTTGAAACGCACCAGAAACATAGCACTTTGGGAGAGTAGTTCCCGAGTAAATGACAAAAAAATGCAATCTAAAAACACCACAAACGAAACTAAGGCAAGGCACATTGACCAAAATGGAGAACATAAACAATGATTTAGCTTCGGTTGAAGGAATTGATCTTTTTGGTGAATTCTTATTTAAAGTCGATGCTAAGGGTCGTGTTGCACTTCCTTCGAAATTTCGCAAGGCACTTTCCAAAGATTTGATAGTCTCCAGGAACATTGAGGATGAGTGCCTCTACGTTTTTACGAGCGAAACTTTTAACGAATGGGTTAACCAACTTTTTATAGATAAGTTCGGCGGCTTTAACGCATCTAGCAGAAAACATGTTGCTTTAAGAAGGAAATTGAAGAGCAGAGCCGAGATGGTTGAGATCGATTCTGGTGGAAGAATTAACTTAAAGCAAAACCTAAGAGACAGCGTTGGGATCAAGAAAAACGTAGTGCTGATCGGAAACACTGGTTATTTTGAAATTTGGGCAAGTGAGCGTTATGAGTCTATGATCGACGAAGTTGACTTAACAGCGTTCCTTGATTAATAAGAAGAGCACCATGAAAACTAAATATCGGCTAGATCTAAACGTGGCGAGATTAAGCGGGGTAAATTAGTGCCAGACTTAAATTTCCAAGAAGGTGAATTTAAGCATATTCCAGTGATGCTTGAAGAAGTTCTTGGATCTCTTTGTCCAAAAGAGGGCGAGACTTTTTTAGATTGCACTCTTGGAGGCGCTGGTCATAGCGTTGAGGTTGCCAAGAGAATTGGCTGCACAGGGACACTAATCGGAGTTGATCAAGATAGCATGGCAAGAAATGCAGCGATAAAACGTTTTAAAGCCATGAGCAAGACAACTAGGCCAAGGGTTTTCGTCGTCGATTCTAATTTTGCTGAAATTGACTCGGTTTTAAGTAAGATTCTCATCTCAAATGAAGATTTGGTTTGTGAATCTATTCGCCAAGAGGGTCATGGTGATGCGATGCCAGGAATTGACATTGTTCTGTTTGATCTAGGTGTCAGCAGCGCGCAACTTGACTTAAAAGAGAGAGGTTTTACATATCATGAAGGAGCCTTTCTTGATATGAGGATGAATCAAAATTCATCATCAAAAAGCGCTTCATATTTGCTCAACACTCTAGAGAGAGATGAGTTGGAGAGGATTCTTAGAGTGTATGGAGAAGAGAGATTTTCAAGGCAAATTGCAAGCAATATAGTTAAAATTCGCGAAGAGAGAAAAATAACTAAAAGCGAAGAGTTGGTGGAAATTGTTAAGAACTCTATTCCGGCAGCGAAGAGAAGATCTGGAGGACACCCTGCGAAAAGAACTTTTCAAGCATTAAGAATTGCTGTAAATGACGAATTGAGTGTTTTAGAAAGGGGTCTTGACGCAGCGATTAGGTGGCTTCGACCAGGAGGGAGAATTTGCGTTATTAGCTACCACTCTCTAGAAGACAGAATTGTTAAAGATCAATTTCGCTCGCTTGAAGATAGATGCGTTTGCGACGTTGATGCTCCTATTTGCACGTGTGGAAGAAAGCCGATATTGAAATCTCGCCCAAGGGGAGCCATAACACCAACAAGAGAGGAAGTTGAGGCTAACCCAAGAGCGAGAAGCGCAAAACTAAGATGCGCAATTAAGATTTAGAAATTTAGGAATAGACGAAAAAATTAAACGAAACATTAAATGAGACAAAGAGCAACAACAATTAACGGAAATCCAAGAAGAGCTAAGGGAAATTCAAACTCAAGCTTTAATAGAGCTGACTTTAGAGGCTCTTATGTTTTTGGAAGCGCAGCTCCTGCTATTGAACCTGACTTTTCCCCCAGAAAAAAGCAAGGTAAAGATGATTTAAGTTCTAAGAAAAAAAAGAGAAGTTTTAAAGTCATAAGCTTTCCCAAGTCCAAAGAGGCAACACAGCCTTCATTGCTCTCTTCAGGGGTTAAGCTGTTTTGTTCAATTGTAATCATGTTTGCAATCGTTGGGGTTATTTCTATAACTTTTTCATCTATGTCGGTTGCATTGTCGGTCGAGCAACAAAGTTTGCAAAGTCAAATAAGTCAGGCGAGAGAAAATGGCAAGGCTTTGGAAGTGCAATATGGGACATTGTCGACCCCGAGTCACGTAAAGGAAAAAGCTTATGCGCTTGGAATGACGTCAGCAAAAGATTCTTTGCAAATAAGCTTGAATGATAGCAACGTGAAAGTTGATGAGGAGGGCAATTTGTCTTTGGCCTCAACAATTAATGCCATCTCTGGCGAATAAAGTAGGCTAAATTGAAGAGCGAAAATGGACTTAGGAGTTCTCGTTTAGTTTTATTTTTGTTGTTAATACCTATCGCTTGCATTCTTGCAAGAATGTTTTATCTCTCGGTTGTTGTTTCCTCAGATTATTCTGCACAAGCAAAAGAAACTAGAACTGTCACAATCAACACAACGGCTAAGAGAGGAACGATCTATGACAGGAATGGAACTGTTTTGGCCGCAAGCGTAGATGCAACAACTGTCTATTGTAATCCAACGGAGATTGAAGACGAAGATAAAGTTGCAAGTGTTATAGCAGAGTGCTTGGGGGGATCCGCAGACGATTACCTTGAAGCATTAACAAAATCGAACACTACGTTTGCCTACATTAAAAGGCAAGGGGACGTTGATGCGGCGAAAAAGCTTAAAGAAAAAAAGAATGAGGATCTAGAACTTTTGAAAGGAATTTACTTTTTAGATGATAGCCGTCGCGAATATCCGAATGGAGAGGTTGCAGGACAAATTGTTGGGATTTGTGACGTTGATGGAAATGGGATATGCGGCCTTGAACTTGAATATGATGATGTCCTTAAAGGTGAAAATGGAGAATATGTTGCGGAGAGAAGCATGTCTGGCACGCAAATTCCTGGAGCTGTTCAACAAAATAAAGAGGCAAAGAGCGGTCAAGACATAATGACAACTATAGATGTTAGTCTTCAAGCTCAAGTCGAAGAATATCTTAAAACTTACATTAGCAAGTTGGGAAAAAAGGGAAGTGTAATATTGATGGATTCATCTAGCGGCGAGATCTACTCTATGTGCTCCTACCCTTATCTCAATCCTTCTAATCCAAGCGAATCTGAGAGTGGTTCAGACAATGTTACAGCGATAACACAAGCATCAGAGCCGGGGTCAACTATGAAGAGTGTAACTGCATTGGGGCTTTTGCAATCCGGGAAGATGGGGATCAATGATGAGATTTATTGCCCTTATGAGCTTAAAGCCGATGAATATACAATCAAGGATTCGTGGGAGCGCGGTTCAGAGACAATGTCGCTCGATAGAATCATCACTAAGTCTTCTAACATAGGCATCTCTTTAGCCTCTGACAGGCTTGGTGCAACTGGAATTTACGAAAACCTTCAAAAGTCTCAAATTCTAAAGAAGACGGGAATTGACTTTCCGGGAGAAGCAGCTGGATATGTCCAAGACGTAAATACATGGTCTAACGTTGGAAGATATAACATAACATTTGGGCAAGGCATTTCAGTTACTCCTCTTGAGACTTGCAGGTTTTATGGCGCTGTTTGCAACAATGGTGTTGCTGTAACCCCACACTTTTTGCTTACAAAAACTCAAACGGGCGAGACGTTCGGTTCGAGCGAAGTCGATCTTGGTTATAGCAAAGAGGCGATAAATAACTTAAAGACGATGCTAAGAGACGTTGTAAATAACAACTCGCATGTTAAAGCTGGAATAGAGGGTTATGATGTTTGCGGAAAGACTGCAACAGCGGAATATAGTGAAGATGGAAAATATGTTGAGCAAGTCTATAACATCGGTTTTACTGGCTTTTTGAATAATGCTTCAATTCCATTTGTTTGCTACACAGGAATCACCAATGCATCAAGCTCAACAAACACAACAGAGCTTTTCAGGGATATAATGAAAGTGGCTATTGAAAAATATAGCGTCGTTAGTGGATAGAAGAAAGGTGAATCTTAAGTGTTAGGCAATCTTAATAGCTATCCTTCGTTTCTAGTCTTTTTGGCTTTATTCCTCTCTATGTTAATAACTATGTGCGCGATGCCTCCATTTATCAAGTTTTTGAAAAGGGAGAAAGTTGGGCAACAAGTAAGGGAAGAAGGACCAGTCACTCATTATAAGAAGCAAGGGACTCCGACCATGGGTGGAGTGGTTATGGTGATAGCAATTGTCGTGTCTGCCTTCATCGTTGGAGAACCTAACTCTATGACAATCTCTCTTATAGTTGCCGCCCTTGCAGCAGGTTTAATCGGCTTTATCGACGATTATAAAAAGGTGCATTACAAAAACACTGACGGGATGTCAGCTAAGGGAAAGTTAGTTTTGCAAGCGATCGTTGCAGGCTGCTTTGTACTTTATGCTGTAAATGAGCTAAACATTGCGCCGTCCCTTGTTTTCTATCACATAACGCTACTTGATTTGAGCGTTTTGACAACCGTTATAGATTTGGGTGATGGCAACTATTTCATTATTCCTTGGCTCTATTTAATCTTTTGTTTGATTTTGTTAGTTGGGATGTGTAATGCTGTGAATTTAACCGACGGTTTAGATGGTCTTGCAAGCGGCAGCGTTATGCTTGTCATGATTGTCATGGGATTTATTGCATATAGGTCAAACAATCTTCAATCGGCGATTTTTGCTTCGGCGACCGCTGGAGCTTGCGCTGCTTTTTTGTGGTTTAACTCCAACCCCGCCCAGATTTTTATGGGAGACACAGGCTCTCTTAGTTTGGGCATGACATTTGGCGCTTTGTCGATATTAACAAAGACGGAAGTTTTAATAATTTTAATGGGAGGACTTTTCGTTGCAGAAGCTCTAAGTGTGATGATTCAAGTGTTCTATTTTAAGAAAACAGGCAAGAGGGTTTTTTTGATGGCGCCTTTGCATCACCATTTTGAGAAGAAAGGATGGGGAGAAAACAAAGTTGTAGTTCGATTTTGGATGATAAGCGGCATTTTAGCAGCTATGGGTTTTGCTATATTCTTTTCAGTCGCGATTGTCTAGATCACATAGTTATTATTTATTATGAATTTGACTAATTTTCAACATAAAGTTAACTCAAATAAATTTAAGAATGTCTTGATTCTTGGAAAAGGCAAGAGTGCAAGCTCGGTTTTTGACTACCTTAAAAATTATGAAGGAATAGATATTGACATCGTTGAAGAAGATGAGCTTGATGTTTCAAAATCATACGATTTATGCATAACATCGCCTGGTATATCTGAATTTTCTGACTTTTATAACAAGGCTAAGAAAATTTCAAAGGAAGTGATAAGCGAGGTTGAATTTGCTTATAGGGAATCTGAGAAAGATTCGCTTTGGGTTGCCATAACAGGAACTAATGGAAAGACAACAACAACTTCTTTAATCGAGCATATATTAAAAAGCTCAGGAGTAAATGCCGTGGCAGTTGGAAACATTGGGCAGACGTGCATAAGCAAAGTGGATGGGAATCCTAAGGTCTACGTTTGTGAGTGTTCATCATATCAACTTGCTTCAACGAGTGCTTTTTGTCCAGATGCGTCAGCGATTCTCAACATAACTCCTGATCACTTAAGTTGGCATAAAACTTTCGAAAACTACGAACAAGCAAAATTCAGAATTTTCAAGAATTCAAAAAATAGGGAGGATTGCCTTGTGTATTTAGACCACTCTCTTCGTAAAGAATTGAAGGTTTCAAATTTTAGGTGCGTTGTTAAGACTGACGAGGACATAGAAGCAAGGGAGGTTGTCGATCCTATTAGGGACGATATGCAAATTAAAGGTGAGCATAACTATTTGAATGCAATTTGTGCAACAGCAATTGTCCAATTTTTATGCAAGCATAAGTCATTTAAGCAGATGATGAGCAACAGCGGTAAAAGAGTTCCAACTTTTAGGAATCTTAAAAAAGGTCTTTTAAGTTTTTCTCCCTTGGAGCATAGAATCGAGCCATGCGGAGAATTTGATGGAGTAAGGTTTTTTAATGACTCAAAGGCAACGAATGTTGATTCAACTATTAAGGCCTTGAGCGCATTTGAGCGAGGAAATGTCATTTTGCTTTTGGGCGGCAAGGATAAAAATTCATCCTTAAAACCCCTGTTCGATGAAATCGTTAAAGATTTTAAGAGTGCAGGAGGGCCTCGCGTTAAACACGTGATTTGTTTTGGGGAAGCGAGATTTAGGTTCTACGACGAGCTTAAAGGTGTTAGGGGATGTGGAGTTTTAATAGACAAAACAAAGACTTTAAAAGACGCTTTTATCCTTTCATGTTTGTTAGCAGTGAGCGGGGACGCTATCTTACTTTCACCAGCATGCGCATCATTTGATGAATTTTCTTCTTTTGAACAAAGGGGAGAAGTCTTTAAGGAAATGGTGAGAGACCTTTAAAGATGTTCGATAAACTTCAGAACAACTCCTACACTAACAAAACCTACATTATCTTAATTGCTTGTTGCGTTTGCGCTTTGACCGTCATTGGTTTGTTGATGATTTATTCTGTGACAAGTGCGACCAACATTGAAAATGGAGTATTGCCTTATAAAGATGTCTTAAATCAATTCCTTATTTGCCTTATAGGAGTTTTGATTGTTTTATTTATGTCAAAAGTTAAAAGCATTGTTGCAACTAATACATTGGTGGTCTTTTGTTTTTGGGGTGTTTCCTTGTTGTTAGTTTTAATGGTCCCTTTCTTTGGAACAACAGTTAATGGTGCGACTAGGTGGCTTTCTTTTGGCGGCTTAACGCTTCAACCTTCTGAATTTCTAAAGATTGCGTTAGTGGTTATGTTGACAAAAATTTTAAGCGACTATAATAACTCTAAGATTGACAGCATTAAAGCTTGGGTTTTAGTTATTTTTCTCGTTATCGCGCCACTTTTATTTTTATACCTAACTCAAAGAGACTTAGGAACGACTCTTGTTTGCGCTGTGGCTTTGTTAGTTGTCGCTTATATGTCGGGTGTGAGCAAAGTAATAGTTTTCTCGATTTTTATTGGCGGGGTCGCCCTCGTTGGAGTTTTAATTCTTTATGGTGGAGACTTTAGAAGTGGAAGGATGAATTTTTTAGACCCTTGGAACGATGGAGAGGGAGGTTATGGGTCAGGATATAACATTATAAGGTCTTATTACGCAATCGCATCGGGTGGGCTTTTCGGAATGGGACTTGGAAATTCTCATGAGAAGTTTGACTATTTGTA
>CAVAIA010000039.1:0-18797 GCA_963588595.1 bacterium | reverse complement strand
GGCAAAAGTACTCTTTTAAAAATGGTGGCAGGAGTAATAAAACCTGATAGTGGAACCTTGAAATATGGTTTGCACGTTGACCACACTTATTTTGCTCAACACCAACTCGATGAACTTGATCGAAGGTCAACGGTTTTCCAAGAGATAGACAGAGCTGCCCCAGGGTGGACAATTTCGCAAGTTAGAAGTTTAGCAGGTGCGTTTTTGTTTAAAGGGGATGACGTCGATAAACAAGTTAGCGTTTTGTCTGGCGGGGAAAAATGCAGGTTAGCGCTTGCAAAAATGATGGTGGAGCCAAAACCTCTTTTGTGCTTGGACGAGCCAACCAACCATCTTGACATAGCGAGTGTTGACGTTTTGGAACAAGCACTCAAAAATTTTGATGGAACTGTCTTGCTTATTACTCACGATCGTCATTTGATACGCTCTGTTGCAACGAAAATTGCTGAAGTTAAGAACGGCGAGATAAATGTTTTTAATGGTGACTATGACTATTATCTTTATAAAAGTGGTCAAGAGGAAAATTTGCTGGAAGGCGAGTTGAGGCATGCTAAACAAAGAAGCGCTAATGAACTTTTTGATGAGGCTGTTCCAAATGCAGGATGTGAGTTAACAAGGGAGAAGGCGAGGAAGGGGGCTCCTAAGAGCAAGGAGCAAAAGCGAAAAGAGGCTGAAGCGAGAAATCGTATTTCCAAGGCCACTAAGGATTTGAGAAAGAGGATAGATGAGCTTGATAATGAAATTAAACGAAGCGAACAGAGAATCAATGAATTGCTTGAGATTATGAGCGAGAGCGATTTTTATATGACTTCAGATGATCCAACTTCAATTATCACGGAGCATGCTCATCTAAAAGAGAGACTCCCTGAGCTTGAAAATGAATGGCTCGAGAAGAGTGAAGAGTTAAGTGAAATAAATAAAAACTGTTAAAATTTATACGTTATGAGTGGCAATATCTACCTACAATATTTATGCACAATTCTTGCTTTTATCCCAGCAATCGTTTTTCATGAGGTTGCGCATGGATTTGTTGCATGGAAGTTAGGCGACCCAACAGCCAAATCCAGAGGTCGGCTTTCTTTAAACCCACTTAAACACATCGACATTTTCGGAACTGTCATTCTTCCTGCGTTTTTAATGTTGACCAATTTGCCTGTTTTTGGATATGCGAAGCCGGTTCCTTATAATCCTATGTACTTTAAAGACAAGCGTAAAGGCGATTTTCTAGTTGGAATCGCAGGACCCTTAGCAAACTTTGTTCTAGCGATCATTGGCAGCGCGTTAATGTTTTTGATGTTAAGAATTAATAGCGTAGTTATTAGCAATGGTTTTTTGTATTGCGTTTATTACATTTTCTTGCCTGAATTCATAATAATAAATTTGTGTTTGATGTTTTTTAATCTAATTCCAATTCCACCGCTTGATGGCAGCAGCATAATTGCTTTGTTCATTCCTGAGAGATATTTGCCAAAATGGTATTCGATTCAAGCGTATGCTATGCCTATTTTGATAATTGTTATGGTGTTTTTGCCTTATTTAACATCGTTTGACCCCTTAACTTTATATATAAGAGCGACAGCTGGAAACTTAGCAAATTTGCTTATACCTTAAATTAGAAATTTAGAGCTTAAAATAGAAGAATGGCAATTAACGTTAAAACAGCAAATTTTGAAGGTCCTTTTGATCTTTTACTACACCTTGTTAAGAGGAACAAGATTGATGTTGGGACTATTCAAATTGCCAGCATTGCAGACCAATATTTGGCTGAAGTTTCAAAGATGGTGATTTTAGACACTGAAACTGCATCCGACTTTATGCTTGTGGCTGCAACTTTAATCGAGATAAAAACTAAATCAATGCTTCCAACTCGGGTCGAGTTTGAAGATGAGGAACAAGTGGAACTTACCCCCCTTCAACTTCGCGAGCAATTAGTTGAAAAATTGATTTGTTATAAGCAATTTAAAAATGCAGCGATCTATTTTAGGGATGTTGAGGATAAGAATTTCAAATTTTTATCTAGAGATTTTGGACCAACGAGTGACTTTGCAGGAACTGAGCCAAATTTTTTGCGAAATTTGAGCAAGGAAGATTTCGCAAAAATAGCTGCTGAAAGACTTGGGCGAAAAGATCAATTTTTGTTGGCAAGCGAGCATATCGCTTCTAAACCATTAAATGTTGAGGTCTATGTTGAGACAATTCTATCAAGACTCAAAGTCGAAGGTGAGATATACTTTTCAAAGCTCGTTAAAGACTCTCCTAAACGAGAGATTATCGTTGTTACTCTTTTAGCTGTGCTTGAACTTTACAAGCGAAATCTAGTAGATGTGGTTCAAGATAGTGAATTTGAGGACTTTGACATAATTGCAAAGAAAGCGGCATAGGAATTAGATATGAGTTTTAAGATAATAAATCCAGAAAAACAAGGAACGAATAACGCCTTAGTGCAGGCAATTTTTGGGATAATGTTCGTAAGCGAACAGGGAGTTAGCGTTTCTGAACTCGCTGAAGCCTTAGAGGCGAGCGAGAGTGCAATTGAAGAAGGGCTTGAAAAACTAGATGAGTTTTTAAAGGACTCAAGAAGCGCTCTTTGCGTAAGGCAAGTCACGTCCGGATATAAACTTTTCACTCGACCTGAACTATTTGAAGTTCTAGAAGATTTCATCGTTGCTAAAGATAAAAGAAAGTTGTCGTCCTCGGCGATAGAGACGCTCGCGATCGTTGCATACAGCCAACCTGTGACTCGCGCCCAAGTCTCTTCCATTCGAGGAGTTAATTCAGACGCTTTAATGACAACATTGGTTAATAAAGGGTTTATCTTTGAGAGTGGAGTTAGTGAGGCTCCTGGAAACCCTGGATTATTTTCAACAACGGAAAAATTCTTAGATTCGTTTGGGATAAAGTCTATTGACGAACTTGCGCCCCTCGATGAATTCGCGCCCGATGAGGATGCGAGGCTAGCAATCGCCGAGAGGTTAGGCGCAATTCATTCGCTTAACATCGAGAGCGAAGAAGTTGTTGACGACGAGGGCGAAATTTAAAATCTCTTTTGATGCGTCTTCAAAAATACCTTTCTAGAGCTGGGGTGGCTTCTAGACGTGAAGCTGAAAAATTAATTTTAAATGGCAGAGTTGCAATAGACGGCAAGATTGTTTCAACTCTTGGGATTAGCATCGATGAGAAAGTCGCAAAAGTTACCTTTGATGGCGAGTCGGTAAATCTAATCGAAGAAAAAATTGTCTTGAAGATGTATAAGCCAAAAGCGGTTGTAACAACCATGAAAGAGCAATTTGGCAGGAAATGTGTTGCAGATTTCGTTGATGAAGAGTTTAAGGGAATTTTCCCAGTTGGAAGGCTTGATTATGACACAAGTGGACTTTTGTTGTTGACGAATGATGGTGATTTGGGTGCAAAATTGATGCACCCAAGTTCTAACGTTGATAAAACTTATGTGGCTCGCATCCAAGGAAAAATTAGCCAGGAAGAGCTCGACGTTTTGCGCTCTGGAGTTAAACTTGAGGATTTCGTAACGTCTCCTGCAAAGGTCGACTTGATAGAAGCGAATAATGCTGCCTCGGTGGTCGAAATTACAATCCACGAAGGTAAAAATAGGCAGGTAAGGCGCATGTTTGAAGAAGTTGGTCATAAAGTGATTGATTTAAGGAGAACTAGGTATGCCCACCTAACGCTCGATTGCATGAAAATTGGTGAGATTGTTAAGTTAGATCCAGTGGATGTTGAAAAGTTAAAGAACGCTTGCTTAGTGTAGAATTAAGTTTATCTTTTGATTTATTAATTTAATAAAGGTTTTAGTAAAAGGTGTTTTATGCAAAAAGATGTCATTGTTAGTCCTGCAAGCGGGGCACTTAAAGGAAAAATTAGAGTTTCGAGTGATAAATCTATATCGCATAGATCAATATTATTATCAGCTATGAGCGAGGGAAAATCTAAGTTAAAAGGGGTTCTTGACTCAACTGACGTTCAAGCTTCGATCGATGCGGTTAGCGCGCTTGGAGCAAAATGTGACTTAAAGAAAATGAAGGATGGATCTTTAGAAGGAACTGTTGTTGGTTGGGGCGAGAAAGGTCCAAGCCAGCCTGATTGCGCTATCGATTGCAAAAATAGCGGAACGACCGCAAGACTTTTGATGGGAATCTTAGCGCCATGGGACATAGAAGTTGAAATTGTTGGAGACAAATCTCTTTCAACGCGACCAATGAGAAGAATTATCGCGCCTCTTATGTTGATGGGAGCTAGGTTTTCTCCCGTTGGAGCAGAACATCTTCCAGTGACGATTCAAGGAACTAAAAAAATTAAACGCCTCGAGTATGAAAGCCCAATGGCTTCTGCTCAACTTAAAAGTGCAATTTTGCTTGCTGGAATTTTTGCGAAGGGCAAGACGAGTGTAACAGAACCTAGCCAATCCCGCACTCACACAGAGCTTATGTTGCCAGAATTTGGTGTGCCAACAGTTGCAAGCTCAAGGTTTGCCGCTGTTCGAGGCCCCGTTAAAATGAAAGCAAGTGAGATAAATGTTCCAGGGGACGCATCAAGCGCTGCTTTTCTTTGTGCGCTTGCGGTTTTAATTGAAGGAAGTGAAATTGAGATAGAGCATGTTTTGTTGAGTCCTTCAAGAACAGGGTTTTTGAGAACCCTTGAGAGGATGGGAGCTGATATTTCTTGGGAAGTTAAGGGTAGCGAAGGCAAGGAGAATTATGGGTCGATTTACGCGAAGTATTCTCCTAATATTAAGGGATGTGAGATCCCGGCAAAATATTTTGCGACCGTCGTTGATGAGGTTCCAATTCTTTCTTTAGTTGCTGCAAAAGCGAATGGTGTTAGTGTTTTTAGGGGATGTTCGGAGCTTGAGGCGAAAGAGACTAACCGCTTGCAAGCTATAATTGACGGCATCGACAAAATTGGTGCAAGTGCGTGGACTCATGGTGATGACCTTTTCGTTGAGGGCGATAGAGATCTAAAAGTCCCCAATGGCCTTGAAATTGATTCACTTGGAGATCACAGAATGGCTCTAACGTGGGCTGTTGCTGCGCTAACTTCAAATGAGCCTATAAAGATAACAAACTTCGATTGCATAAATGTCAGCTATCCGAACTTCTTAGATGACGTTTCGTCTTTGATTAAATAAGTTAGCACACTTAAAAGATGAGGTTTTAAAATGATAATAGCGATTGATGGACCAAGCGGCGCAGGAAAATCTTCTATAGCGAAAATTGTTGCTAAGAAACTCGGGTTTTCATGCCTTGACACGGGAGCTATGTTTCGAGCAATTGCTGTTTTGGCGCTAGAGAAGGGAGTTTCTCTAGAGGATGTAGCTTCCCTTGGCGATCTTGCAAAGAATTGCGAAATTGAATTTAAAACTAAAAATGACGAATCGGGCGACTCTTCGGTTTCCATCGTTTTAATCGATGGAATAGATGTCACAAAAAAGATTAGAACTGCTGAAATTGATAAGGCGGTTACCCCTGTTAGCAAAGCGGCTCCTGTTAGAGATGCGATGCTAGATCAACAAAGAAGGATTGGCAACGCAGGAAACTTTGTTGTTGAAGGAAGAGATATCGGATCTGTTGTTTTTCCAAATGCTGAGCTAAAAATATTTTTGACAGCCACTCCTGAGGAGAGAGCTCATAGGCGTCTAAGGCAAAATGCAGATCGCAATGTTGGTTCTGTTGACTATGACGAGGTTCTTGCAGACATCATCCGACGCGATGAAGCTGACTCAACGAGAAAAACAGCTCCCTTGGTTGTAAGCGATGGAGCGATTGTAATCGACTCAACGTCCGATTATATCGAGGACGTTATAGATCGAATTTGTGAGTTAGCAAAAGAGCGAATGTAGGAATCTAGATCAAATGGCTCTTTTTTTAACGCCTGAAGAGATGTTTGATTTGCCTTTGGATGGCAAGCCTAATGTTGATAGAGAAGGAAACTTAGACAACTCTCGAATAACTCATTGGTTTGGTAATTTAGCCTATGTTCTTGTTGGGGTTGTTTTTAAAATCGCTTTTAGATATTCGATTAAAAATAGAGAGATTATCCGTCAATTTAAAGCGAAGAGCGGGTGCATTATTATAGCGAACCATGAATCCTATCTTGATGCTGCATTTATGTTCTTAGCGCCTAGACCATCTCAATGGACAAGATTGATGGCAAGAGACAACTTGTTTGACAAGAAAAATAAGCCTCTAGATCAAATTTTTGCTCGCGTAGGAGCTTTTCCTGTTTCTCGTGACTCAGCGGACAGAACAACGATCAAGCGAGCGGTTAAGATGGTAAAAAGGGGAGAGATAGTTGGAATTATGCCAGAAGGAACCCGCCGAGGGAAGGGAACAGCAAAACTTTCGCTCCACTCAGGCTTCACTCTAATTGCGAAGATGGCAAATGACGCTCCTATTGTTCCTTGTGCTCTTAAAAATGTTGGGAAAATTAAAAGAAAAGGGGAGCGACTTCGCTTTCCTAAGGTTGAGATTGAGTTTGGCAAGCCCCTTTATTTGAGTGATTTTGACGATTTTGAGAAGAAGGAGAGGCTTCAAGCGTGCGCTTGGTATGCTATGCGCGAAGTTTTTGCAATGAGAGATGATATTGAGCCAAATGAGGTTGATATGCTCTCGCTTTTTCCTGGGAGTGTTGACTACAAAGACTACTTCTTAAACAATCCGAGAAAGTTAAGAGATAAAAATTAGACTTGTTATAAAAAGAGCGAAGAGTGCAGGGGCATGTTATGGAGTTGAGCGTGCGCTAGAGCTAACTAATAGTGCTATTGAGGAATATGACAAGGTTAGCACATTTGGAGAGATAATTCACAATCCAATTGTGGTTGACGCTTTTTGCGCAAGAGGTGTAAATGTCATTAATGATCCAAAGGATGCTAAGGGCGCTGTTGTTATCAGATCGCATGGAATTAAGCCTGGTGTGCAAGTTGAACTTGAGAAGAATTCAAAAATCATTGACGCGACTTGCCCATTTGTTAAGCGCGCGCAAACACAAGCAAATAATTTAGCAAAGGTATGCGATCAAGTGATAGTAGTTGGAACCGCTGGTCATCCTGAGGTTGAGGCGATAGTTGACTATGCGAAGCTTGGAGGGGCGGAAGTTTTTGTTGTGGATTGCGCAAGCGCTTTGCCAAAGACATTAAGACGAGTTGGAGTTGTTTCTCAAACAACGCAATCTAATGATGTGTTTAACGAAATCGTTAGCGAAATAAAAAAAAGAGCCGAGTTGGTAGAAGTTAAAAACACAATTTGCTCAGCAACCGAGCAACGGCAAGATGAAGCGGAAAAGCTTGCTCTTAAGTGTGATGTGATGATTGTTTTAGGTGGAAAAAATTCCTCTAACACTCGAAGACTTTTTGAGATATGCGACAAAAGGTGCAAGGATTCTTATTATATTGAGCAGCCATGTGAGATTCAAAACATAGACTTCTCTCAAATTGGGGAAAATGTCGTTGTTGGAATAACGGCAGGAGCCTCCACCCCATATGAACAAATTGATGAGCTTGAACGCTTAATTAAATTAAAATATAGTTTATGAAATCAAGTAATTATAAAGTTGCAATAGTTGGTCGACCTAACGTTGGTAAGTCTGCTTTGATCAATAGGCTTAGCGAGCATGATGAGGCGATTGTTCACGAGAAGAGTGGAGTGACTCGGGATAGAACTTATCACAGGTGCGAGTGGAATGGTCTTTCGTTTTTATTGATAGACACGGGCGGCTTAGAAATTTCAGACGATGATATGTTTAAAGGTGACATTAGGACGAACGCCTTGATGGGAGCAGATGAGGCAGATGCAATAATCTTTTTAGTAGATGGCAAGGTTGGAGTTCAAAGTGATGATGAAGACGTCTCGCGAATGCTTCAAAGGATGAACAAACCTGTTTTTTTGTGCGTAAATAAAATGGATGACCCAACTTCCGATGGCGAGATATGGCAATTTTGCTCTCTTGGTTTTGGAAATCCTTTGCCTATTAGTGCGCTTCATGGACATGGAACAGGAGACTTGTTAGACGAGATAACCTCCACTCTCTTAAAAATCAATAAGGATGATGACGAAATCGAGGGTGAACAAGATTGCATAAATGTAGCGATTATCGGACGCCCTAATGCAGGAAAGTCGACGCTTATGAATTCGCTTTCAGATCAAAAGAGGTCAATAGTGAGTGATGTTGCGGGGACAACGAGAGACTCAATCGATACTGTCCTTGAACATGGTGGGAGGAAATATCGTCTGATTGACACAGCGGGGCTCAGAAGAAAAGCAAAGATTGATGACAACATTGAATATTACAGCTATATTAGGGCAATGAGGGCTATCGAGCGCGCTGATGTTGCGATTCTTGTTGTGGATGGAACTTTAGGCGCAACAAATGAAGACCAGAGAGTTGCTAACTTTGCCGACGAAGCCCATTGCGCTCTTGCGATAGCTCTAAACAAGTGGGATGCAGTGCGAGGCGCAGATGAAAAGGCCAGAATTAGAGCTGATTTAGATGAGCTTCTTCAATTTGCTAATTATGCAAAAGTGGCCTCAATATCTGCGCTTACCGGAAAAAAGGTCGACAAGATTTGGGAACTTATTGACGAGGCTTATGATAACTATTGCAAGAAATTGTCCACATCAAAACTTAATGATTGGATTTCCGATATTAGGATGGGTGGACACACGATTAGTGTTGGCAAGACTTATTTAAGGTTGAAATATATTACGCAAAGTGGAGTTAAACCGCCAACTTTTCAAATTTTTTGTAACCGACCTGACGCTGTAACTCAAAATTACAGACGGTTTTTAGAAAATAAATTAAGAGAGACTTTTGACTTAAAGGGAACTCCGATCAAGATGTTTTTTAGAAAGTAAAAATTAGTTTATATGTCCAATGAATGCACATTAATTTTATTTGTTCTCCTAACATTTTTGTTGGGCTCAATTCCATTTGGCGTGATAGTTTCAAAAGTTTTCTTTAACAAAGACGTAAGAGACACTGGCAGTGGAAACATAGGATTCACTAATTCGCTTAGGTCGATGGGAAAAGTTGGAGGCGCTCTTGTTTTTGTTGGTGATTTTGCAAAAGGACTCGCCTCAGCTGCTATAGGAGTCTATGTTGCGCCAATGTTTTGGAGTGGAGGTGCGCCGTTCTTTTGTGAGACAAGTGCGATTTTTTTCGGAGCATTAGGCGCACTTTGTTCAACCCTCGGTCATATCTTTTGCCCTTGGCTAAAGTTCAAAGGTGGCAAGGGAATAAGTTGCGCATTTGGGGCGAGTTTTATAGCGATGAGCCCACTTATTGCAATCCTTTTGTTTTCTTCCTTTTTGATCGTCGTAATATTGACTAAATATGTCTCTGCAGGAAGCATAACGGCAGCAATTCTTTACCCCTTTGCTGGTTATATTGCCCATTCAACAAGTTTAGGAGCAATTTTGTTTTTTACTATTGTTGGCGTTGTTGTTATTTGGGCGCATAGAGAAAACATATCCCGCATTGTTAGAGGAACGGAAAGTAAGATTGGCTCTAAGAGCAGCGATAAAGCGAAAAATTGAGGAAATATTGTGAAGGAAAAGTATGAGTAGAGTAGCAATTATAGGGGCAGGTTCTTGGGGAACTGCAATAGCGCAACTCTTGGCTGATAACGGCTTTGAAGTTAATTTATGGGCGCTTGAGCCGGACGTTGTTAGTTGTATAAACAAGGATCATAAAAACCCAATTTATCTAAAAGACTCTGTCTTAAGTCCAAGGATAGTCGCTACTTCGAGCTTTGAAGAAGCGCTTGAAGATGCTGATTTTTGCGCAATCGTAACCCCATCTCAATTTTTGCGACAAACGGTTGAAAAAATAAAACCATTCGATAAAGAAAGCTTGCCTTATGTGATTTGCTCGAAAGGATCAGAGCACGACACAGGCATGCTTGCTAGCGAAGTTCTCTTTGACGTTTTGGGGAACATGGACAGGATTGCTGTTTTAAGTGGGCCAACTCATGCAGAAGAGGTCATCAAAAAAACGCCAAGCGCAGCAACTTGTGCATGCATTGATATTGAGCTAGCTGCCCATTTAGCTAATTGTTTTTCTAATGACTACTTTCGAGTTTATACGACCGAGGATGTTAGCGGTGTTGAGCTTTGCGCAACTTTTAAAAATGTTATCGCGATTGCCGTTGGTGTTTCATATGGTTTGGGTTTTGGAGACAACACTGCAGCGACGCTAATAACTAGAGGTGTTGCTGAAATGTCGCGCATGGTTGAGGTATGCAATGGCAAAATGCAAACATGCCTCGGGCTTGCGGGGATTGGGGATATGGTTGTAACTTGCATGTCTCGCCATTCAAGAAACAGGAGATTCGGCCAAGATTATCTTTCTTGTGGAAAAACTCTTGATGATTTTAAAGCCGACACAAAAATGATAGTTGAAGGCGCTGTTGCTGCTTGCAATTTGCAAACTTTAGAAGAAAAGCACAACATTGAACTTCCTATAACCAATGCAATTTATGAGATGATTTATAAAAATGGCGACGTGAAGCAAGTTGCAAATTCTCTTTTCAATCGTCCTTTAAAAGAAGAATTTTAATTTTTAGAATTAATTTATAAATCAATAGAAGTTTTCATTTATAATCAAGTTGTCTTTAAAAGCGGTACAGAGAGACCGACAAGGCGAGCATTAAAACACCAGAAATGCAAAATATGCTAATCTTCTAGTCTAGGTTTCGCTGTACACATCGATTAAGTTAGGAGTGTGTATGGACGAAAGTAAAGTTTTAAAATCCCAAGTTTTATCCTCCGAAGAAATCGATCGAACGCTGACTCGTATTGCCCACCAAATTCTTGAGGCAAATGGAGGAGCGAAAAATATCGTTTTCGTCGGGATTGTGACAAGGGGAGATTCTTTGGCGAGACGTCTTCGCCATCGTGTCATGGACATCGAGGGAGCTGACATCCCTTATGGCAAACTTGACATTAGTTTTTATCGTGACGATTTCCACACAAACTTTTCGCCAGAAGTGAAGATGACTGACATTCGCTTTTCTATAGATGGAAAAGATGTGATCTTGGTCGATGACATTCTCTACACTGGCAGAACTGTTAGGAGCGCTCTTAATGCGCTTATGGACATAGGGCGTCCTAAAACTGTTCAACTTGCCGTTTTGATAGACAGAGGTCATCGTGAGCTTCCGATCAGGGCTGATTTTGTTGGAAAAAATGTACCATCTTCTGAAGAAGAGCAAGTCGAATTGTTCTTAGAAGAAGTTGATGGAAGAAACGCTGTTGAGATTTATCAAAAGAACTAAGGATCTAAGGTTAGGAGATTATACTTATGTCGTTTAAGCATAAAGATTTAATAGATTTGCGTGAATATAGCGCAGATGACATTATGTGTATATTAGAAAATGCGAGACGTTTCCGTTCTGTTAATGAAAGAGCAGTTAAACAAGTTCCAACGCTTAAAGGCGCGACAATCGTCAATATGTTTAATGAGCCTTCCACGCGCACGCGCTCAAGTTTTGAGATAGCAGAAAAGAGGCTTAGCGCCAATAGTCTAAATTTTGGAGGATCATCGACCTCCACTGTAAAAGGGGAGAGCCTAGTTGACACTGTTATGACGCTTTGTTCCTACAAAATTGACATGATAGTTGTTCGCGACCGACATGCAGGCGTTCCTAAAAAAATATCGAACGTAAGCGGCGTGCATGTTATCGATGCGGGAGATGGTAAACATCAACATCCAACGCAAGCGCTATTAGATTTATATTCTATTTGGGATCATTTTGGCAAGCTAGAGGGCTTAAATGTCGGAATAGTTGGAGACATTTCCCACTCTAGGGTTTGCGGGTCGTTAATTCCATCGCTTAAGATTGTTGGCGCGAATGTTTGTGTTATCGCGCCCCCGACTGTTATTCCTTCACGTCCTGATGTTTTAGGGGCAGATTCTTGGACGAGCGACCTTGACAATGTCTTGCCTGACTTGGACGTTGTCTATATGCTTCGAGTTCAGCGTGAGAGGCTAGAAGGTGCTCCTTTCCCCTCACTTCGCGAGTATCACCAACTTTATGGACTCACTCAAAACCGCGAGAAGTTGATGAAGAAAGAGGCGGTAATTTGTCACCCGGGGCCAATAAATCGAGGCGTGGAGCTTGATTCCTACATGGCAGATCATCCGGATCGTTCATTGATTCTTAATCAAGTTTACGCAGGAATTTTAGTTAGAATGGCGGCTATGTATTTACTTTTAGGAGGTGTTAGCGATGGCATTGATGCTTAAAGGAGCTCATGTTGTTGATCCACAAGTTGGTCTTGATGATAACGTTGATTTAATTATAGATAATGGAAAAATTGAAAAGGTAGGCAACAATTTAGATGGTGAAGCGTGCGAAGTTGTTGACGTTAGCGGAAAAACACTAGTTCCTGGCTTAGTTGACGCGCATGTGCACCTTCGTGAACCTGGTTTTGAATATAAAGAGGACATTGAAAGTGGAACGCGAGCTGCGGCTGCTGGCGGATTCACGCAAATTTGCGCTATGCCAAACACGGATCCTTGCGTTGATGATGCCGTTGGCGTTGAATATGTTAGCGCAATTTCAAGGGAGAGGGGAAAATGCAAAGTTTCAGTCAGTGGCGCTTGCACTAAGGAAAGGCAAGGTGAAATTCTTTCTGACATGGGAAATATGTTTGCTCATGGAGTAAGAATGTTCACAGATGATGGCCAAGGTGTGCAAAAGGCTGGAATCATGCGTCTTGTTATGGATTATGCATCGCAATTCGATTGCGTTGTTGCAACTCATGCTCAAGATGACTCACTTGTCGGAGATGGGCAGGTGAACGAGGGTGTTATTTCAACACGTTTGGGTCTTACCTCTTGGCCTGCAGAAGGTGAAGAGATAATAATAGAGAGAGACATTTCCCTTTGCAGGCTAACTGGATGTCCGCTCCATGTTCAACATGTGACGACTAAAAGAGGACTTTCGCTTATCAAAAGGGCTAAGGAAGAAGGTTTGCCTGTAACTTGTGAAGTTACTCCTCACCATATGTTTTTTTGTGAGGATGACATCGATGACATGTATCCAACAAATTTGAAAGTAAACCCTCCTTTGAGAACGAAAGAGGATGCGGATGCTCTAATACAAGGGGTCAAGGATGGAACGGTTGACATTATTGTTACAGATCATGCGCCTCATGCAATTTATGAAAAGGACAGGGAGTTTGAGCTCGCGCCATTTGGGATGTGTGGTCTTGAAACTTCTCTTGGAGCTGTTTTAACAAACCTTGTTACAAATAATGAAATTGACATCGCTCGACTTGTTGAACTTATGGCTGTTAATCCGCGTAAAATACTGCGTCTTGAGCCTGTTGAACTTAGGGAAGGCTCTATTGCAGACATAACTATATTTGATGACCACAAGAAGTGGGTTGCGGGAGAGAGTGCTTGGCAATCTAAGTCTGGGATCTATGGATTTGAGGGTTGTGAGTTTATTGGAAAGCCAACAGATGTGTTAGTTGATGGTGAGTTTGTTTTCAAAGATGAAAAGATAGTTGGCTAGTTTGGAGATACCTTGAAAAATCAAGCAAGTAAAAAATTTTTAGAAGATGTTGAGGTTTTAGACAACATTCAACTCGCTTCATGTATTTGGAAGTTGACACTGAAGTCTTCTCGGGCATCAAAAGCAATTATGCCAGGACAATTCGTTCATTTGCAAGTTGATGGCGGGAAAATGGCGATGTTAAGAAGACCTTTTTCGGTTTTTAACGCTGAGCCTTCTTCCGATCAAATTGAGATTGTGTATGAGATTAAAGGCAAGGGAACGCGTGCTATGGCCTCATGGAAGAAGGGGGATGTTACCTCTATAATTGCTCCCTTGGGCAATTGTTGGCAATCATCTTTTAGTCAAGAGATTGATTTCAACGATAAAAATGTTCTTTTAGTTGGCGGCGGAGTTGGGGCAGCTCCGCTCTATATGCTTGCAAGAAATCTAACTCACGCTTCAGCAAGAGTGGATGTTGTTCTAGGCGCAAGGACTAAAGAATTGCTTGTTTTGAAAGACAATTACGCTGCTCTTTCTTTAAACACTCTAACTTGTGCAACAGACGATGGAACCTTTGGCTACTCTGGATTTTGCACTCGTCCAGCGTTAGAGCTTTTAAACAGTAAACTTTATGACTATGTCGCAACTTGTGGACCGGCGCCTGTAATGAAGGAAGTTGCGTTGAGCGCTAAGGGTAAAGTTAAACACGTTGAAGTCTCAATGGAAGAGCGGATGGCTTGTGGGGTTGGCGCTTGCAAAACGTGCGTGGTTAACACGACTGGTGGCAAAGTTAAGTCGTGTGAGAGCGGCCCTATTTTTCCTGCGGAGGTGATCTTGTGGTAGACATGAGAGTTAACGTTGGCGGACTTGAGATGAAGAACCCTGTTACCAATTGTTCAGGAACTTTTGAGTCGGGCAAGCCATATAGCGATTTTGTAGATGTGGCAAAACTTGGAGCGGTGACAGCTAAGGGTATGTCACCTGTTCCTTGGCAAGGAAATGAAACGCCTCGCATGTGTGAGATTTATGGAGGAATGATAAATTGCATCGGACTTCAAAATGATGGAGTTGAGGCATGGATTGAAAATGACTACCCATGGCTCAAAGATAAGGGAGCAAAAATTATTGCTAATGTCTGCGGTCATTCTTTGGAAGAGTATGTTCAAGTCATTGAAGTCTTGGAGGACGTCGAAGTTGACGCCTATGAAGTTAACATTTCATGCCCAAATGTGTCTTGTGGCGGCGCTTCTTTGGGAACAGATCCAAAAGCTGCGTCGAATGTTATATCTGCATGCAGAAAAGTTACGAGCAAAACGATTAGCGCTAAACTAACGCCAAACGTGACAGATATAACGATTATCGCTAAGGCTGTTCAAGAGGCTGGTGCGGATGCATTGTCGTTAATCAACTCTGTTCAAGGCATGGCGATAGATGCGAAGACAAGGAAACCTAAGATCTCGAGAGTGATTGGTGGCATGGCAGGTCCTTGCCTAAAACCTATTGCGCTTAAATGTGTTTATCAATGTTGGCAAGCGACAAAAATGCCGATTATAGGGATGGGTGGAATTTGTAGCGGTGAGGACGCTGTTGAGTTTATGCTCGCAGGCGCATCAGCTGTAGGTATCGGTTTTTCAAATTTCATAGACCCAACTTCAACGACTCGAATAATCTTTGAGTTGGAACAATTTTGTGAAGAACAAGGGGTCAAAAGAGTGTCAGACTTGACAGGAGGATTGTTGTGTTAGAAAGCGATGAGAAAAAAGTGCCAGACTTGAGTTGGAGAGAACTTCCACGGAGTGATAGAGTCATTATTGCTCTTGATTGTGAGGCAGATAAAGCGTTATCAATTGCATATCAATTAAGAAATGATGCTAAATGGGTAAAGATTGGCATGACTCTTTATTATGCTTATGGTGATGAGATTATAAAGATTTTGAAGGATCGCGGTTATAACGTCTTTTTGGATCTAAAGTTTTTTGACATCCCTCACCAAGTTTTTGGAGCTGCTAGGAGTGCTACTAAGAGCAGTGCAGACATGTTAACTATGCATGCCGTAGGCGGCAACGAGATGATGGAAGCTGCCTTGAAGGGAGCGATCGAGGGTGCAAATGCTATCGGGAAAAAAGTGCCAGACTTGCTTGCAATTACAGTTTTGACATCCATGAGTGAAGTCGAGCTTAAAGCTATGGGCGTGGAGCGGTCGATGGATGAACAAATCAACGCTCTTGCCGAAAATGCGATTAACTCTGGTCTTTCTGGCGTTGTTGCATCCCCTCGCGAGGCGAAGATGTTGAGGGCGCGTCTTGGCGAAGAAGCTTTAATTGTAACTCCTGGAGTTCGTCCTAAGGGCTCGTCTCTTTCAGACCAAAAAAGGGCAGCTACTCCAAAGGAAGCTTTCGAAAATGGCGCTTCTCACATTGTGATAGGCAGACCTATAACTGATGCACTTGATCCAGTGGCGTCATTTTATGAGATCGTTGAAAATTTGAATTAGTCTTCGCAATAGGTATCAAGGCACATCAAGATAAACTTTTCCATTTCATTTTTGAAATTAGCCTCTTCTTTTGGAATGCCCAGCTCTGTTTTGATTTTTTTAACTTGAGGATTTGTTGCGCAAACGCCACAAATGCCACTTGCATGGTAGTGAATTGTATTGAAAAAGCTTGTGAAGTCATCTTTTGGTACGCCTATGTTAGCGGCAATATTTTTGGTTAGGGAAAACACTTCATCGTAGTAGTTTTTCTTGAATTCCTTGAGGCGCTCGTAGCTGACGTTTTGCTCAATGATTGAAACAAGGATCGATCCTAGTGTTGCCCAATCTTTATTGTTGTCATAAATTGTTGCCCACCTTTGCGCAATTTGTCTATGATCTAGATCTTCGCTATGAGAAAAAGCTTGCATTAGATCATTGTAGTAGGCGTGACGAGCATCGTCGGCAAGGGACAAGAAGACCTCTTCTTTTGACGAAACATACTTATAGAGGTTTGCACGAGACCATCCTAAGTTCTCGCCTATTGTGGACAGCGTTATTTCGTGGTAAGGCAACTTTTCAAAAAGGGAGGCAGTGACCTCTTTTACCTCTTGCATCCTTTGCGCTTTTTGTTCAGATGATCTTGCTCTTATAAAGTCAGTCATTTTTTGCTCTCAATTTTAGGTCTGGCACGAATTTCCTTTGACTAGAATACCACAATTCATGTAAATAAGAAACGTTTTGTAAACTAATTTCCTGGAAGTTTTAAGTCTGGCACCAATTTACTTGATTTGTTATAATTTTTTCAGTTCTTTAAAATTGGTCGCTTGGCTCAGTGGGAGAGCATCGCCTTCACACGGCGAGGGTCGCAGGTTCAAATCCTGTAGCGACCACCATCTACATCTTCGTCGGTGCGTTAACTCCAAGCAATGAAAGCACTAAAGCAATTAACTTTCTCGTTGCATCACAAAGAGCAAGTCTCGCTTCTTGCAAACCTTTGTCATCTTGTATAACGTGACAATTTGTGTAAAAGGTGTGAAATAAAGAAGCTAATTCTTCAACATAGTGGGTGCATCTATAAGGAGCACGGTCTTTAGCTGTAATTTCTATAAACTCTTTGAAGTCTGTCATTTTTCTCATCAAAGCGATTTCGGACTCGTCATCTAAAAGCGAGAGATTAACTTCGCTTGAAATGAGCTTATTTGCTAGATCGTCGACGTTTGCATTATCGACATCATTTTCCGACACCCCATCTTCGATAGCTGCTTTTCTCAAGATCGAACAAATTCTTGCATGGGCATATTGAACATAATAAACTGGATTTGATGAGTCTTTTTTCTTTGCAACTTCAATGTCAAAGTCGATTTGTTGGTCGCTTGATTTAGCGAGCATTAAATATCTAGTTGCATCGCTTCCAACCTCGTCTATGAGCTCTTCTAAAGTTACCATCTCTCCGGTTCGCTTTGACATGCGAACGCTTTGCCCATCTCTAAATAAGTTAACAAGCTGACCTAACAACACTTCGAGTTTACCTTTATACCCCCAAGCCTCCATCATGCATTCGCATCTTTTTATGTAACCGTGATGGTCAGCTCCCCAAAGGTCAATTAGGTGGTCAAAACCTCGCTGCATTTTGTCATAATGGTAAGCAACATCGCTCATGAAGTAAGTCATCTCGCCATTTGCTTTTATTAAGACGCGGTCTTTGTCATCTCCAAGTTCGGTTGACTTAAACCAAGTTGCGCCTTCGCTTTCATAAACAAAACCTTTATCCTTCATGGCATTCATTGCTTTGTCGACCATGCTAATTCCGTTTTCATCTTCTTGATAAAGGGATCTTTCAGAAAACCAAGTGTCGAAGTTTGTCCCAATAGAAGAACAAATTCTTTTTTGATCAGCGAGCATCAACTCATAGCCGATTTCTCGAAACTCTTCCATCCTAGGATTTTCTTCCCAATTTTCATACTTTTTACCATGCTTATCTATTATTTTTTGTGCGATGTCTTTAACATAAGCTCCACCATAGCACTTTTCAGGCATTTCAATGTCGTGACCAAGAAGTTGCATATATCTAACAGAGATAGAATTTCCGAAGACGTCCATTTGAACACCATGGTCGTTAACGTAGAACTCCTGACTAACATCATATCCTGCATGATTCATCACATTTGCAATCGAAGATCCTAGCGCTGCCCAACGTCCATGACCAACGTGCATAGGTCCAGTTGGGTTTGCTGAGACATATTCAAGGTTAACTCTTAAACCAGCTCCAAAATCGCTTTTTCCAAAGTTTTCGCCCTCGGCTCTAACTTCGTTTATTATTTCTTGGAAAATTGAATTTTTTAATTTGAAATTTATAAAGCCAGGTCCTGCGACGTTAATTTCTTCAACGATTTCATTTTTTGGCATGTTGTTTGCAATTGCGTTTGCAATTTGTTGAGGTGCGCATTTTGCGATTTTAGCGCTTCTTAGCGCAACGGTGGACGCCCAATCTCCATTTGATTCGTCTCTCGGGCGCTCCAATGCAGGATCTGGAATTTGAGAGGTTTCCATATGCAACTCACCAGTTGAAATTGCATTTTCGATGGCTTGAGTTGTTAATAATTCGAGTTTAGATTTGATGTCCATAGGTTGCCTTAATGAAATGGAGCGGATGACGGGAATCGAACCCGCGTTGAAAGCTTGGAAGGCTTTAGTTCTACCATTGAACCACATCCGCTTATCTTTTGCGCTGAAATGGTCGGGACGACAGGATTCGAACCTGCGACATCTTGTTCCCAAAACAAGCGCGCTACCAGACTGCGCCACGTCCCG
>CAVAIA010000038.1:0-17571 GCA_963588595.1 bacterium | reverse complement strand
TGCTATAATTTTAAATATGTGCTCATCGATTGAAATCAAAGACGACTTTAACCTCGAAAAAATTAGGTTATCAGGTCAAGCTTTCAGAATAAAAAAGGAAATTGACGATGAAGCCTCACCAACCTACACTTTTTATAAAAATTGTGACACATTGAAAATGCAAGAAGTCAAAACTTCCTTGTTTAGAATTTCTTGCACAAAAGAAACTTTTACAAATTTGTGGAGCGATTATTTTGATCTGTCAAGAAACTATAAAAAAATCAGGAAGGAAAACTATGGAAAGTCCCCCTTCCTTGATAAGGCGCTCGATTTTGGAAGCGGTCTTCGTATATTAAAACAAGATCCATGGGAGACAATTGTAACTTTTATAATTTCGCAAAGAAAGAGCATGCCAGCAATAACAACTTCTGTTGAAAGGCTTTGTTGTAAATTCGGAACATTCAATAAGGATAACGGTTTCTATGAATTTCCAACGCCGAAACAATTAGTTAAGGCAACCTTGCAAGAATTAAGGGAATGCGGAGTTGGCTATAGAGCGCCCTACATTCAAGACGCTGCATCTTGCGTGCTTAGCTCAAAACTTGATTTGCAAAAATGCGAAACCCTAGACGACGAATCCCTTTATAATTCCTTAACTCAAATAAAAGGCGTTGGGAAAAAAGTTGCAAATTGTATTATGCTATTTGCATTCGCTCGAACCTCATGCGCGCCGATCGATGTTTGGATTGAAAGGGTAATAAATGAAGAATTTAATGGAATAGATCCATTTCTTAAGTTCGGAAATGATGCGGGAATTGTCCAACAATATATGTTCTATTGGAAAACTCAACACAAATGAAAACTACACATGAAAATAGAAAAGCGTTAAACGAAACAAACGAGTCAAACAACGACCTTAAAAATGCCGTTCTAGAACTTGTCGCTGAAGTTTCAAGTAATCCTGAAAAAATTAATGACAAGTGGCTCGATGCATTTGTCAGGACTAAAAATAGAGAAACGCATGATGCGACTAGAAAAATTGCTAAGAGACGCCTCATGCCCGAATATCTCCGCTTAAAAAGAGAGGAACCAGAAACTTTAAAAAGAGCATTAGCCTCCTCCATGGCTCACACGGAAAAAAATGAGAGCGTCAATCAAGATTCCGCTTCTCCTCTTCCAACTGAGCTAGACGTTAAACTCACCGAATTGCTTCGTGCGAAGCCCAGGAGAACAGCAAGCGGAGTTGCCACAATCACCGTTTTGACAAAACCTTGGCCTTGCAGTGGCGATTGTGTTTTTTGCCCAAACGACATAAGGATGCCGAAAAGCTACATTCACAACGAGCCAGCGTGCCAACGCGCAGAAAGGTGGAACTTCGACCCCTATATGCAAGTGAGCTCTCGCTTGGCTGCATTGTTCGACATGGGTCATAACGTTGACAAGATTGAGCTTATTATTCTCGGTGGCACTTTCACAGATTACCCAAAGGATTATCAAACTTGGTTTGTCAAAGAATGCTTTCGCGCATGCAACGATTTTAAACAAGAAGAGATCGAACATATCAAAGCAATGCACAGAAATCCAACAGCGGACATCAATGACAATGAAGGAATGCCAAGCGTAGAGACGTTAGAAAAACTCCAAAATGACCTAGACGCTAGCCTAACAACTTATAACAATGCGTGGGAGATAGCTTATGGAAAATTGTCAAAAGAACAAGCGGTCGATCAGTCTTGTCCGCTAGACAAGCTTTTTGAAGAGCACAGAATTAATGAGGAGGCGCATTGCAGAATAGTTGGACTCGTCGTTGAAACGAGACCAGACTCTGCGAATCATGATTCCCTTGTTCATTTAAGAAAATTGGGTTGCACAAAAATTCAAATTGGAATCCAAACTTTAGACGAAGAAGTATTGAAAACAAATTGCAGGAACATAAGCCTAGATCAAATAAAAGAAGCTTTATCAAATTTGAGAATCCTTGGTTTTAAATCGCACGTTCACATAATGCCTAACCTTATGGGATCGACTCCAGAAAAAGACGTTGAAGTTTATAAAAAACTCGTTAGCGAGTTCGACTATATGCCTGATGAAGTCAAACTTTATCCATGTTGTCTTGTTAAGAGCGCTAGGCTCACTAAGAACTTCGAAGACAAATCTTGGAAACCTTACACTGACGAAGAATTGCTTGAAGTTATAATTTCATGTTTAAATCTCACTCCTCCACAAACAAGAATTTCAAGAATGATAAGAGACATCTCAACGACCGATATTATCGCAGGAAACAAGAAACCGAATTTAAGGCAGATGGTGGAAGAAAAAATTAGGAGCGGCAATAATGCAAATGACATCCAAGAAATAAGGTTTCGCGAGATTGCAATAGATGAAGTTAACGAAGACGAACTTTTATTAAATGACGTTGAGTATAAAACAAATAACACCCTCGAGCATTTCTTACAATGGATAACTCCTAAAAATAGATTAGTTGGATTTTTGAGATTGTCTTTGCCGAAAGAGAAGAAAGAGGCAATGATAAGAGAAGTTCACGTCTATGGAAAAGTTGCAAAGATTCACTCTCGAACAGGCTCTCAACACATAGGTCTTGGTTCAAAATTAGTGACTCGCGCTTGTGAAATTGCCAAAAGTTGCGACTACAAAAGAATAAACGTTATAAGTTCTGTTGGGACAAGACAATATTATAGAAGTCTTGGTTTTGAAGACGAAGAGCTTTATCAATTCAAAAAACTCTAGCTTTAGATAACGCTCCTTACTTTTTCCCTCTCTCTGAATAGTCGTTGACATCGACGTTGAACGAATGTTCGATTGGCTTCCAAGTCACATTTTTAAATAGCGCAACTATAGCGATAGGGATATAAGTTATTTGGAAAAATGGAAACGTGAACGTTGTTAGAATTTTTTTGCCGGTCGTCGTGTGAATGTTTTCCCATTCTATAAATGTTGTTAGCGCTCCAAACAAAAACATGAAGAGCAAATAGTTCAATAAACAAAAAGCTGCAGAAGACAACGCTGAGACAATAGCGTTACCTAGCGACAAAACTCCTAAAATCCCCAAAATAACGATCGAAATATTTAGCGCGAAAACAAAAACTGTTAGCAACATGCCAGGAGCTACCGTCATAAGCATGTCCCAACATGCAAAACGATAACCATGATTATTAACGAAAAATCCTTTAAAGAGTTTTCCAGCATATTTAAAAAACACTTGATAAAAGCCTTTTGCCCACCTGCATCTTTGATCCCATGAGCTTCTAAATGTTGTCGGCTGCTCATCGTAGAGAACTGCCCTTGGATTGTAAGATATCCTTCGTTGGTTCACCGCACTATCTGCAGAAAATTGGATGTCCTCCGTTAGGAGATGCCACTTCCACCCTCCTGCTTCAAGCAAAACGTCCGATGCTATAAAAAAACCTGTTCCTGAAACTGCAGCTCCTGTGTTTAACATCAATCTTGCTTGATTCAAAAATTTCGCTTCCTTCAAAAACCAAAGCGCATATCCGCTTGATATCCAATTCGAATCATAATTTTTCGAATTTCTATAACTCGTTGAAGCTTTTGCGCCATTATCAAAAGTTTTGTTCATCTCTTCAAAATAGTGCTTATCTAAAACGTTATCTGCATCAAAAACAAAAAATGCCTCGAATTTGTCTTCGCCAAATTTTTCCCATATGTGCTTTAGCGCAAAATCCAAAGCATACCCTTTGCCGATGAGGTCAGGTTGATTTCTCTCTATAACATGACACCCTTGTTCTTTTGCTATTTTCCCAGTGTCATCATTGCAATTATCAGCAATAACAAAAACATCTATCAACGATGCGTCATACGTTTGATTTTTGATCGATTTGAGCAAGTCTCCTATGACTGTTTGTTCGTTTCTCGCTGGTATCAAAACCGCGAAATGGTGATTTGCCTTTGCAACAAGCTCTTTTGGCTCCTTCAAAAGTGCAATCACGACGTAATACAGCTGGTAGGCATAACCAATGCCAAATGCCAGCAAAACAACTAAGTTAAAAATTTCAACAAAAGTCAGAGAGTTAATCCACTCTGAAAAGGAAACAATACTAAAATTAAACATCTTTTCCCCTTGACTTATCTAAAGTGGCTTCAACGCGCTTTGCTATCTCCAAATTTTCCCACGTTCTGGTCAATGTCCAAACAACACAAATCGCAACCGCAATCCCAAGCGCTGTCATGAGTGCTGTGTTGCCAACAGCTCCCGCCTGATCAAGCTGACCATGAACAACAAAGTTGACAGTAGAAAACAAAAGACGCCCTGGAATTAGCGGCATGACGCAAATTATGAAAAAGACTGCCGAAGGAACATGTCTTTTAGCTGCGAAATAACTTGAATAAATAGCTGCGATTATTGATGAAGTGAGCACCGGCCAAAATTCATTTGGCAAACCTAATTGCGCAAAAAGAATGTATACCCCATAAGAAATGAGGGCGCCAATAAAAGCTATCAACATAAGCGCTCTTCTTGAGTTGTAGCTGAGCAAAATTCCATAAGTTGCTGGGATAACAGCGATAAACTTAACTATCCATGGCATCTCAGGAACATTGGTTCTAACATCCGAGCCAACCAAAATCATTGCAATCAAAAATCCAAAAACCATAGCAGCCGTGAAAAGGACGCTTTCGACAAATCTCAACAATCCAGAAAGAGTGCTTCCTGAAAGCATATCTCTTATAGAGTTTGTCAACAGCAATCCCGGAATTATTAACATGATCACGCCAGCAATGATTGGATCTGGCGTTATTCCTGGAACAACATTGCACACGCCTCCAATCAAGATTCCCATAACAAAACTAGATATGAAATTAAACCCAATCGTGTTGGGGGTAAAACGCTCGAATTTATCTATTAAACCGCATAAAATCAAAGCAAAAATTGCACTTAACGCCGACTCTATTGCACTGCCACCAAAAAAACAACAATAGGAAACAACAACGAGCAACCCGCCAAGATAATGTCTTTTCTTTGAAATTCTCTCCACATCAATTTCATCAAATCTTCTTTCTAATTCACTAGGGGGAAGTGGACAATGCTTAACGGAACGAACGAGTGTGCAAAGACGTTCAAGTTTAAAAAAGTCAATTGCCATATTTCCAACGCGACGCATTTGCGTAAATTGAGTGTTATCTGGAAGTGTTATTGTTGCTGTTATGTTTGAAGGAATAACAAAAACGTCTATCCTCTTGGCTCCATAAGCAAAGCCCAATTGCGTCAACAACCGCTCAACATGATTAACGTCTGCCCCGGCAACAACAAGGGCTTCTCCTATTTTTAACATGCAAGGCAAAAGCTCTTTTTCAACAACAGTCCAAGAAACGTCACTTCTTTGACGCGATTTATCAACGCTAATATGTTCTTTATTCAAATTCATAAAAAATTTTTGTTAGACACAAGCTGCTCTTAAGGATTTTAAAACTTGTTCAGAAATATTCTTTGCATTTAATCCGCAAGAAGTAAATAACTCCTCATTTTTTCCATGTGAGACAAACTTGTTATCAATAGCGAAGTTCATAACTTGGGGTTTCTTTTTGCTTGCTTCTTTCGCAGCTATACTCGAAATTGCTTCCCCCGCTCCTCCTTGCAAAACTCCTTCCTCGATTGTGACAATAAGCTTTGCGCTCAAGCATTCTTTAACTTGATCCATATCAATTGGTTTTGCAAATCTCATATCAACAACTTTGGTGCTAACGCCCTCACTCTCAAGAGCTTCCGCCGATTCTAGACCGACCTTTGTCATTCGCCCGAACGCTAAAATCGCAACATCTTCACCATTTTTTAGTAATCTGCTTTTGCCTTTTTGGAATTCTCTCTTTTCATCTTTCTTTTTCTCTGTTTGCTCTATCTCTCCCTTTGGATAGCGAATAGCAACAGGTCCTTCTTTGTTTTCAATCGCAAACTTTAGCGCCAACTTAAGTTCCTCTTCATCGCTTGGCGTCAAAATAGTCATATTTGGCATTGTTCTAAGATAAGCGATATCGAAAAGTCCATGATGAGTTGGCCCATCCTCCCCGACAAGACCTGCTCTGTCGATTACAAAAACGACATGCTTGCTCTCTAAACAAACATCCTCCAACATTTGGTCGTATGCTCTTTGCAAAAAAGTTGAATAAATGCAAACCACCGGAACTTTGCCAGCATATGCAAGGCCTGAAGCCACGCCAACGGCGTTCTCTTCTGCAATTCCAACATCGATAAATCTGTCAGGGAAGCTGTCTTTAAACTCTTTTAACCCGCATCCCCCCTCCATAGCTGCGGTTATTGCAACTATTTTGTCGCTTTCTTTTGCTATGCTCACAAGTTCCGTTCCAAAAACGTCCGTCCATCTTTTTTTCTTCTCTTCAATTTTGCCTGTGTTTACGTCGAACTTTCCCACACCATGAAACTTTTCGGGGTCTCTTTCCGCTGGTAAATATCCTTTTCCTTTTTTTGTTAGCGCGTGAACTATAACTGGTCCATCATAATTTTTTACAACGCAAAGCATCTCTCTAACTTCTTTAATGTTATTGCCATTTATAGGAGGCGTTGTCATTATCCCCATTTTTTCAAACATAGAGGCATGGGGAAGAATTAAGGACTTCAACGAGGTTTTTGTCCTTGAGATAATGTCGGCCGTTTTCTCACCAAACTCGCCAACTGAAACAAGTCTCTTTTTAACATTCTTAGCTGCGTTTCTATACCCTGAATTTGTTCTTAAGTTTCCTAGGTGACGTGATATTGCTCCAACGCTCTTTGAAATTGCCATTGCGTTATCATTCAAAATTATGACAACAGGCAATTGCTTTGCACCGATAAAATTAAGAGCCTCTAGAGCCATTCCGCCCTCGATTGCAGCATCTCCAATAATAACGACAACCTTAGAATTTGAGCCATTTAACTTGTTTGCATAAGCATAACCGGCCGCAACTGAAAGAGAATCAGAAGCATGACCTGCAACATTGAAGTTAAATTTGCTATTTTTAGGTCTTGGAAAAGAAGTTTGGCCTCCAAACTTTCTTAATGTTTCAAATTTTTCAACACCATCGCAAATGAGCATATGTGCATAAGCTTGGTGACCAACGTCAAACAAAATTCTGTCGCCTTCGCCTTCAGGTGAGTTTGTCGTTTCATCATTTCCAACAATATTAAAAGTAGCATGCGCCGCTAGAATTATGTCAACAGCGCCAAGAGAAGAGGCGAGATGGCCTCCATTTTGGGAGGTTACTTCTATTATCTTTTCCCTAACCTCAGCAGCAAGAAACTCTAGCTGCTCGTCTGTTAAGTTTGAAAGATCACTTGGAGAAGTGATCCTGTCTAATATCGAACTATTTTGTCCCATTTTCTTATTTTTTATTCTTCACCCGCAATATCTTCATCACTATTTTGATTTTCCGAACTAAACGACGATTTAATTGCGTTTTGCGATTCCTCGCAAATATCATTCCCTATTTTTATGGATTCATCTAAGAGATCTAGAAGCTCTTCTGTTGAAGTTTGATCTCTTTGTGCCGCTTCTAAAATCTCTTCTAGTCTTTGTTTCTTTTCGTTTTGATTTTCCAAGTTTTAGCCTTTCCTTTATAAAACGCAAATTGCGATTCTTTATTCTTTTCCTAGCTTCTTTGCAATCGCTCCTAAAATTCCATTGACAAATTTATGAGAGTCTTCGCCTCCAAAGCCTTTTGCCAATTCGACCGCCTCGTCGATAGAAACAGAAGTTGGGATTTCTTCAAGCTGCATAATCTCAAACGTTGCCACTCTAATGACATTCAAATCTACCAAAGACATCCTCTCAAGACTCCAATTTTTAGACAATCCTTCTAAAATAGAATCGATTTCTTTTTTATTATCGAAAACCCCTTCAATCAAAGTCATCGCATAATCATCTATCGGACCTTCTATAACATCAAGCTCTCCATTTTCAATCAAATCCATTGGCGTTGAATGTAAAACTTTATCATCCTTAGTTGCCCAAACTCTAACTTCCCAAGCGAAAAGTGCTTGAACAGCCGTTCTTCTTGAGAGCGATCTTTCGTGTCGGTGAGCCATGAATTTTAAATTAACTTATCTCTTTTTCTTCTTTTTTCTCTGATCAAAAAATAAAATCTCACATTTAAAACGCGAGACTTCATTCTATTCTTTAATATTTAAGCGCTTTGCTTTTTAAACTCAACACCTTCCACGCATATGTCAACATTCTCTACCTCAATCCCTGTTTGAACTAAGACTTCATCGGCGATGTTTTGCCTAACTTTTTCTGCCGTCTTCGGAATATCGCAACCATAATAAACAAAAAGATGAACTTTACAATTAAGCTTTCCGTCTTGCGTAATGTCGACTGTTATCGCTTCTCTTCTCGCTCTGCTTATGAGCTGCGAGATTAAGCCACCTGAAACGTAGCTAGACACAACGGCAACTTCCTCAACCTCTTCAGCTGCCAACGCAATAACTCGATCAATAACGCCTGGGGAAATGGTCATTGAATTTGTTGAAAAATGCTCTTCCATGTTTCTTCCTTTATTCTCTCTTGTCTTCTATTCTAAAAACTCACTCATTGATGTTTCTATAAAATCTGTTTTTGCCTCTCCTCTTATAAACGTCTCATTTTGCAACACTTTCTCATGAAAAGGCAACGTTGTTTTCACTCCCTCAATTTCAAACTCACTAATTGCACGCTTCGCCCTAGATATCGCTTCTTCTCTATCTTGTCCAAAACAAATTAATTTACAAATTAATGAATCATAAAAAGGACTGATGTTAGAGCCTTCGCTTAGGTATGTGTCAACCCTAACTCCAGGCCCCATTGGAGGCCTAAACTTCGTTATTTTGCCAGCGTTAGGCAAGAAATTGTTGAAAGGATCTTCTGCATTTATTCTCATCTCAATAGCTGCTCCACTTGGGGAAAAAGGAGCTCTGTCAACGCAACTAATTTTTTCTCCCGCAGCTATTCTAATTTGCTCTTTGATTATGTCTGTTCCTGTTATAATTTCGCTGACTGGATGTTCAACTTGAACGCGCGTGTTCATCTCCATAAAATAGAAATTGTCGTCATCATCCAACAAAAATTCTATTGTTCCTGCGTTCCTATAATCGACTGCTCTCATGGCGCGAGAAGCTGCCACTGCCATATCTCTTCTCAAATGTTCATCGAGAGCGGGGCTTGGTGCCTCTTCTATAAGTTTTTGGTGACGACGTTGAATTGAGCAATCTCTCTCGCAAAGAACAACTCTATTGTCATAATCATCAGCCAAAACTTGAATCTCTATATGTCTTGGGTGCAAAATTAGTTTTTCGAGATAAACATCCCCATTCCCAAAGGCCGCTTTTGCTTCGTTCGTGGCTTGCTGAAATTGGCTCTCTAGCTCTGCGGGGCTGTTAACCTCTCTCATTCCTTTGCCGCCACCACCAGCAGTCGCCTTAATTAAAACAGGATATCCGCATCTCTCCGCGAACTCTTTAGCATCTTCAACTGTCTCGCATATCCCATCAGTTCCTGGGGTCACTGGAACCCCGCAAGCAACCATCGTTCTTCTTGCAGTTGCTTTGTCTCCCATCTTTGAAATGCAATCTGAGCTAGGCCCAATAAACGCTATGCCATTTAACTCGCAAGCCCTTGCGAAATCAGTGTTTTCCGCCAAAAAACCATATCCTGGGTGAATAGCTTGTGCGCCTGTGTTTTGCGCCGCGGCAATTATGTTGCTCATGTTAAGATAGCTTTGCGACGCAGGAGCAGGGCCAACACAAACCGCTTCATCCGCATATTTAACAGGAAGCGTTTCTCTATCTTCCTCAGAATAGATTGCAACAGTTTTGATATTAAGCTCTCTTGCTGCCCGCATGACACGCAAAGCAACCTCTCCTCTGTTAGCTATAAGAATCTTATTAAACATTCTCAATCAAAACCTTTGTCAACTCTCTTCTAAAAAAACTTAAGACAATTTTGTGCCTGAATCCATCGGCTCAATCCAAAAGAGCGTGGTACCAAACTCGACGGGCGTTGAGTCGCTCACGCAAACCTCTTTTATGACTCCCATTTCTTCAGCCGTAATTTCATTCATCAATTTCATGGCTTCAACTATGCAAAGCGTCTCTCCCGCGGCCACTTCATCTCCAACCTTAACAAATGGATCCTCGCCTGGCGCTGGCGCCTCATAAAAGGTTCCAACCATAGGAGCTTTTACCTCAATCCAATTTCCTGGATGAGTTGCATCCTTTGAGCTGACAACATTGTTCTCAGAATCGTCTTTTTCTTCTTGAGCAACTTGACTAACAACTTCCGGAGACTCAATTTGAGCTTCTTGAGTGTTTGACACAGCTCCTGGCATTCTGACTGCCACGCGCTGTCCTTCATTTTCAACAACTATCTCTCCAACTCCACTTTCCTCAACAACTTTAACAAGCTCTTTGATTTGTTGGATGTCCACCTCTTGTTCCTCCTTCGTTGCGCTGATCTCATTCTCTGGCAAGAAATCAACCTTCTCATGAGTTTGATGTTTTGACAAATAAGTCCTTGCTGTGTTTGGAAAAAGAGCATACATCAAAACATCTTCGTCGCTCTTTGCCAAATCCCCAATTTCTTCTTTGCACTCTTCAAAAGTTTGCGTTGCAAGCGTTGAAGGCGCAACACTATCGTCCAAAATGCCCTCTCCGCCTGTTGCTTTCATCAATATGTCTTGATCTATTTCTCCTGGAGCTTTGCCATAATATCCACGCAAGTAATCTTTCATCTCGCTAGAAACAACGCTCCATCTTTTCCCAGTCAAAACGTTGAAAACAGCTTGCGTTCCAACAATTTGACTCATCGGCGTCACCAAAGGAGGATACCCAACCTCCGCGCGCACCTTCGGAATTTCGCTCATAACTTCTTCCAAGCGATTAATCGCCTTTTGAGCTTCGAGTTGGCTCACCAAGTTGCTCATCATCCCCCCAGGAACTTGGTGTGAATAAACCTTCATGTGCATCAATGAAGAAACGCCTCTTTTATAATGATTCTTCTTTCTTACTTCTTCCCAATAATCGCTGATCTCAAACAAAAGTTCAAGGTCAAGCCCAGTGTTATATTTGCTCTCGTTGAATGCCGCCACTATCATCTCAACCGCCGGATGGCTGTTTCCAAAAGCGAGAGGCGCATGAGATGTGTCCGCTATTTCAGCTCCAGCTTCCGCTGCTTTTATTATGTTTGCAGGCGCCATTCCTCCAACGTAGTGAGAATGGATATGAACAGGCAACCCTATCTCTTGCTTAAAAGCGGTAACAATTCTCGAAGTTCTATAAGGGGTAAGCATTCCTGCCATGTCTTTAATAGCAATGCTGTCAGCTCCCAAAATCTTTAACTTTTGCCCATACTCCAAAAACGAGTCTAGGGTGTGAACAGGGGATATAGTGTAGGAAATTGCCCCTTCAAAATGTCCTCCACATTCGTGTATTGCTTCCGCGTTATCGATGATGTTTCTGATGTCGTTTAAAGCATCAAAAACACGAAATACCTCTATTCCATTTTCTTTTGCTGCTTTGATGAACCTAAAAACGATATCCTTCGAATAGTGTTTATATCCAACGAGATTTTGGCCTCTTGAAAGCATCGCTAAAGGCGTGCTTGGCGTCATCGACTTTATTGAACGCAAACGCTCCCACGGATTTTCATCAAGGAATCGCAAGCACGAGTCGAATGTTGCACCGCCCCATGCTTCAATTGCCCAATATCCCACTTTGTTCATCTTAGGCAAAATTGGCAACATGTCACCAATGGTCATACGAGTCGCCCATAGGCTTTGTTGCCCATCGCGAATTGTTGTGTCCATTATCCTCAAACGTGACATTATTTAAACCTTTAAAAAACCTTTCTTTAAAACCTACACTCTTTTTACAAAATGACCATCTCGAGTGTCAATTTGCAAAACATCGCCTATTTCTATAAATGTTGGAACTTGAACTTCAACTCCCGTTTCTAAAGTTGCAGGTTTAAGCGTGTCTTGCACTGTGTTTCCTTTAAACCCAGGCTCAGTTGAGGTCACTTCCAGCTCAACAAACATCGGCGGCTCAAGAGAAATAAGTTCGTCTGCCGCGTAAAGCAATGTTGCGTCATCATTTTCTTTTAACCACTTTGCAGCTTCGCCTACAGTTGATGAAGGCATCGAAATTTGCTCATATGTTTCATTATCCATAAAATAAAAATCGCTACCATCTGAATAGAGGTATTGCATTTTTTTGGATTCAAGACGAACGTTCTCGCATTTTACTCCTGCATTAAAAGTGTGGTCAACGACACGCCCTGTTTTTATATCCTTTAGCTTCGTTCGGACAAAAGCGCTTCCTTTGCCTGGCTTAACATGTTGAAATTCAACTATCGTGCAAAGCTTTCCATTGAGCTCGATGCACATTCCATTTTTAAAATCCGCTGTTGAAATTTGGGCCACGTCACTTCCCCCTTTTAAGTTGTCAATTATGCATAAAAATTGCGAAACTTAATTTTACCATAACAAAGGCTTTATTTGCAGCCACCCTCCTTCTCTTAAGTTAGCAACAAATGAAAACGGAAATCTTTACACTTCTTTCAAGGTGTAAAATTTATATATTGTGAAATTAGATCCCTCAAAAATAAGTGAAAATAGAAAAATCGCTGTTATAGACACCGGCTCAAACACAATCCGTTTGGCCGTCTTTTCTGTCACCTCGCGAAATGAAATTAATGGCAAATTGCCTCAAATTAAAGAACTTTTCGATGTAAAAATCGTTGCTGGTCTTTCTGCCTATGTCAAAGACAATGTCTTTAGCGATCTTGGAGTTGACAAAGCTTCAAGAGTTCTAAAGGCTCAAATAACGCGTGCTAAAAATTTAGGATGCGACGACATAAACATTTTCGCAACAGCAGTTTTGAGAAACGCAAGCAACAGCAAAAACGCGATAGAAAAAATTGAAGCCTCGATCGGCAAAAAAATTGATCTTCTTTCAACGCAAGATGAAGCCAAGCTTGGGATCGCAGGGGCTTGTTTTAAAAATGATATAAGTCAAGGTTGCTTAATAGACCTTGGAGGAGGAAGTTGCGAGATTTCATCTTTTAACGATACAAATTTTGAGACATGCAGCCTCGACATTGGATGCGTTAGCGCATATTCAACTTATGTAAAATGCCTTCTTCCTAAAAAGAACGAATATCTAAAAATTAGAGAAAAAACTAAATCTCTTATAAAAAAGAAAGAAGCTCCTCTTAAAAAGAACAAAAACCTTTATGCGATAGGCGGCAGCGTTCGTGCAATTTCAAAGTTAACTCGTGAAATCAAAGAATTAAAGAAAACTCCTCGCCACATTTGGAAAAGCGATATAAAAGACATAAAGGATCTCTATTTTTCTGACCAAGATAAATTTGCTCATTTAGCTGTTAAAGCAACCCCAGATCGTCTTCATTCTCTTTTGCCTGGGCTTGCCATCATTGAAGAAATTATGGAAACGTCAAATTGCTCGACTATCGACATTTGCCGCGGGGGAATTCGTGAGGGCTATCTTCTCTCCCTTCTCAATTTATAAAGTAGAATTTATCTATGGCAAGAATAATCGTTGCAATATTTAGAATGATGCCCTTAGAAATTCTAATCGGCATTATCGCTGTTATTGGCTACTTAATCCTCTCTGAGAAAAAAGGATCTTCTGTTGCAAAAGAATTTTTCATCAAACTTGTTCTTTATGTAAACGCCTTTTTTTCAATTGCCTTGATAATAATCACCTTATATGCAATTCTTGATAATAATCTAGCGGTGATAGAACTGTCTGGCGCTTGTTTAGCGTTGTGCCTAATCGCTTATTTTATTGCTCTCATGTGCAAAAGAATTTTTCTTAAGAATCGTCCTCGCTACCCGTGGAAAAGGATTGATTTTAAAAAGTTCTTCAAGAAAAAATCGGAAGAGTAAAAACTGGCGGAGGAGTAGGGATTCGAACCCTAGATGGGCTTGTGGCCCATACTCACTTAGCAGGCGAGCACCTTCGGCCTCTCGGTCACTCCTCCGTGCCACTAATCTATTTTAGCGTAAAAATAAAACTTCCCTTTATTTTTTAATTCATAAGTTCTAGGCGTTGAGCAAAAATGCTTTATATCCACGCCATGCTTCATAAACATCGCATTTAGAAGTTATCTCCCATGGGGAGTGCATAGACAAAACCGCCACTCCTGAATCGATAACATCCATCCCAAGGTTAGCCGTGACGAAGGCTATTGTCCCTCCGCCTCCAACGTCAACTTTCCCTAATTCTGCGAACTGATATGAAACATCAGCATCGTCCATTATCTTTCTAATTTGAGCAACAAATTCTGCATTTGCATCGTTAGATCCGCTCTTTCCTCTGCTTCCAGTGAACTTGCTAAACACCAACCCTCTTCCGCAAAATGATGCATTTTTTTGCTCAAAAACACTTTCATAGAGAGGGTCAACTCCCGCATTAACGTCCGTTGAAAGCATCTTCGAATTTGCAAGCGTTCTCTTAACGACCAACGACCCGCTCTTACCCAAAAGTTCACAAATCTCAGAGATCGTGTTCTCAAAGAACGCGCTTTCCATGCCAGTTGCCCCAACGCTTCCTATTTCCTCTTTGTCAGTTAGCACGCAAACGCATGTTTTCTTCGGGGCTTGACCAGGATCAACCAAATGAAATTGCGCCATTATCGATGAGTAAGCGCAAACTTTATCATCTTGTCCATACGCTAAAATCATAGAGCGATCGAATCCCATCTCTCTTGCTTTTCCAGCAGGAAAAACTTCAAGCTCGGCGCTTAAGAAATCTTCTTCTTCTATTCCATACTTCTCTTTGACAAGATTTATGGTGTGTTCCTTGATCGCCTCTTTTACTTCTTTGTCCTCTTTTAATTTTGAAGTTGTTTCATTTCCAACAATTAAGTCGAGGTCTTCGCCTTCAACAATTTTAGGAGCATCTTTTTTCATTTGTTCTGCGCCTAAATGAGGCAAAATGTCGCTTATGCAAAAAACTGGGTCATTTTCGTCTTCACCTATGACTATTTCTTTAACTTCTCCGCTCTTAAGCGCTATAACTCCATGAATTGCCAAAGGCAACGTCACCCATTGGTATTTTTTAATTCCGCCATAATAATGAGTGTCCATCAAAACAAACTCGTTTTTCTCATAAAATGGGTTTTGTTTAATATCAAGCCTTGGGGAATCAATGTGTGCGCCCAAAATATTCAAGCCGTCTTCCACATCTTGCTCGCCGATGTGTACTAAAACAACAGACTTATTTTTATAAGAAGCCCAAATCTTATCGCCTGCCTTTAAGCCGCTTTTGTTCTTAATTTTTTCTTCAAGCGGCTCATATCCACACTCTTCGGCAAGCTCAATAGTTCCCTTAGCAAACTCTCTCTCACTTTTATGGGAGCTTAAAAAATCGATGTAACTCTTGCAAAAAGCGTCCACCTCTTCGCGCGTCTTTTTGTCGTATTTTAGCCAAGCTTGCTTATTTTCCATCTCTGTTAACTCCTTTTAAATTGAAACTTAAAAAGCCTAAACTTCCTCATCATTAGTGGAAACAGCCACAGCTGTCACTTTATCTCCGCTAGCAACGTTCATCACTTTAACTCCTTGGGTACTTCTACCCAATTTCGAAATTCCTTTAACGCTTGTTCGCGTTATAACACCTTCCTCAGAAATTAACATTATTTCGTCTTCTTCTCTAACAACTTTCATTCCAACGAGAAGTCCTTTTTTCTGGGTCATTTGAATTGTGAAAACTCCCTGGCCGCCGCGGTGATGTTCTGCATACTCGCTAACGCTGGTTCTCTTTCCATAACCTCTTTCTGTAACAACGAACAGCTCGTCTCCCTCTCTTGCAACTTCCATTCCCAAAACTCTCGCTCCTGCAGGAACTGTCATGCCTCTAACTCCCATAGTTCCTCTTCCCATTGCGCGAACTTCCGACTCATCCCATAAAATCGCTTTGCCTAAAGAAGAGACGAGCATAACTTTTTCTCCAGGGGCAACTTTTTGCACGCTTATCAACTCATCATCGTCTTTTAAGTTGATAGCAATCAAGCCATTTTGTCTATTTCTGTCATACAAATCTAGCGCTGTCTTTTTGCACATTCCATTCTTAGTCGCAAACATCAAAAATTCGTCAGGCGCAAATGTTTTTGTTGAAATCACGCTGGATATTGTTTCGTCTTTCTCCAAAGGAAGCAAGTTGACTATAGCTGTTCCTCTCGCTTGGCGGCTTGCTTCTGGAATCTCATAGACTCTCATTCTATAAACTTTGCCTTTTGAGCTGAAAAGCAAAAGCCAACTGTGAGCGCTTGCTATTCCCATATGGACAACAAAGTCACTCTCCTTTAAATTAACGCCTTGCATTCCCTTGCCGCCTCTTTTTTGTTGACGGTAGGTGGTTGCAGGCAAACGTTTAATGTATCCCGCATTCGTAAGCGTAACAACCATGTCATCGTCAGCGATAAGATCCATAACTTCAATATCCCTGCTCGCTTGACCGATGACTGTTTTTCTCGGAGTGTTAAACTTCTTTTTAATCTCGAGCATCTCTTCCTTGATGACTCCTTTAAGTTTTGTCTCATCATCAAGCAAGCTTTGCAAATATGCAATTTTCTCGCGAAGTTCTTTTAATTCATCCTCAATTTTTTCTCTCTCGAGCCCCGTCAAACGACGCAGTCGCATTTCCAAAATGGCGTCCGCTTGAACTTGAGTTAGACCAAACCTACTCATAAGTTCAGCCTTTGCTTCCTTATCCGTTTGGCTGCCTCGTATTATTTTTATAACTTCGTCGATGTTATCTAGAGCTATGACGTAGCCTTCAAGAATGTGAGCTCTTTCTTCGGCTTTTTTCTTATCAAAGATCGATCTTCTTGTCACGACCTCGATTTGATGCTTTATATAAAGCTTCAAAATTTCTCGCAAGCTCAAAACCTTAGGAGTTCCGTCGACCAAAGCAAGCATGTTGATTCCAATTCCTGTTTGCAATTGAGTATGCTTGCAAAGTTTGTTTATAACTACTTCAGCCAACGCTCCATTTTTAAGCTCAATGATAATATCGATGCCATGCCTGTCGGCCCCGTCATGGATGTTAGAAATTTCTGGGAATTGTTTTTCGCGAACAAGTTCGCCCAATTTTTCCATCAATCGGGTCCGGTTTACCATATAAGGAATTTCTTTGACGATTATTTGTTGACGGCCAGTCTTTTTCTCTTCAATTTCAAAAGTTGCACGCAAAGTGATGTTTCCATGCCCAGTCTCATAAGCATCGCGAATGCCCTTCGTTCCCATGATGCGACCGCCCGTTGGGAAATCCGGACCTGGCATAACCTCCATAAGTTTTTCGGTGGAAGTCTCTTCATCCTCAAGCATCAAAATTGTTGCATCTATGGCTTCTCCTAGATTATGAGGAGGAATGTTCGTTGCCATTCCAACAGCAATTCCTGAGGAACCATTTACTAAAAGACAAGGGAACCTTGCAGGCAAAACCTCTGGTTCTTGAAGAGTTTCATCATAGTTTGGCATCCACTCAACAGTCTCTTTGTCTAAATCACGCAACATCTCCAAAGCTGCTTTGTCGAGCCTTGCCTCGGTGTATCTCATAGCCGCAGG
>CAVAIA010000037.1:0-24502 GCA_963588595.1 bacterium | reverse complement strand
TGGAGCCAACGAGCGGACTCGAACCGCTGACCTGCTCATTACGAGTGAGCTGCTCTACCAACTGAGCCACGTTGGCCTATCTTCAACAACCAGATTATTATAACAAAAATAACAAGTGTAAATTTGAAGGCGAATTTATTTCTAGGAGGCGCATTTAGCTCTATTATTATAAAATAATGAATGATAAGGCGAAAATTTAATGGCTAGTGATAAAACTTACAAACCTGATGTTGCGATAGTTATTACGACTTATAACAGGCGTGATCTCTTGAGCGACTTGCTCTCTAGCATAAGAGAGATGACCCTTCAACCCTCTGCCATTTTTTTATGCGACAACGAGAACAATCCAAAAACCGAAGAGATCGCGAATAATTTTGGAGTGGAGCATTACATTGCCATGGAAGAAAACACAGGAGGAGCAGGAGGTTTTTCTCGTGGGTTGGAAGAGGCTTTTCTTGCAGGTCATGAATGGTTTTGGATTATGGATGATGACGTTTGCGTGCTTCCCGATTCTCTTGAAAAGATGAGAGAGTGGATGAAAAGGACAGAGGACGAAATAAATCAAGGCAAAACGATTGATCAAACTGTGGGAGTATATCAAGGTCTTAAATATAATTGGGACGGCTCCTTTTTCTATTGGCAATATCATTTTATGAATAAGTTGGGGATTCCGAATCCTTTTGCACCTAGCGCTTTTGCTGAGGATGAAAAAGAGCGCGAGATGAACACGATGTGTTTTGAAGGTGGTCTTATAAGCAGACATGTGGTTGAGCAAATTGGGCTTCCGGACGCGCGTTTTTTCATATATTGGGATGACACAGTTTATGGCTATCTAGCTTCAAAGAAAACCAAGATGAGAATCGTCAATGAGTACATTATGCGCAGGACGCGTGAGATTCCAAATGTAAAGATTGGAAGCGTTAGAAAGCTCAATTCGACGAGCGACTTAAGTCGTTATCACATAATGAGAAATCGAGGTCATATGGCCCATTACCTGCGTGAAAATGGGGACTATAACCCCATATCTTTTCAATTTGGCACCTTCTTAACTTTCATAAAAGAGTGTTTACGACTTTTTGTGAATAAGAGCGGGACGACAGGTTTTAGAAAGCTAACGAGCGGTATGAGGGATGGTAAAAAAATAAGGAAAGATAAAAATTGGCGGCCGTTTAAAGAAGTTCATCCATTGCCAACAAAGTAACTCAAAAAAATATGTCTTGCACGCTTGATAAAATCGAAGAAATCTTAGAGGAAAATGAATGCAATTTGCAGATTGTCTATTGCGATCCAAAGACGAATAAGGGCAATTTTAAAATAGATGGAACGTCATGCGATTCTAGAAGTGCTAGTCAAAACTCCATGTTTGTTTGCAAAGGAAAAAATTTTAAAATTGACTATCTAATAAACGCGATTAAAAATGGTGCTAATTCTTGCCTTTCATCTTACGAAATGTCTCAACAATTCCAAATAAGAGAGATATGTGAGGAATTTGAGATCCCCTTGTTGTTAGTTGACGATGTTAGATGCGCCCAAGCTTTTGCTTCTAAAGTTGCGTGGGGTTGTCCTGATGAAGGATTGACCATCGTAGGCATAACAGGAACTAAAGGAAAAACAACTGTTGCGACTTTTGTTGAGAGCGCGATTAATGCAAAGTGTGGGGATGGGAAACGAACTTGCGGTTTCATTGGAACTCATCGCGTTTTTGATGGAAAGAAAGCATATGAGCCACCAAACACAACGCCTGAGCCTCCTGACTTATATAGATTCTTAGCTGAAATGGTTAACAATGGGCTTGACTATTGCGTTATGGAGGTTTCATCTCAAGGGATAAAGCAAAATAGAGTGTTAGGGTTGGACTTCGACGTTTGCGCGATAACTAACGTTGGCGTCGACCACATCGCCCCAATCGAGCATCCGAGCGTTGAAGACTATGTTTTGACGAAATTTAAGATTGCAACTTTATGCGAAAACTTAGTTTTGCCGCACAGCATAGCAATTTGTCAAGAAGTGGAAGAACTTTGCAAAATGCAACTTGCCTTGATTGAGAAATCGAACAATAATCAATTCTATTTTTTTGATGAAAATATCGATGAAAGCAGCGAAATTCCTTTGAGGTTGATGGGAAGCGTTAACCAAAAGAACGCGAGATGCGCATTAAAGATTTGTGAAGTTCTAGGCCTTAACGCAGAAAAAACATATGACGCTATTTGCAACACTTGTGTTTCGGGAAGGATGGAAGTTTTTGGGGATAAAACTTCTAAAATTGTTGGAATCGTCGACTATGCTCACACTTTAGAGTCATATGAGGCTTTTTTTGCAGACGTTAAAAAAAGATTTCCAAAAAGTTATCTAATCGCTTATTTTGGCGCTAGCGGAGGAAAGGCGTCGAATAGGTGCGTTGATTTGCCAAAGACAGCCTCTAAATATTGTGATTATATTATTCTTACAACGGATGATCCTGGGAATGAAAAACCAGAAGATGTTATAGATCGATGTGCGCAAAATGTTCCAACAGGCACTAACTTTGAAAAAGTTGTCTCTAGAGACGAAGCTTGTGAAAGGGCATTTGAACTTGCGAAAGACTATGTCAACTCTTCGAGCGTGGAGGGCGAGGACAAGAAGGACAGAGTTATTGTTTGCGCCCTTGGAAAAGGAAGCGAGTCAATATGCGTTGGGGGACAAGGCGTAGATGACATTCCTATAACACCTGACACAGAGCATGTGCGCCGAAAGGTGTCAGATTTAAGCGATAAATTCAAACTTTGATATAATTATCATCGCTTCTTTACGTTTGTAGTTGCGAGGGAAATTTACTTCCTTCAAGTCCATGGCAGATGCGGCCAAAAGGACCCACGTAAGTGATAAGAGAGCAATTTTTTGAGCTCTTAGTCATGAGCATGGCGCATTCTAGAAGTAAGACGCACCTTTTTATTTATAGGAAGAAAGTTTTGACGGTGTGCAGGTGTGGGGGCAAAGACTAGGTCAGGTGGAGAAGCTTTAAATTTATGAATATAAACTAGGAGAAAGTAAACTTTAATGACAAGTTTTTTTGATCAAACGAACAATCTTTTCTCTAAGGACAGAAATGCTTTTCCTTTTATTCCTAAAGCTATAAAAGCTATCTTTGTTGTCGTTTTGGGCTTGATAACTATTTCTTTGTGTGGATGTGTAACAAATTCTGAGCCCCCTAAGCTCGCTTCGAGCAATGTGTCTTCCTCAGTTGTTAAGGAGGAGGGGACATTAAAAGTCGGCGTCAACACGTCTCTTTCCCCTATGGCAGGGACTGGAAATTCGAAGATAATAGGGATCGACGTTGACATTGCTGGAGCGATAGCTGATGAGATGGGATTAAAACTAGAAGTGGTTGACACGGGAACTAATCCTGCTAAGGCTTTAGCTAACAACACGGTGGATGTTGTTCTTGGAATCGATAGCTCAGGGTGCCCTGCAAATGCAAAACTCACGGATCAATATTTAACAACAGGAGTTGCATATTTTGCAAAGTCAGGCTCCAGTGCAACTGCACCTCAAAGTAACGACAGCAAAAAAATTGCAGTTCAAGCTTCCTCGAAGAGTGCTTGGACTTCATCTAGTGTTTTTGGAACTGACAAGATTGTCACTTGTGATGATTTGGAGAGTGCATTTCAATCTCTTTCAAAGGGATCGGTTCAATATGTCGCTGCTGATGCAATCGTTGGACTTTATGCTGCAAACAAAGCAGGTTTAGATGTTGAGATTGTTGCGGCGGTGGATGGGTCAGAAGGCTATTGCGCGGCAGTTAAGACTGATAGAACGGATACTTACTCTGCGATTCAGGATGCACTAACAAAAGTTAAAAGCAAAGGGATAATTAATGTTATCCAAAAGAAATGGTTAGGCAAAGAGATATCTCTTTCAGGAGTCACTAAAATTAACGCTGGCTCAAGCGTGAGCCCAACAGACACGAGTTCGGAGACTGCTTCAAGCAGCTCGAGTTCTTCACAAAATTCTTCTAGTTCTGGTTCAACTGCGAGCGCGACAGATGCCTCAACTGTGACAGGTTCTTCCTCCAAGACAAATTGATAGTTAAAAAATCGTATTTTAAATAAGAACAATTTAACTAAAGTTGGAGGGCGGTTATGATTGACGAAGTTGATGAGCTAAAAGCTATTGCTAAAAAAAATGGGTTCATTTTAAAAAGTTCTCAACCTGAGGACTTAAAAGAAATTTCTGGGAGGTCTTGGTTCTTTCGTCACGAACTTTCAGGAGCTCGTCTTCTATTTCTTGAAAACGACGACGATAATAAAGCTTTTTCCATTGCGTTTAAAACGCCTCCCTCAAATTCGACTGGCGTTTTTCATATACTAGAGCACTCTGTTTTATGCGGGTCGAAGAAATATCCTGTTAAGGAGCCCTTTGTTAATTTGCTTAAAAGTTCCATGCAAACTTTTCTAAATGCAATGACTTTCCCAGATAAGACAGTCTATCCTGTTGCCTCAACAAATGAACAAGATTTATTTAATTTAATGAATGTTTATATGGATGCTGTTTTTAATCCTCTTATTTATTCCAAGGAAGAAATATTTTTGCAAGAAGGGTGGCATAAAGAACTTGATGAGGATGGGTGTGAGAAAATATCTGGAGTTGTTTTTAACGAGATGAAGGGAGCGCTTTCGGATCCAGATGCCGTTTTGTTTGACGCCCTTTGCCAACGTTTATACCCGACGACTTGTTACTCTTTTGAATCTGGAGGCGAACCAAAGGAGATCCCTAATCTTTCTTACGATGAGTTTTTAGACACTCATGCTCGTCATTATTCGCCTGAAAATTCTTATATTCATCTCTATGGAAACATTACCGTTGATTATTTTGCCAAATTTTTAGAGGCATTTGACAAGGATTATTTAACTCCTGCTTTTAATAATCGAAGGGAAATTACTTCAAATAAGAAGAGCTTTCCAAACAAACTTCAAACGACTTCTGTTTCAAAAAGGGAAGTTTTTGATGTTCGAATGGATATCAAGCCTGACAATGCAGTTTATGCTAGTGCTTTTAAAATTTGCTCATTTGATGACCTTGCGAGTTTTCAAATGATTTCAACCTTGATGGAAGTTTTGCTCTCTTCTAACGTGTCACCTCTTAAGAAGAGATTGCTCGAAACAGGAGTAGCCAAAGAGTTTTATTACTCTGCTATTTCTCCTGTTGCAGAGCCTGCAATTTTTTTGGCATGTCAAGGAGTTGAGGATGAGGATGCTCTTGAAGTTATGAAACGTGTTGTCCGCGAACAAATGCAAGAGATTGTTGATGGAAATTTTGACAAGAGTTTGATTGAGGCTCAAATCGACCGTTTCGAGTTTGAGATGAGAGAACAAAACTTTGGAGTCGCAGATGGTGTTATTTATGCGCTTTCATCTTTAAGTTCTTGGCTCTATGACGACAATGAGCCGATTGGAGCTTTGCGCTACGAGAACACTTTTAAAGAGCTAAGATTAATGCTTAATAATGGGGAGCTTGAAAAACTCGTGAGCAGAGTGTTTTTGAATAACACTCAAATCGCGAGCGTTAGAGTTTTGCCAATTGTTGAAGATGAAGAAGAAGGGAAAAAGCATCATCCTAAAGATAGCGAGGCTCTTACCATCAAAGAACAATCTCAACATTTGAAAGAGATTCAAGCTTTGCCTGATAAAGAAGAAGATATTAACCGTCTTCCATTTATGCGAGTGTTGGACGTTGATAATAAAACGAGGAAATTTGAGATCGACGTTCAAAATTTGAATTCAGGCGCCCTAAAAAGAATTAAGAATCTAAATGTTGAGACTCATGGGATAAACTACTTTAACACCTATCTCAATCTTAGCAACATCGAATTTGATGATTTGCCTTATCTGTCTTTGATGATAAATCTCTTTGGGAAATTTGACACGCTAAAGTTTAGTGCAGAAGAAATCGAAGTTGAGAAAAAGCGCAGATTTGGGCGACTTTCAATGAGCCCTGTTGTTATTGTTACACCAAACATTCACAATCCTAAGCTGATGCTTAAGGTTAGCGCAAGTTGCCTTAAAGACAAAACATCCTTGTCAAGCGAGCTTGCAGAGTCGATATTAAACGAGACAAAATTTGACGATAAGCAGCGCCTATCACAAATTTTAATGCAACAAAAAATTATGTCAGATCAATCGATTATTAACGCGGGTCACGTTTTTGCAATGAGGCGAGCTTCTTCAAAAATAAGCGAGTCGTCTTTAATTTGTGAAATGATGGAGGGAGTCGCCTATAAGCAATTTTTAGATAAGATTTGCGAGAATTTAGATGAGAGCGTTGATCTAATTCTTGACAAACTTAGGCAACTTTATAAAAGTCTTCAAGATCCAACAAGTGTTGTTTTTAGTTATTGTTCGGACGATGAAGAGTCGAATTTATGGATGCGAGAGACGATCGAGAAATTGACTTGTGCGCAGGATAGCGCAATGGATGCTCAAAATGACGCGGTTATTGCCTTAGATGAAAAGTTAAGACATGGTGATGAGGACCACGTTAAAGAGGCTTTTGCTGTTAAAAGTGATGTTACATACACAGCGATAAAGAACGATTTTAATTTGCTTCAAAATCGAGTAGATGGCAATCTTTTTGATGGGCGCTTTTCCTATGATGGTGCATGCCCACTTGTTTCAAGAGTTTTGAGTTATGACTATCTTTGGAACACAATAAGGGTGCAAGGAGGAGCTTATGGTTGTGGTTTCTCTGGAAAGTTAACTGGAGAGTGTGGGTTCTACACTTATCGTGACCCTAACGTTAAGTCGTCAATTGAAACATTTAGAGAAGCTTCTAGATGGTTGAGCGATTTTTCGCCGAGCGAAAGAGAGATGCAAGGTTTCATTGTTAGCACTGTTGCGGGGCTCGACCAGCCTTTAAAGCCAAGCTCGATTATTGCCAGGAACGAATCTCAATTCTTCTCAGGATTGACAGAAGATGATCGCGTTAATTTAAGGAAAGATGTTCTTGAGATGAGCTTAGACAGAGTTAAAAACTTATCTAGTAGCGTCGATGAAATCGCAAAGAAATCTCCAATATGCGTTATAGGGGATAGGGAGGCGATAGAAAAAAGCGAAATGTTTGACAATGTCGTAGAACTTTAAATATGCAAGAAGAAGAATTAGAAAATAGTCTTATAAAATTAAAGAGAAATATTTTTATTGGGTTTTTAGTCCTTTTTATCATCTTATTTGCTCTTCTAATTTTTTATTTTTTGAGCGCAAGCCTTTCTAGCAGCTCGTCAGTTAAACAAACTCAAGTTACCGAAGTTAAATCCTCACAAGATGATAGTGAAGAGGAGCAAAGTAATGATTCGAGCGCTAAAAAGACAGTAACGATCCCTGACGCCTCTTCATTGATAGGAACAAGCATCGACACTTCAATTGAACAAATTGGGCATGGAGCTCAAGTTTTAAGTGACGTTGAATCTTCTGGATCAAAAGAGGCGGTTGTTCGAGTTGTCAAGTTCACGCTGGCGAGTGATGAGGGGGATTCGAAGACAGGAAATCCAACTTTAATGGCTGAGGTTGATAAAGACGGAGCAATTTTGGCGGTGACATACGTCGCTTCTTTAAAATCGCTCGGGTATGGAAATTTGAGTTTTCGCGATGCTGTTGTAAACGAGAAAGTAATTTCTAAAGTTATGCGCGAGGCAGGAGTCGAGATTAATGAAGATGATGTTATTCTGCCAACAGATAAAACAGAATATTCTATATTCACGAGCGATTCAAGTAGGGTTTCTAAGGAGCAAAGAGATTTTTCAGGCGTTGGAAAAAGAACATCAGGAGATCAAAGTCCAATGCTTTGGTCTTCCACTTTAACGTATGATTATTCAGTTTCGCTTGAGACAGATAACCTTGCAGACACGCTTCGCATGATTTCAATTTATGTTGCTCAAAAATAAATTGTTAAAAAAGTTTAAAATTAGTGGTTGGAAAATAAATTATTGTTTGTTAATTCCAACTTTCTGTTAGAAATTCTGAAGGAGACAAAATAGATGAAGAAGCCAAGTTTTTATATAACCACGCCTATTTATTATGTGAATGCACAACCACATCTAGGAACTGCATACACAACGATAGCTGCTGATTGCGTTTCAAGGTTTAAAAAGATGTGCGGCTTTGATGTGCATTTCGTAACAGGTTCCGATGAGCATGGGCAAAAAATTGCACAAACCGCCGATGAGCATGGTGTGACTCCAATTGAGTGGTGCGATTCTCAAATTCCAGCTTTCTTAGAAACGTGGAAGATGTTGAATATTGAATTTACTCAATTTGTTAGAACTTCTTCTCCAGAACAAATAAAGTCAGTTCAAAATTTTTGGCAAAAGATCTACGATGAGGGTTTTCTTTATAAGAGCAGCTATGATGGGTGGTATTGTATCCATGAAGAGACTTATTATGCTGAAAGCGACCTTGAGAAGGACGAAGATGGTGAGTTTATATGCCCAGAATGCAAGCGCAAAGTTGAGCGTGCGAGCGGCGAAGAAAATTGGTTTTTTAAACTAAGCGATTTTCAAGACAAACTTCTTGAATTCTATGACGAAAATCCTGATTTTATACTTCCTAAAACTAGGAGAAATGAGATTGTTTCGTTCGTTAAGGGCGGCTTAAAGGATTTGTCAATTTCTAGATCTACATTTGATTGGGGAGTTCCATTCACATTTGACGAAGGTCACGTTGCCTATGTTTGGGCAGATGCTTTGATCGCCTATTTAACTGGCATCGGGTATTGCGATGAAAGCCGAGAGGAAGAATTTAACTCATTTTGGCCAGCTCAATTTCATTTAGTGGGCAAGGACATAACAAGGTTTCATTGCGTTATTTGGCCAGCTATGTTAATGGCCGCCGGAATGACTTTGCCAAAAACAGTGTTCGGACATGGCTTTTTGCTAACAAAAGGCGAAAAAATGAGCAAATCGAAGGGAAACGCTCTCTCGCCCTCAAAACTTGTTGAAATTTTTGGAGTTGACGCTTATAGATATTATTTTATGAGTGATGTTCAATTTGGAGTTGATGGTTCTATTTCGATAGAAAGAATGTGTCAAGTCTACAATGCTGATTTGGCTAACACTTGGGGAAATTTAGTTTCAAGAGTCACAAATATGACAAAAAAGTATTTTGATTTTATCGTTCCAACTCCGAGTCAAAATGCAACAAACAATCCTTTGAGCGAAATGTTGGAAGGTGTTGTTGATAACTATTTGCAAAAGATGGAGCAATTAGATTTCTCTGGCGCCGTTGAGTCAACTATGAACTTAGCTCACAGAGCTAATCTTTATGTTGAGGAGTCAGAGCCTTGGACGCTTGCAAAGGACGAGGCAAAAAAGCAAGAATTGGCTGATGTTATATATAACTCGCTTGAGGCAATTCGATTGATTGCTATTATGTTAGCTCCATTTTGCACACAAACTTCTAAAGAAGTTTGCAAGCGAATTGGGGCGGTTGATCCATTTGAGATTGAAGAATTGAAAGATGAGTTGAAGTGGGGAAAACTTGAGTCTTCTAACAAGATTGAAATTGGCGAACCTCTTTTCCCAAGACTTGACGACGAGAAAATTCTTATAGATGAATAACTATCATGTCTGAATTCGATTCTCCTCCAAATAGCGACTTTAGCTTTTATAAAAAACCTAAAAAACATGGCCAGGAGTGGGCGTGTGTTCCTGCTCCTGAGATGGCGTTAAAGTTCGGTGCAGTTGACACGCACGCTCATATAAATATGCTGAACGACCCGAAGAAGGCTCTTGCGCAAGCTAAGTTTTCAAATGTTATGTTTATAGAGGCTATGACGGATCCACTTTCTGAAGAGGGAACGGATTTTTACGACGAGATTAAGTCGCATGTGGGAGCACCTAAGATAAGGTTGGCTTGTGGCGTTCATCCTCATTATGCGAAGGACTATTCAAAAGAGATTGAGGAGAAGCTTGTTGAAAAACTTAAAGATGAGTTGACAAGCGCTCTTGGAGAGGTTGGATTGGATTATCACTACGATTTTTCTCCAAGAAATGCTCAAATAGAGGTCTTTGAACGTCAAATTGAGCTTGCGAATCAAGTTGGATTGCCGATAATCCTTCATATTAGAGAAGCTTTTGATGATGCCTACGCATGCTTAAAAAATGCTGGATGGAATAAAAGTGGAGTTTTGCTTCATTGCTACACATCAAACGAGGTTGAGATAAAAAGGTGGGTTGATGCAGGATGTTATGTCGCATTCGGTGGCGCTTTAACGTTTAAAAAGTCGGATGAAATAAGAGCTGCCGCCCACCACGTTCCTCCGGAGCGACTTTTGACTGAAACGGATTCTCCTTTTATGGCGCCAATGCCTTTTAGAGGTTCGGAGTGCGTCCCCTCCCACGTGCTATTTGTGGCTCAAGGGCTCTATGACGAGTTAAAGAGCGACCTTAAAGTGGACGCCCAAACTTTCTTTTCGCAATTGCAAAAAAATGCATTCGATTTGTTAGATAGACAGGATTCTTGTTTATGAGTAGGTCAACTATTCTTTGCGGCTCGCCTAAAAGAGGGTCTGGTTCTTTAAAATTTGCTCAAGAGCTATTCGAGGAAAAAATCGAGGAAGACCCCAATCGCGAGGTGACTTTAGTTTCCTTAAATGATATGGATATATGTGGATGTTGCGGGTGTGATAAATGTAAGACAAGTTATAAATGCGTTGTAGATGACGACATGGTTGAGGTGCTCGATATCGTAAAACAAAGCGATGAGATTATTGTTGTTACACCGATTTATATGGCAGGAGTGCCCTCGCAACTTAAAGCTGCCTTGGATCGTTTTCAGCCGATGTTTTGGGAAGGTTGCAGACATAACTCTTTGAAGCCAGCTTTCCTATATTTATTTGGAAATGGCAATGACCCTTATGGGGACAGCGGGGCAATTTTAACTTTAAAGAGTGCGCTTCATGTTGCTGGTTTTGAGGTGAAGGATGTCAAGACCAAAATTAACTAACCCTAAAGTTGTGAACGAGATGCTTTCACGCGAGGGAGTAAAACTTTCTCATTCCTTAGGTCAAAATTTTTTAATCAATGAGTCTATAATTCAAAAAATTTTAAAGTTAGCTGACGTTAAAGAAAAAGAGAGGATTTTAGAGATCGGCCCTGGAATTGGAGTTTTAACGGCAGCCCTTCTTGAGGCGGGAGCCAGCGTTGTTTCTATCGAAAAAGACTCGCGACTAGCTGGGTTGCTATTAGACAACATTTCATTTGCAAAAGACAATTTCAAGCTGATTGAAGGAGATGCTCTTGAGATAGATAAGCTCAAACATTCAATTTACGTAAACAATTCTGAAAAACTGGTGGCAAATTTGCCTTACAACATAGCTGCAACTTTAATCTTTGACTATTTTTGGAATTTCAAGGGCTTGAAGAGTGCGACTGTTATGGTTCAAAAAGAGGTTGCTCAGCGTATGATGGCGAAACAGGGCACAAAAAACTATGGAGCCTACACTGTTAAGCTATCTTTGTTGGTCGACGTAAATGGTTATTTTTTTGTTGGAAGAAACAACTTTCTTCCCGCTCCGCATGTTGATAGTTGCGTTATTCGCCTTGACAGAATTTCGGACGAGGATGAGGTCATCCCGCATTCTGTATTGCAGAGCGCATGCGTTGCAGCCGACGCTGCTTTTTTTAGTCGCAGGAAAACGATACTTAACTCGATGCTTGCGTATTTTGCTTGCAATTCAGCCTCATTCGCTTTAAACAAAGAAGAAATTAGTGAAGTTTTAGATAAGTGCGACATCGATCCCAGACGAAGAGGGGAGACGCTAGGCAAAAACGATTTCATTTCTTTAGGTAGATTATTTGAAAAAATGGCGAAATAGTGTAATAATTTATGGTTGGCTGTTTGATTGATCAGCCCCACGATTATGAGTAATTTTTAGATATGAAGGAGCTTGCGCATGGCGCTTTCGCGAGGCAAAAAAACAGAAGATAAAGACAAGAGCACGGCATCAAAGAAGACGGATGCTCAAGTTAAAGATAATGCTAAAAAGGACGCTGATAAAGAAAGAGAGAAGAGCCTTAAAGAGAAGCAAAAGCAAGAAATGAAGGCTCAAAAGGAAAAAGAAAAGGCTTTAAAAAAGAAGCAAAAAGAAGCAGCTAAACGCGCTGAAAATCAAAGAAAAGCGCGTGAGAGAAGTCTTAAAAGGAAGCAAAAGAAGTCAAGCGATTCTCCAACTTCTGGTGCTGGTTCAACCAGAAGAAATGTTTGGCTTTTGATTTTGACAACAGCCCTTGTTGTTGCAAGTGTCATCATGTTTATGCCTCCTGAGGAAAAGATCAATCAAGGTCTTGATATCAAAGGCGGTCTTTCTGTCGTTTTGACTGCAAAAACAACAGACGGGTCCTCCCCTTCAACGGATCAAATGGAGACATCGCGCGGCATAATTGAGAGTCGTGTTAATGCCCTTGGTGCAAGCGAGGCAACTGTTCAACTTCAAGGAACGGACCAAATTCTTGTTCAAATCCCTGGTTTGCAAGACACTCAAACTGCACTCGATTCAATAGGTAAAACAGGTCAACTCTCATTTGCGCGTCTCGACTCCTTCACTGACGAGGATGTTAAAACGAAGATCGAAAATGGCGAGATCGGCGGTTATGAGACAGTTACGGACGACTATGAGCATTCATTTAGGGTTGAAGGTGGAGATAAGCTAACTGTTGATTCCTCGACCTACACTCCAATAATAACTGGTAGCAACATTAGCAAAGTTTCTGTTGATAAAGCGAGCCAAGTTTCTTCTTATTATGCAGTCAACATTGAGCTCGACGAAGAGGGAAAACAAGCTTTTGCAGAAGCGTCAACTGAGCTTTATTCTTCAAAGGGACAAATAGTTATTATTCTTGACAATGAAGTCAACAGTGCTCCTGCGGTTCAAAGTGCAATCACAGATGGAAAAGTTCAAATTACTGGAAATTATTCATTGAACCAAGCAAAGTCTCTAGCAACAGTTCTTGAGAGTGGTTCTTTGCCAGTTAGCTTTGAATATGCAACAAGTCAAGTTGTTGGACCAACCCTTGGTCAAGACGCACTCAGTGGAGCAATAATTGTAGTTTGCATAGGACTTTTGCTTGTTATGCTCTACCTTTTGTTCTTCTACAAGGGGCTTGGAACCATAACTGCAGGCGCTATGCTTGTGTTCGCTGTTCTCTACCTTGGAATTCTTGCGACGCTTTCTGTGTTTGGCTTATTCACACTTTCCCTTGCTGGTTTAGCTGGAATTGTTTTGACGATAGGTATGGCTGCAGACTCGTCCGTTTTGACAGTTGAGAGGTTTAGAGAAGAGATTCGAATGGGCAAGTCAATCCGCTCAGCCTCAATTTCAGGCGTGCGCCACGCAATTATGACTTCAATTGATGCTGACTTAGTTTCGTTGGTGTCTGCGCTTTGTTTGTTCTTCTTAGCTTCTTCAACTGTAAAAGGCTTCGGTCTAACTCTTGCGCTTGGAATTCTTTGCGACATCGTTATGATGCTTTTGTTCAAAGCGCCTTTGATCCGCTTGATGGCGCCTCGCACGATCAAAAGGCATCCGAAGTTTTGGAACATTCAAGATTGCCTCGATGCTGCAGCTATGGAAGAAAAAGAGATCGCGGACGAGAATGCATCTCACGTTGTCAATGCTGCAAAGAAAATTAAAGGTCGCTTCATTAAGAAAGACATTAATTTCGTCGGTCACAAGAAACTGTTCTTAACCATATCGGCTGTTGCGGTTGTCGTTTTAGTTGGCACCATGGCTATCCGTGGCTTTAATTTTGGCATTGAGTTCGTTGGTGGTTCATCGATTACCTATGCTGACGCTAAAGGAACCTCGATCGATGACATGCGAAGTGCTTTTAGCGAGGCTGGGCAGGACAATGCAACGATTCAAACTGCAGAGACTGACGGACAAGAAGGCTTTATCGTCAGAATTCCTGTAACTGATTCGAATGAGGCAAATGACATAGCAACTCAAATTCAAGACAAATTTGAACTAGACTCAAGTGGAACTAGCGTTAGCGTTATAGGACCTGATTGGGGGACGAGCGTTGTCTATTCGTCTTTGATAGCATTTTTAGTTTCGATGCTTTTAATTATTGTTTATATCGCGATTCGCTTCGAATGGAAGATGGGAGTTATTGCAGTTATAACTTTGTTGCACGACTTAATCATAGTTATGGGCGTTTATGCGGTTGTTGGGCGCGAAGTTAACCCGAACACAATAGCTGCCCTGTTAACCATTTTGGGTTATTCACTATATGACACCATCGTCACTTTCCACCGAGTTAATGACAACATGAAACAAGAGGGCATCAAGTGCACATTTGGAACGATGGCAAATCATTCAATTAACCAAGTTTTGATCCGCACGATAAACACGACTGTGACATCATTTGTCCCAGTGTTCTTCATGTTGTTCTTCGGAGGAGAGACTCTTCGCGACTTTGCATTCGCGATGTCGATCGGCTTGATTGCTGGATCCTACTCATCATTTGCTGTCGCTGTTCCTCTTTATACGATTTGGAAAACTCATGAGCCAAGATATGCTAGATTGCAAAAGAAATATGGAAACGAAATAAAATTGTTTGACTTTGACGCATCTTATAGAGGAGGACTTGAGCAAGTCCCGATTGCACGCCTCGAGGCGCAAGCAAAGAAAGAAGCTCAGGCTGCAAACGTTGACGAGGCAAAGTCTGTGGACAAGAAGTCAACTGCTAAGACTAGTGCCTCAAACGCTCAAGCTGCCAATAAAGGGCAAGGAGCTAATAAGGCTAAAAACCAAGCAAAATCGAATAGGGCGGGACAAAAAAGAGTTAAAAGACCAATTAAGAAATAGTTAATTTAAAATTTTTCTTGATTTTTAAATTAAGTGTTATAAAATTATTTTCGCAATGAGTAACTTTGCAAACATATTTGTTGATGTTATGATGCTTGACATGATGATGTAGGCTTTATGCCTACACATATCTTTTTACTCCGATTATAATTTGTTATTTTTTGATTTTGTGGTGCGTTTTCGCGTTACTTCGATTTTGTAAGCAATGATTTACTAATTTAAAGGTGTTTGATGATTCAACTTAAGAACATAACTAAAAACTTTAAGGCAAAAAAAGAAACGGTTTGTGCTCTTGATAATGTAAATTTAGACATTAAAGAGGGAGAAATTTTTGGGATTATAGGATTTAGCGGGGCTGGAAAATCAACCTTGGTAAGATGCATTAACCTTCTAGAGCGTCCAACTAGCGGTAAAGTCATAGTTGACGGCAAAAATTTGACGTCTCTTAACGCTCGTGAGCTTAATGAACAAAGAAAAAATATTGGAATGATTTTTCAACAATTTAATCTCTTGGAACAGCGAACAGTTGAGAGAAATGTTTTGTATCCTCTAGAAATCGCTAGGGTAGATAAGAAGGAAGCGGACAAAAAGGTAAAAGAACTTCTTGATCTCGTTGGGCTTAGCGAGAAGGCTAATTCGTTTCCGTCTCAACTTTCTGGAGGTCAAAAGCAGCGTGTTGCCATTGCAAGAGCACTGGCCACGGACCCGAAGATTATTTTGTGCGATGAAGCAACAAGTGCCTTAGACCCAATAACGACCCGAACTGTCCTTGATTTATTAAAGCGCTTAAATAAAGAGCTTGGCGTGACGATTGTGGTTATTACTCACGAGCTAAGCGTTGTTGAGAGAATATGCGATAGAGTTGCAGTCTTGGACGGTGGGAAAATTTGTGAACTTGGAGACGTTTCGCAAGTTTTCTTGGAGCCTAAAAGTGATGCTGCTAAGAAGTTGATTTTGGCAGGAGGAGATAAAGCACAAGAAGCGATTTCGCTTGCAAAGAAGTTTCTTTTGAACAAGGGAATAGACATTTCAAACATCGATTTGAGCGAAATCGAAGAAGAGTTGAAAAGGGAGGTTGACTAAATGGATCCTCAACTTTTAAATCTTATAATAAGTGGAACTTGGGAAACGATTTATATGACAATTGTTTCAACTCTAATTGCATACGTTTTAGGAGTTCCGCTTGGTGTTTTGTTATATGCAACTTGCAAAGGAGGGATTTTCGAAAACAGGATCTTAAATCTCATTTTCGGAGTTATCGTTAACGTTTTGAGGAGCATTCCTTTTCTTATTTTGCTAGTTGCGATTTTGCCTTTTACTAGACTTGTTGTAGGAACAACTTTGGGAACGAGCGCGACTATCGTCCCGTTAGTTGTCGCAGCAGCGCCTTATGTTGCCAGAATGGTTGAATCTTCCTTAAAAGAGGTCGATAGCGGGGTTATTGAGGCAGCGCGAGCAATGGGAACTTCTAAAATTGAAATGGTAACAAAAGTCTTTTTGCCTGAAGCGAGGCCTAGTTTGCTTATTGGTGCTGCGATTTCGTTGGCTACAATCCTTGGCTATTCCGCGATGGCGGGATTCGTTGGCGGAGGTGGTCTTGGTGCGATCGCGATAAATTATGGATATTATCGTTACCAAACTGACATTATGTTGATAACTGTTTTGTTGCTAGTTGTTATCGTCCAAATTTTTCAAGAGGGCGGACTTTATCTAGCAAGAAAAACAGATAAAAGATTAAAGTAAAAATTATTAAAATTATTTGAATAGAGGAGATTAAAAATGTTTACTAAAACTATTAAAAAAATTTCTCTTGCGTCATTGGCTGTTGTTCTAGCAATATTTGCAATATTTGGACTTTCAGGATGCGGTTCAACTTCGAGCTCGTCTTCTTCATCTGACAAGACAATTAAAGTTGGTGCTTCTCCAACTCCTCATGCAGAAATATTGTCTCAAGTAAAAGCCAAATTGGCTGAAAATGGATACACGCTAGAAATTGTTGAGTATAACGACTACATCCAGCCGAACACTGCTCTATCCTCAGGAGAGTTGGATGCAAACTACTTTCAACATGTGACTTACCTTAAAAACTACAATCAAGAGAATGGGACCAATTTGGTGAGTGCTGCATCTATTCATTTCGAGCCTATGAGAATTTATGCAGGGAAAACTAAAAGCATCACAGATTTAGCTGATGGAGCGACGATTTCTGTTCCTAACGACACAACCAACGAAGCTCGTGCTTTGCTCTTGCTTCAACAAGAGGGTCTCATCAAGCTGAAAGAAGGAGTTGGCACTAACGCGACAAAGATAGACATTGCCGAAAACCCTAAGAATTTGCAAATAAATGAGGTTGAAGCAGCGCAAGTTCCAAGAACAGTGAACGACGTTGATTTAGTTGTTGTCAATTGCAATTACGCTCTTTCCGCTGGTCTTGACACCAATGACTCCTTAGCAGTTGAGTCTGACTCAGGCGAAGCAGCTCAATCTTATGCGAATGTTATTGCCGTTAAGGATGGAAATGAAAACAGCGAGAAAATTAAAGCATTAGTAGATGCGCTCAAGAGCGAGGATGTTAAGAAATATATCGAAGAGAATTACAAAGGTGCTGTTGTTGCGTTGGTCTAGTTTTACTATAGATGCTGATATATACTGCTTTGAAGGTTCACCATTTAGGTGGACCTTTTTTTATTTTGTTTTTAAGATTGATTCTTTTTTGCTGTCTTTGAAAGAACTTCAACGATTGGCAGGCTTAGAGCTTCTATGCTATCGAGGAATGTGACTTTCTTGATTTTATGTTTCTTTAAAAATGTTATTGCGTCAGCTATCGAGTCAAGCGATCTGTTGTCAATAACAAGAATTGGACATTTGGCCTTTGAGGCATAATATCCAGCGGATGCAGCATCTATGCATGAGTCTCCATTTTGAGGGATGATTAAAGCTTCACCGCATTTCTCTTCTTTAAAAAGCTCGCAAGTTTTTTCAGCTAGTGCTAAGAAAGTTTTTGACTTGTCGGTCGAGGCTAAATTTTCAACCTCTATGCAATTTTTGGAAAGGTAGTCTAGAAATTTTTTGTCAATTGTTGGACTCACGTTTATAGCTTTTTTAATTCCATAATCTTTGCAAGTCTTTGCGAAAGAAGTTGGCGTTATTGATGCTGGGTCAATGCATAAGAATGGAATTTTCTCATAGTAACTTAGCGGCCCAAAAGAAACGCTAGTTTCAATGCTATCTTGGAATGTTCCAATAAAAGCGCAGGTAGGTTTATCTAAAATTTCAAAAGTTTCCTCAAACATATATTTAGAAATGTTGTTTAGATTATCGTGGTGGTTAAATTCTGTTATTTTCGGTGAATAGTCGAATTTATAATCAGCAAGCTCTTTTGGTCCTGTCGAATTAGTTAAGTTGAAAATGTAAATTTCTTCAGGTTTGTGTTCGTTTAACCAATCAATGATAGGGTAGTCAACTCCCTCGTGTTTTATCGAGATAACAGGTGCGTTCAATTTGCCTGCAAGCGCGTTTGCGAAAGAGGAATTGATGTGAGTTTGCATAGAGCAAAGACAAACGCTTTTAATCTCCTCTTTAGGTGCGTGCTTTGCAAGAGACAAGCTAAGTTCTGGAGAGGAAGAGCCTTGAACATGAAAAGACGCGCTTTGAGCGTCTGCAACGCTTTCATCATTGATTGCGTTGATTATTAAATTTTCTGATTCTATTGCGCCTTGCCTACCTCCAACAAGACCATATATGTCGCAAACGTCTTTAGCGTTGCCTATCAAGCGAGTTTTACCTTTTTCAATCCAAATTGCTTTGTTGCATAGTCGTCTAATTTGGTCATTTGAGTGCGATACTATTAAAACTGTTGTGTTGTGGTTTTTAATTAGTTCTAAAATCTTGTCTTCGCATTTTTTTTGGAACATGAAATCTCCAACGGATAGAACTTCATCCACTATAAGAATCTCAGGAACAATGACTGTTGCGATTGCGAATGCGATTCTCGCGATCATCCCGCTCGAATAATTTTTCATCGGCATGTCTAGAAACTTTTCGATTTCTGAAAATTTCACTATCTCATCGAAGTGTTGTTCTATGAAACTCTTTGAATATCCTAATAAAGCGCCATTTAAATAGATGTTTTCGCGAGCTGACAACTCCATGTCGAAACCAGCGCCCAGCTCAATGAGTGGGGCGATTCCTCCATTGATCTCGACTGTCCCTTCGCTTGGCTCAAGAACGCCTGCTATTATCTTTAGAAGGGTTGATTTTCCTGAACCATTTGTCCCAATGATTCCAAAAACGTCTCCCTGTTTAATTTCAAAGTTGACATTTTGAAGCGCATTTAACTCCTCGAAAAACAGCTTATGCTTGACTATAGCAAGAAAATATTCTTTTAAGTTGTTAAGTTGCTCGCTTGCCATATTAAATGTCATTGAGACATTGTTTATTGAAATCATTGTTTTCTTTTCATCGTCATTAAACGATTTCGTTTTGATCTCTATTTTCCCTGTGTTAGTTTTCTCTGTCATAAGTTAAGTTGAATTTTCTAAACGTATAAAATGAACTTCTTTTGCAACTTTTTAAAGATCAAAACGCCCAATATAATTGCAACAAGGGCGCAAAACACACAAATTATAAGTTCTTTTGAGCTTGGAGTTTGACCCCATAAAACAGATTCTCTTAAAACATTTACGTAGTAGTACATTGGGTTATATTTGATAATTGGCAACGCCCAATCTGGCAAGATTTCAGTTGGATAAAATAAAGGAGTTGCATAAGTCCACGCTGTCAAAAGAACACTCCATAGGTGTATTATGTCTCTGAAGAAGACGGCTAGGGCTGCAAGCATCAAGCCTAAACCGAGGCTAAAAACATATACGCAAATTATTAGAAGTGGAAAAAATAAAACGTTTATCGTTGGAGTTATTTTAAAAAATAGCATGACAGCGATAACTGCCAAAAATGAAAATCCAAAATTTACTAAGGCAAAAGTTACCTTTTCAAGAGGAAAAATCCATTTGTTGATTCTAATTTTTTTAATTAAGGGAGCCGCTTGCACTATAGATGACATAGATGTGGATGTTGCATCGCTCATAAATGTAAAAAGCGTTTGTCCCAAGATTAGATAGACTGGGAAATATTCAATGTTAAAGCGAAAAATTGTTGAGAAAACTGCAGTTAGAACGACCATCATAAGAAGTGGATTTAGAACGCTCCACAGAACACCTAGAACGCTTCTTCTATATTTAATCTTAAAATCTTTTCCAACTAAGCTTGAAAGAATGAACCAATCACGCTTAAAAGATGTTTGTTTTATGCTCGATGACATGCATTTCATAATAGCATATTTTAAGGAGCATAAAATTTATGTATAATAGAAATGTTTGAGAAGGTAATCTTATATCTTTGAACAGAAAGGCGCTCGGTAGATGAAAGGCATAATTCTTGCAGGAGGCAGCGGAACTCGCCTCTATCCTCTAACAACAGTCACGTCAAAGCAGCTTTTGCCAGTCTACGATAAGCCGATGATTTATTATCCGTTGAGCGTTTTGATGATGGCAGGAATTCGTGACATTTTAATTATATCAACGCCAAATGACTTGCCAAATTTTGAGCGACTCTTAAAGGACGGCTCACAATATGGCCTTAATTTAAGTTATGAGGTGCAACCTTCTCCTGATGGACTTGCGCAAGCTTTTATAATCGGAGAGAAGTTTATTAATAATGACAGTTGCGCTCTTGTTTTGGGAGATAACATTTTTTATGGCAATGGACTTGGTAGGCATTTAGAAGAAGCTATAACCAATTCAAGTGACGGGAAGAAAGGTGCCACGGTCTTTGGTTACTACGTGGATGATCCTGAGAGATTCGGAGTTGTTGAGTTTGACGATAACTTAAACGCCATCTCAATTGAAGAGAAACCAGAAAAGCCTAAGAGTAATTATGCAGTAACGGGGCTATATTTTTACGATAATCGAGTTTGCGATTTTGCAAAACAAGTGAAACCTTCGGCCAGGGGCGAGCTTGAGATAACAACGTTAAATCAAATGTATTTAGAAGACGGAAGTTTGAATGTTGTCACTTTAGGTAGAGGCTATGCTTGGCTTGACACAGGGACAATGGAGAGTTTGTTTGAGGCGAGCGAATTTGTTCGCGCTGTTGAGAGAAGCCAAGGAATCGCTGTTAGCGCGATTGAAGAAATAGCCTATGAAAATGGCTGGATTGGGGCTGACGCTTTGGAGGCTGCTGTTAAGAGTTATGGTAAAAGTGAATATGGGCAGCACTTAAAACGTGTTTTAGAGGGGAGATACGCTCCAGGGAACGCGAAAAGGAACTAAGTGGAGTTTTTATAGATGAGTAAACCTTTAAATATATGCATAGTTGGGGCTAAAGGCATGCTTGGTCAAGAAATAGAGCATGTCCTAAAGGTTAAAAAGACGCAAATTGGAGATATAGATAAAATTTATGAGGGTGCTAATGTTTCGTGTCTCGATCTTCCCGAGCTTGATATAACAGATGCTTCTCTCGTAGATTCCTATTTTAGTGATAATAAATTTGACGTAATTATCAATTGTGCTGCTTACACAAATTGCGAAGCATGTGAGGAAAACGAAGAATTGGCGCATGCTATAAATAGCGATGGGGTAAAAAATTTGGCTATCGCGGCGGATAATCAAGCTGCCAAGTTGGTTCATATCTCAACTGATTATGTCTTTAGTGGTGAATATGCGAACGCAAGAATAGAGACGGATGAGGCTGATCCAATTTCTGCATATGGAAGGACTAAGCTAGAGGGAGAAAAATTAGCTCTAGAGTTTTGCAAGAGAACTTTCGTCCTTAGAACCTCTTGGTTGTATGGGAAATATGGCAAGAATTTTGTCTATACAATGCTAGGTCTTGCTGATAAACTTGACGAGGTAAGCGTTGTTGCTGACCAATTTGGTAATCCTACCAACGCTAATGATCTTGCTTACGAAATATTAGAAATTGCAAAAGGTGGCGATTATGGAATCTATCACGTAACTGGTGAGGGGATTTGCACGTGGGCCGACCTAGCTCAAAAGAGTTTTGAACTCGCCAGAAAGAATTGCAAGGTAAAACGCGTTACAACAAAAAATTACTTGAAAGACCACCCTCAAAGTGCTCCAAGACCCCATTTTAGTGCTCTTCAAAACAAACATCTTGAAGAAACAATTGGCAACAAGATGAGGAATTGGGAAGATGCGTTGTATTCGTTTATTGAAGATATTGAAAATAATTAGTAGATAGTTATAAGAATGTAAGGATCGGTTTTTTATTATGTTTTCTCCAAAAAAGATAATTGTAACTGGCGGTTGTGGCTTCATTGGTTCTAATTTTGTTCATTGGGTTTATGACAATCAACCTGATGTTCAAATTGTTGTTCTTGACAAGCTAACCTACGCTGGAAATCTTGATAACATTGCAGGGCTGGATGAGGCGCGCGTTCAATTTGTTCATGGAGACATTTGTGATTCTAATTTGCTTGATGAGATTGTTCCCGGAGTGGATGCGATTGTTCATTATGCAGCTGAAAGTCACAATGATAACTCAATTCTCGACCCAACTCCATTCGTTCAAACCAATGTTTTTGGGACTTTTTCATTGTTGCAAGCTTGCAAAAAGTATGATGTTAGATTGCACCATGTTTCAACGGACGAGGTTTACGGGGATCTCGAGCTAGACGACCCAAATCGTTTCACTGAAGAGACGCCATACAAGCCTTCAAGCCCTTATTCTTCGACAAAAGCGGCTTCTGATATGCTCGTTCGGGCATGGGCAAGAACCTATGGAGTAAAGACAACAATTTCAAATTGCTCTAATAATTATGGCCCTTTTCAACATGTAGAGAAATTTATCCCTCGCCAAATCACAAATGTTTTATGTGGGATAAAACCAAAACTTTATGGAAATGGTCAAAATGTTCGCGATTGGATTCACACGGAGGATCATTCGAGCGCAATTTGGACTATTTTGACAAAAGGCGAGCTTGGGCAAACCTATTTAATTGGCGCAGATGGCGAAAAGAATAACTTGGAAGTTATGCGTGCAATTTTAAAGAACATGGGAAAAAGCGAAGATGATTTTGAATGGGTAAAGGACAGACCCGGTCATGACCTTCGTTATGCGATTGACTCCACTAAATTGAGGCGCGATTTAGGATGGCAACCCGCTCACACGAATTTTGATGAAGGATTGAAGCAAACAATTGAGTGGTATTCAAATAATAAGACTTGGTGGGAGAAGGTAAAGAAGGCCACAGAAGAAAAATATGCGAAGGTTGGACAATAAAATTTAACTAAAGAGGGAAGTTTAACAATGGGCAAAACAACGGAGATAGGAAACTTCAAATTTCAAGAGACCAGCATAGATGGCGTTTTTGTTATCGATGTTAAGCGCTTCGGGGACGATCGCGGTTTTTTTATGGAGACATATAAAAAGGAGTGTTTTGTTGAAGCTGGGATAGATTGTGAGTTTGTTCAAGATAATCAATCTGCTTCAAAACAAGGAGTTTTAAGGGGTCTTCATTTTCAAATTAGCCATCCTCAATCTAAGTTGGTAAGAGTTGTTAAGGGTAAGGTTTTCGACGTTTGCGTTGACTTAAGGAAGGATAGCCCAACGTTTGGCAAATGGGAGGGAGTTGTTTTAAGTGAAGAGAATTCACGTCAATTCTTTATCCCAAGAGGTTTTGCGCATGGGTTTTTGGTGATGAGCGAGAGCGCTGAGTTTTGCTATAAGTGTGATGACGTTTACCACCCAAACGATGAAGGTGGTCTTCCTTTTGACGATCCAGACATAGGTATTATTTGGCCGGCTATAGGAAGCGACGTTGTTTTTGACAAAAAAAGAGTGACTCTATCTGACAAGGATAAGGTCCACCCTTCTTTTAGAGAATATAAAGAAAAATTAGGGCTTTAGTTTTTTTAATAATTAATTGGCAAGAATATAAAATTTAAAAGTTTTTTGGTATAATAAGTCGTCCGTGAGCATAATGCTTGCGAAAAGGATATTAGAGTTTAGAGGTAATAGGAATGACACCATTAGCAATTTTTTTACTAGTTTTGCTTTTTATTTCAGGCACAGGTCTAGTGATTTTTATTTTGATGCACAGTGGAAAAGGCACTGGAATTTCTGACGCGATTGCAAGCTCAATGTATTCTTCTCAATCAGGAACAAGCATTATAGAGAAGAACCTCGATCGTATAACTATTATTTGCGCGATCGTTTTTATTGTTACTTTGCTTTTGATGATGTTTTGTTTCCCAGTTGGAATGATCCAAGGGCAAAGCTAATTAGTTGAAAAGAGTTTATAACTTTTTTATATGTCGGAGTGGTGGAACGGCAGACACGCTAGCTTGAGGTGCTAGTGCCCAAATATTCGGGTGTGCGGGTTCAAATCCCGCCTCCGACACCATTTAAATGCGCGGTTAGCTCAGGGGGAGAGCATCACCTTGACACGGTGGGGGTCGCAAGTTCAAATCTTGCACCGCGCACCATTGTTCTCACAGTAACACACATAAATATTAACTAACGTATCTTATAGAAATGTGCCTGTGGCACATTTCTCTTGCGAGCCGCCCACGAGCTTGCGAGAGGGCTGGAGGTCGCAAGTTCAAATCTTGCACCGCGCACCATTGTTCTCACAGTAACACACATA